>NZ_JAQDVB010000010.1:0-112245 GCF_027674365.1 Coprococcus sp. AM11-30B | reverse complement strand
TCTTTCTTCAAGACATCCAACTATATAGTACATTTTTATTCCTCATTTTTGTATTTTCAAAATAGTAGCTTTCCTATATGCTTTAATAAAATGTGTGAGTTTAGTCATATTATATAGTAATAACCAACTCACACATTCTATTACTTATTAGTTTCTGCATTGATTACCACAAGCACCTGGTCCACAATTTCCATTTGTAGCCATGTTAACATGTTTAATTCTTTCAATCAAATTATCATTCTTTTGCTTGAGAATTTCCATATTTATACACCTCCTCCTTTGTTTGTTAGAATTAAATTATCATTATATAATGTATTTTTCTACGATATCTGATAAAATATTTATTTCAACAAATGTCATAGACTTTTATTAACTTATAAGTTTATCTATCTAAGTATTTCATTATCAGTTCATATCTTTTATAATTTTTCATTAAGAATAAAATATCAGCAGATAAATTAAAATAGTACTTACACTCTGCCTTATTCTCTTGCTCTAAGGCACACGCCATAGTGGATAATGCCCTTCCAAGATCGATTCCTCTACCTATTTCAAGGGATGTTTTAATACGATTTTTTGTTAATTTTATTGCGTTTTGAGGCTGATTATTTATTTCTAAAAAAGAAGCCTGATTAGACATAACCAAATCCCAATCCTGCATACGAAAAACCACTTCTAACTCACTTTCATCAAGATTACGCAATATTTCTTCATATATTCCAATTCCCAAATCGATATTTCCGTTCTTTGAATATATGATGGCTATCTGATTTAATAAATTGATCTCATATGAGGTAAGTGTATACTCAAAAATATTTTCCACATTTACTGTTAAATTTAAAATTTCATATAAAAGAATTACAGCTTCTTCATATGAAAGAATTCCATCACGTAATTTTCTCCGGAGTACTTCACCTAGAATGTATTGTTTATTTTTTAGAATTGTTTGATCTAAATCTTCTTTTAATTCTTCTAAAATCAAATCCGCTTTATCATATTCTAAACGATAAACATATGTTGAATATTTTTTCTTTTTTTCTAACACGTTAAAATCAGTTATAATCTCAGTGTCTACTCTCCTTCCTTCGCGATTTAATTTCAATAACAATTTTTCTAAATTTTTTTGTGTTGGACAGGTTACGCCCCTCTCAATTCGTGATAATGTTTCTCTCGTACAAACTTCTTCACTCATTTTTTCTTGTGACATTTTTTCTGCAATTCTATTCTTACGTATTATTTCATAATCCAATTTAAAATCTCGGCTTATTTGTTCAAATAAACGCAATTTATTATAATTGATTTGGTATATTTTCCCAATTTCAATCAAAGATTTTCTAGCATTTATGAATCGAGTTAAATCACTTTTTTCTGTAATAATGTTATTATACTTTTCATATTCTTTAATAATCTCTGGCAACAAAAATAGCTTTCCTTCATCTCTTAATAATTCTATTGCCTTTCTAAGAATAAGTACTATCTCATCATTGCTAAAAATAGAAGAAGGATATTTTGCTGCCAACAAAGCAGCATAAGGATATACTCGAGCTAATTCTTCATGATCTACAAAATGATATTCCGAATATGTTAAAACATCTTTTATTTCTTTAGTTGCTTTTCCTTTCCCTCCTTCGTAACTTATCTCCCAATAAAACAAGATTAAATTAAGTTCATCCGAACTTAGCAGAGAACGATTTTTTGGTATATCTGTATCAAATATTGTTCTATGAATAGCCTGCTCACACAAATCTATTATTTCATTAAAATCTTTTTCTTCCATCCATGCAATTTGAGCCTTTTGCATCTCGATAAATTGTCTGTGCAGAGGTTCTTTTGATTGTTTCAAACTTTCATATTCATTTAAATAATACTTTGCCTTATTAAGTGATCTAGTTGCAACATTTTTCTCTATGTAATATCTGAGTTTATAAATCTCATAAGCTTCTTTTGAAAGCACGTATTCAAGCTTTGTAGGTGTTTTTCCAAGTCTGGAAAATAATCTATCTATTTGAAAAAAGTTTAACATAATCTCATCCGATTCAAATTTCGACAATTCTGAAACAGAACATACACCTTTAGCGAGTTGGTTTAATGTGTATTCTGATTTTACTCGCAAATCAAAAATCATTCTTCCTATTCCGCTTTCTTTTACTTTAGCCATCTTTCACCTCATCTCTAGTGGATAAAGAGTAATCTTGAATCATTTGTTTTTTAGTATAACATAACTGTCTTTTCCCGTCATTATAGAAGAGAGCTTTACTTTTATTTCCTCTTTTTCGATTACATTTCCTTCCCCGTTCTCCACATAAACCCAAGAAAAGCCACTATGCCTCACAGGCTTGCTCTTTTTGCACTTAGGACACTCCTTTATTGCAAAATGTTATAGAATTATAAAATCCTTGCCGGACATCTCTGCCTGCCAAGGATCTTTTTTTGATACTTTTTATTATTTCTTCTTTAAGAGGACATTTATTTGATTTATTCTCGAGAAACTTCCTACGCTTCTCTTTCCATTCCCATTCCTTCTGCAAGCTTCTTGCTGAATACAAGTACAACTGCACCCAGAATCGCTACCACCGCGCCGATTCCGATGAAGAACGGCACTTCGCTTCCTTCTTTATAGAAGTTAACGAGGATCATGTTAAGAGCAGCTCCTACTGACTGAGACATTGACCATACAGTCATCATCTGTGTTACAAAGGCTTTTGGCGCTGCTACTGCTGTGATCGAATATCCGATCGGGCATGTAAATCCTTCAGCAAACATCAGTACTGCATAGAACAATACGATCCACCATGCATTTACTTTTGCATCGCCTGGGTAGATGATATAAAGGAGTGCAATGATCATTGCGCCAAGTCCCCACAAAATCGTTCCGAATCCCATCTTTGTTGTTCCGAATGGCTGTTTCTTGCCAAGTTTTGTCCAAAGCATAGTAAGGAAGCTACCAAAGCAAACCGCAAAGATTGCCGGGATTGTCTGGAAGGAAGCTGCCGGAATTTCTACTCCGAAGATCACACGGTTTACTTTTTCTTCATAGAAGATAGCAAGGATTGAAATTGTCTGTGTCCAGATCAAAAGTGTAACGGCATTACAAATAAATGGCGGAAGCAGACAAAGCACTTTCTTTTTCTCATGCTTTTCTGTCTTCTTGCTTGAGTAGATGAAGACAAGATAAGCAAGCGGGATAAAGATAGAAATAGTACTTACTACGTTTGCAAAGGAAGATATTTTCAGCTTTCCTGTTGCAAATGAAACTGCTAAAGCTGTTCCTACGATAGCAACAACAATAAGCATTTTTACAACGAAAGAACGTTTCTTATCTGCCGGAAGCGGATCATCCGGTTCCAAACCGATATTTCCGAAGAATTTTTTGTAAGTAGCAATATAAGCAACAGTACCTAAGAATGAGAGAACTGCTGCTAATGCGAATGCTGCGTGGTATCCGCATTTCGCTGCAATTACACCCGCAAGAGCCGGAGTTGCTGCACCGATGTTGGAAATTACGTAAGAAATTGTGAAGGCACTGTCACGTCTTCCATCGTTCTCATCATAGAATTTACCGATCAGAGTTTCGATACATCTTCCTGCGAAGAGCGAACCGAATACCATACATCCCATAGCTGCTGCATATCCTACTACCCCAAGTGGAAATGCAAGTAAAGTATAACCGATAAATCCGGTAACTCTGGCTACAAGCAGTGACCTACGACATCCAAGGATACGATCGCAGACATAGCTTCCGATGATGGTTGTCATTCCGACTACAGTTGCGTATAAAGAAATCAACTGTGCTGCATCCGCTTTATCGAATCCAAGACCTGCAGGTGCATTTGCATACAGGTAATAGATCATTATAGCACTCATTGCGTAACTTGAAAAAGATGAACAAAGCTGTACAAAACTGAGAGTCCCCACTCCCCTAGGCTGACCTAAAAACGCGGTCTCCTTTTTTAAGGCTTCATCATATTGATTCATTTTTATTTTTCCTCCAAATAACATATACTTCTCATTCAATAAAAACAGTTTATATTTTCCCCGATTTTTCCTGCTTCCCTCCTTTTTCCATGATTATATTCACTTGTTTTTTATCTTGAACCTTTCTTGTATCTTACTGAATTCTTCGAAAATTGTCAACATTTTACATTTAACAAAATGCATTTATGCTCATTTTTGTAAACATCCACAAAAAAAGATGAAAAGAGTTTGGTTTCCCACGACTCTTTTCATCTTAATTTCGTCATTTTTCACATATAAAAAAATGCTTAAGTCCCTTTTACAACACATGAAACTCCGGCTTTTCCTCCCCATATACGCCCCAGAGCACCACTCCTCCAAGGACGATCGCAAGGCATAAAAGTCCTGAAAACATCACCACAAATGGCAGACAGATCTGACCACACAGTTGGAACGGCTGATCTCGGTAATCCCAGATCCCGATCTTCAGCCATTTATTACAGATAATCCCCGTCATGAATTCCAGGGATGTCAGGAAAAGCACTGCCCGGATAATCTGAATCCACATCGGCTCAGACCAGTGCATTACCTCGCCCTGAAAACTACAAAATGTCAATGTAACTCCTCCAAGCACAAACATGGTCCAATGAGAAAATCCACGAAACCAGATCTCGATCAGATAATAGATGCTTCCCCCTGCTGCTATCAGAAAGACTATCTCACTTACCCTTTTACTCACTCTTTTCACCATAAAAAACGCCCTCACTATGCAAATCTCTTACATAGCATGAGCGTTTCTTTTGGATTTTATCACAAATCATTGGATTTATTTACAGAGTTCTCCCATATAATAGAAACCTTTTGCCTCTTTTAAGTAAACTGTCACGATCTTACCGATCATGCTTTCATCTCCCGGGAAATGTACCAGGAGGTTGTTGCTCATTCGTCCTGTCACCAATGACGGATCATGATCGTTGACACTTTCTACCAGCACATCCTGTGTGGTTCCCTGATGTACAGAGCATACTTCCGCTGAAATCTGCTGCACCTCTTTTAAAAGGCGATCAAAACGGTCTTTTACCACGTCGTCAGGAACTTGATCTTCCATTGCTGCCGCAGGGGTTCCTGTTCTCTTGGAATAGATAAAAGTAAAGGCACTGTCATAACGCACCTGTCTTACAATATCCAGAGTATCCTGGAAATCTTCCTCTGTCTCCCCAGGGAATCCGACGATGATATCCGTTGTAAGGGAAATATCCGGCACTGCTTCGCGGATCTTTCTTACCACCTCAAGATAATGCTCCTTGGTGTAATGGCGGTTCATCTTCTGCAGGATCCTGCTGCTTCCTGACTGAACCGGAAGATGCAGATGCTTGCAGATTTTCTTGGAATGTGCCATTACCTCAATCAGTTCATCTGATAAATCCTTTGGATGGGAAGTCATAAAGCGGATTCTCTCCAATCCTTCAATCTTCTCAATCTCCTGAAGAAGCTGCGCAAATGTCATCGGTTCTTCCAGATTCTTTCCATAAGAGTTTACATTCTGACCAAGGAGCATAACTTCTACCACACCATCTGCTACAAGTCCTTCAATCTCGCGAATGATATCTTTTGGATTACGGCTTCTCTCACGTCCACGCACATACGGTACGATACAGTAGCTGCAGAAATTGTTACATCCGAACATGATGTTAACACCGGATTTGAAGGAAAATTTACGTTCGCTCGGAAGATCCTCCACAATCTTATCAGTATCCTTCCAGATATCAATCACCATTCTCTCAGATTCAAATCTTGTCACGATCAGTTCTGCAAATTTATAAATATTGTGAGTTCCAAAGATCAGGTCAACAAACCGATAGCTCTTCTTGATCTTCTCTACAACAGTCGGTTCCTGCATCATACATCCGCAGAGTCCGATGAACATATGCGGATTCTTTTTCTTCTTTGCACCAAGCTGTCCCAGACGTCCGTAAACACGCAGATTCGCATTTTCACGGACAGTACAGGTGTTGTAGATAACGAAGTCTGCTTTCTCTTCATCCGGCTCTTCCTTGTATCCGATCAGTTCCAGAACACCGACCAGCTTTTCGGAGTCACGAGCGTTCATCTGACAACCGAAAGTCGTCACGCAAAAAGTCAGATCTCTTCCGATTTCCTGTGCTTTTTCGCTTACATACTTCCGCGCTTTGGCAATGTAATAGTACTGTCTCTCCGGCTCAGTGACCGGAGCTTCTTTGGTAAGATCTATTGCATCAAAATCAATATTATTCATATGTTATTAACCTCTCTATACAAACTGGTTCAGCCCTGCATCATATTCATAATCAATGGATGCCAGTTTCTCTGTCAGTTCTTTTTTCTCAATCTGCATCTCCTGGCAAAGAGTATCCAGATCTGCATAAAAATCCCGTAATTTTGTATTGACCACACTCAGAAGAATCATTGGATCCTTTGGTAAATCTGCCATGTTTTTATCCTCTTTTTCTAATAATCTCTCGTTTTCAACACGGTATTCCGGATATAATCAAAAGTTTTCTCTTCCCCGTCTGCCGCGAGCATATAGAGAAGTTCTTCCAGAAGTGCTCTGGTATCCTTATGCATCCAGTCCCCTGCAATACCGTGAAGATAATATTCAAGCGGTGACGTATCCGTATATTTATCTTTCATATAAATCTTGGATGCTGCGATCCGGTCCATTAACATCTCGACCACATACTTTTTGGGCATCTTCATCCCGGTAAGCATTGGTTCCCCTTCCAGTCCGTAGTCAATCCAGTATTCATAATGATGTTTATTGCGCCCTTTATGATGCAGCCATGCCGAAGAATAGCCCTTTTCTTCTCTTTCTGCGTTATTCGGGCTCCGGTTTCCCTGGAAATACCTGCACCCAACCCAGAACTCCGCCGGAGAGTACTTCGACATATCATGCAAAAGTCCCTGTCTGTAAAGTCCTACCTTAAAGCAGTTCTTCATAACCAGATATTTGTGATGTGTTATGGTGCAAAAATGTTTCCAGATTTTCATTCTTTAGCCCGCCTTCCAACAAAAACTTTGATCGTTCGCTCCTCCAGCTGAACCTTCTTATCTTTTACCGGAACTGCTTCTTTTTCATCCAGGACTCCTTCTTTTGTCCCTGCCATACACACCCATTCCATTCCTTTTGGAAGGGAAGGAAGTGCAAATGAATGAGAAAGCCAGTGCATATTATATGCAATATAAAAGTCCTTCTCTGTACTTTCTTCATGATAGAATACACCAAGCTGTCTGCTTGCACGCCCTGCCGGCATCTGCCACGCATCCTCCCCATGATAGGAAATCTGAGGGATTCCGCTTCTGCCCATCGTGTCTTCTGATTTTTTCGCTATCTGCTTCATACAGGCTTTACGAAGTGCAATCAGTCGACATACAAATGTATATAATTCTTCCTGTCTGGAAAGCTGGTTCCAGTCAAGCCATGATATCAGATTATCCTGACAGTATGCATTATTATTCCCTTTCTGGGTATTCATAAATTCATCCCCGGAAAGGATACACGGCATTCCCTGTGCAAATAAAAGTAAAAAGAACGCATTAAATATCTGATTCTTCCGCAACTCGTTAACCGCCTTTTTCCGGCTGTTCCCTTCTGCCCCACAGTTCCAGCTGTAATTGTAATCCGGACCATCCAGATTATTCTCACCATTTGCTTCGTTGTGCTTTCCATCATAGGAAACTACATCACAGAGCGTAAATCCGTTGTGGCTTGCAATATAATTATACAGCTGTGTATCCTGATTCTTCAGCTGGCAGATCACATCCTGGATCATGCCCTCATCTCCCTTTAAGAAACGGCGCATCACATTCTGGAATCCGTCTTCTTTTTTGAGGATCTTACTTTTCGCAAGCACAGGATCCTTTGCAAATTCATCCGGATTGCAGATATATGGATTCACAATAAATCCATCCACATGATACTGCATCACCCAGTAACGCAGACAATCTAAAATCAGAGAAAACGTAGTTCCCTCTGTGAAAGGCATCTCAAGAATAACTTCAATCCCTGCAAGATGCATCTGACGAACAAGTGACTTCATCTCATTCACCGGATCTCCTGCCGCATATGATGCTTTTGGTGCAAAGAAATATGCTTTTCCATATCCCCAGTAATTCACATGCCTCTGATTCTCATCAAATTCATAAACCGGCATCAGATGGATCTGGTTAATCCCCAATTTTTGAAGATAGGGCAGTTTCTCCGTAACTCCGTCAAACGTTCCTTTGTGTGCGACTCCGGACGAACTGTGTTTTGTAAATCCACGGACATGAAGACTGTAGGCGATCACATCTTCCTTTTTCAGATGTGGAAATTGCGACTTTCCCCAGTCAAATGTATCTGTTACGATCCGGGTACGCAGCTTTCTCTTTTCCTTTCCCTTTGACACAGACCAGTGTTCTCTGCCTGAAAATGCTTTTCCATATGGATCCGGAACTATCTTTCCACCGATTTTATAACAATATTCATAATCTTCCGGTTGTTCCAGCACCACGGAGAGGAAGTGCAGATTTCCTGCCACATCAGAGTATGGCATCTCCTGTGAAAATGCTGAAGCCCTGGCACCTTTTTTATAAATGATCAGCTCACATGTCTGTCCTTCCGGAACTGCTACCGAAAAATTCGCTGTCTGTCCTTCCACAGTACATCCCTGTGGAAACGGAAATCCCACTGCTGTCTTCATATCCACTGTTCCCCCTGTTACTGCCATCCGTCAACTCCATACATATCTACATTCGAGGCATCAATAAAAAATACATCCAGATACGTTGTCTTTTCATAATCATCCCCGTTTAAAATAGCAAAACCGATTTTGGCCGATTCTTTTCCGAGTTTGATCGGTGATTGCGCACTTGTTCCGCGAATCAGGGAATCCGTCTTCTGAAGTTCTTTTTTCAGATCTGGAGAACCATCTACCCCGTAAATCTTTACATCAGTAAGACCGGCTGTTCTTGCTGCAACCAGTGCCCCAAGCGCAATCTGGTCGTTCCCGCACATTACTGCCGTAACATCCTTATTCTCTGCAAAAATCTTGTTAGCTGCTTCTCTTGCCTCGTTCAAATCTCCACTGACATCTGCTCTTCCTACAATCTCAAATCCCTTTCCGGCAATTGCTTCCTCAAAGCCTGTAATTCTCTCTACAATAGAATTCTGTGTAAGACCTTCAAGAATTACAATCTTTCCACCATCCGGACTCTGCTGTATCAGATCTTCTCCACAAAGCTGTCCGGCAGCTTTATTATCCGAACCAATAAAAGCTTCAATATAATCCGTATCCTTAACTTCCGTATCAATATTGATGATCTTAACATCGGCTTCCTTAAGCTCTTCCAGAGCAGGTGTGATCGCATCTCTTGATACCGGACACAGAAAAATGGCATCCAGTCCGTCTTTGATCATCTGATGGATCTGCTCGATCTGGGTGTCTACATTCAGTGCCGGATCTTTTGTCACCAGCGTACTTCCCTGTGCTTCGACTGCTTCTCTCAGTGCCTGCTCAAGTGTAATATAGTATGGATTTTCCATGGTAATACAACTAAATCCAAAACGATAGCTTTTTGCCTCTTCCTTGCTGTCATCGTCCTCTTCTGCTATTGCATTGTCCTGGCTTGTCCCAACATTCTTCTTACAGCCTGCAGTCATGCCAATACAGAGAACCATCACAAGAAAGATAGAAAAAATCTTTTTCTTCATATAGATAAACCTCCCTGAAACCTTTCTTTTATTGTATCTTTTTTACCGCTAATGTCAATACTTTTCCCCTTGCAAATATCCCCATACTCTGTTAGAGTGATAGTATCAGATTGAAAGGAGAACTGAACAATGGAAAAGGAACATAATCTGCTTGAATCCGATGTTGTCACACTGACACTTGATGACGATGTGGAAATCGAATGCGCCATTATCACAACTTTTAATATGGATTCTACCGAATACATTGCACTTCTTCCGCTTGATGAAGACGGTGGAAATGAGGACGGAGACGTATGGATCTATCGCTTTATCCGTGATACCACAGGCGGCTCCGATCATGATCTTCAGAATATCGAAGATGATGATGAGTATGACCGCGCTGCGGATAAGTTTGATGAATGGCTTGATACACAGGAATTTGAAGGCTTTGATATTGAAGAATAATTATTTTATTCTCTGACCTAAAAGCTCTTCCACAAAACGGGACGGTTTGATACTGTTCCCGTTTTTTTGTGTAATATAGGAAATACAGAGATTATTCTTCGCACGGGTTAATGCTACATAAAAAAGTCTTCTCTCTTCTTCAATCTCGTCTTTCTTTTCTGCCTTCTGATGCGGAATCTCACCCTCATTGGCATGGATCACAAATACATCCTCAAATTCCAGTCCTTTCGCTGAATGGATCGTCATCAGCTGTACCTTATTCTCCCGCTCTCCTTTGATCTTCCTTGCCTTTGCCTGCTGTTCTTCCAGCTCCTGCGTATATTTTGCAATATGGATTTCCCATTCATCATAGGATTTGAAGTTTTTACTCCTCTCCTCAAGCTCTGCCATCACATCCATCAGCTGCTTCCACGAAATCTGATGTTTTTCGGCATATTCCTTCAGAAAATCATCATATCCGATCTTTTTCCGGATATACTGGATTGCCGCATAAGGTGCCATATTCTTCATCATACGGACATCCACATCAAACTGGTCAATAATATCCAGCATCCAGTCCTTATCGCAATAAAATTTACGCAGATCCTCAAAATTTACCTGCCGGTTCTCCATACTGTTCCGTGCCAGATACCTGAGTGGTCGGTTACAGATTGTCAGGAAAAGCGACCTGTCCCGCTTTCCTGCTGCCAACTGCAGATATGCCATCATATCTTTTACAATAAAATGCCTGTAAAAATTTGTCACATAATCTCGCATTTCAAACGGGATATGGTGTTCGCTTAATATTTCCGAAATCATTCGCGCCTGGACTGCTGCCCGGAAAAGTACAGCAATTTCTCCCGGCTTTATTCCCTGGTCCAGTTTTTTCTGGATCTCTTCCGTTACATACTGCGCCTCTTCCTGCTCATCCAGGACTTCCTGCACATGAACATTCTGTCCTCTTCCCCGAAATGACTGTACACGCTTATAAAAACGGGTATCATTATGCAAAATCACTCTTGCCGCTGCTCCGGTAATAAATTCGGTAGAACGATAATTCACCGTCAGCGAAATGGTTCGAAGTGACGGGAATTCCTGCTTCATATAAAGCATCAGCTCCGGCTTTGCTCCACGAAATCCATAAATGGACTGATCATCATCCCCGACTACAAACAAATTGTACCTCGGTGCTGCAAGCATCCGGATCACTTCATACTGCACACGGTTGATATCCTGGAATTCATCGATCAGGATATACTGGAAACGCTTCTGCCATCCTTGCAGAATCTCCGGCTTTTTCCGGAAAAGTGCATAACACTGTACCAACATATCATCAAAATCAAATTTTTTCAGTTCTTTTTTCTGATGCTCATAGCTGCGGAACACTTCTGCAAACTCATCTTGTGTAAGATACTTACTGTGAAAATCTTTCAGATGACAAAGTCCGTTCTTTACCATGCCGACTTCCCGCAGAAGTTCTCTCACCAGTTCCTCTTCATCTTCTACCTCAGGTGTTGATTCGATATCGGTCCGGTCTAATACCTCCTGTAAAAGTACAGAGGACTCTTTTTCAGACATCAGATTATTCGCACCAATCCCATAGGCACATTTTAGAATCCCATAAAAAATACTGTGAAAGGTCCCAAACGTTACCGGATAATTTTTTCCGGCAGTCAGCCTTTCAAAACGTTCTTTCATTTCACGTGCTGCAAATCTTGTAAAAGTAATTACAAGAATCTGATCCGGGCGTACTCCGCTCTCCTCGATCAGATAACGGGTACGTTCTGTGACAATAAGCGTCTTTCCCGAACCCGGAGGTGCCAGCACCATACACGGTCCATTCCCGTGCTTTATCGCTTCATCCTGTCCTCTGTTTAGTTTCATGAACTCCCCTTCTCATATGTAATACAACAGAACGGATTCCTCTTCCGCATTACGCGAAAAAAGAAATCCGTCCCCCATGCATACTTTTATATCTGTATATTATCTGCTTAATAATTCTATTGCATTCTTGATTCTTTCTACAGATTCTGCCTTACCAAGAACTTCCATGATCTCAGTCGCTCCACCCGGAGTATTCTGCTTTCCTGAAACTGCAGTTCTTACCGGCCACATCACATATCCGTTCTTATAACCTTTTTCTTCTGCAAATCCCTTCAGCAGCCCGAATAATGCGTCATTACTGTAATCATCCCATGCTTCCAGTCTTGGAAGAATTTCTTTTAATACTTCCAGAGAAGTCTCTTCGTTAGTCTTCATCTTCTTATGGCAATACATTGCAGTATCATATTCCGGAACAGCTTCAAAGAAATCAATCTGGTCTTTGATATCAGGAAGGATTTCGATACGGCTCTTGATCAGAGACGCAATCTTTTTCAGATCATAATCCTTTGTGATCACTTTCTTGATATACGGCTCTGCAAGTTCATAGAATTTATCAAAATCCATAGCCTTCAGATATTCCCCGTTCATCCACTTCAGCTTATTGATATCAAATACAGCCGGTGATTTGCTCATATGATGATAGTCAAATGCTTCAACAAGTTCCGGCAGTGAGAAGATCTCTCTGTTATCCTGCGGACACCATCCAAGAAGTGCCACATAATTTACAATTGCTTCACTTACAAATCCCTGATCCAGAAGATCTTCGTAAGAAGAATGTCCACATCTCTTGCTGAGCTTTTTATGGTTCTCATCTGTAATCAGCGGGCAATGTACATAGACCGGTACTTCCCATCCAAATGCTTCGTAAAGACGGTTGTACTTCGGTGCTGAAGAAAGATATTCATTCCCTCGGACAACGTGTGTAATATTCATCAAATGATCATCAATAACGTTCGCAAAATTATAAGTCGGATATCCGTCTGATTTGATCAGGATCATATCATCCAGTTCCGCATTCGGAACGGTAATATCTCCATAAATTTCATCATGGAAAGTTGTGGTTCCCTCTGTCGGCATATTGATACGGACTACATATGGCTTTCCGGCTGCAAGGTTTGCTTCTATCTCTTCTTTACTCAGATGCAGACAATGCTTGTCATAATTCACAATCTGTGTTCCATCCTCTGATACAGAAGTCTTCAAAGATTCCAGACGTTCTTTATCACAGAAACAGTAGTATGCTTCTCCCTGTTCAATTAACTGCTTAGCATACTTCATGTAAATTCCTGAAGCCTGTCTTTCACTCTGAACGTATGGTCCGACACCGCCATCTTTATCTGGTCCTTCATCATGAACAAGGCCTGTCTTCTCCAGTGTTCTGTAAATAATATCCAATGCACCTTCTACATATCTTTCCTGATCTGTATCTTCAATACGGAGCATAAAATCTCCGCCTTCATGTTTTGCGATCAGGTATGCATATAATGCAGTACGCAAATTACCGACATGCATTCTACCTGTCGGACTCGGTGCAAATCTTGTTCTGACTTTTTTCATTTTAGTGTTCCTCTCTTTAACTTCTGTTTTATTTTCACTGTGAAAATAAACTATTCACAGTTCTCTATGACATTCAAATATATGTTCATCTTTATAATACTAACACATTCCCTTTTTTACTTCAAGCATTCCGAAGCCACTATTTTTCCCGTTTTTCTATATTTTGCAGTTCCTCAGCTCCAGGAACGATCTTTCGGACATACTTCATGGAATTCTGCTTCCATTCACTCTTCTGAAAAGCCTGGAAAAAGGTATCCACGACAAAAATTGCAAGAGAGATCACGCCTGCGATCTCCAATGTCTGGATCAGATAAAATTCGGACATCGCCTCGTTCCCGTCGATCAGATAATGAACCGTCTGGTACATCCCGTTTCCGGGAACAGTCGGAAGAACCCCGGCAATCAGAAACAACGTAACCGGTGTCTTATAAACTCTCGCAAAAATATGCGAAACAACTGCAGCTGCAACTGCTGAATATAAAGATGCCATCAAATCTCCTCTGCCAAAATGTATTGCAAGCAGATAAACAAATCCACCAATTGCTCCTACAATACCAGCCTGAAGAACAAAGCGGCGCGGAACCTGAAGGAGAACCGCAAAACTGTAAATAGATAAAAACGCTCCAAATACCCGGATGATCATTTCAAAAACAGTACTGTTCATTTTTTGCTCTCCTTCCTGCTAAAAAATCTTTGCGCAAAGCGCCAGCCCAATACCAATTCCAATTGCAATCCCAAGTGCTTTTAAGAAAGCTTCCATCACTCTTGCACCACCGGAAAGATAATCCCCCCGCAAGGTATCCCTGACAGCATTGGTGATTGCCATTCCCGGTACAAGAGGCATGAAACTTCCTATCATAACAGTATCCATATTCATCTGATCACCCAGACCTTCTTTTAGAAGGCAGCAGGCAAATGCAACACCAAATCCTGCGAAAATATCCTGAATAAATGGGTGAAATTTCAGATCCTGTCCCGCTGATACAAAGGCAACAAGAAAAAGTCCTACAACGATGGCTGCCCCGGTATCTGCAATGGATCCACCAAAAAAAATTGTAAATCCCACACCAACCCCCATCATTGCCAGGTTGGTTGTCTTGCGGCTGAACTCGAACTGTTTTAACGTCGAAAGCTTCTCATATGCCTGCTCTAGTGTCAGATCATCTCCACAATACTGCCTGGAAATCTCATTAACATCTACGACGAGCTTTAGATTGGTATCCCGTTCTTCTACTCTCTTTGTAACAGTAACTGCCTTTTCGTTCTCCAGTTTGATCGTCGCGGAAATTCCGGTCATGATCACCAGAACTTCTGCCATCTCGATGTGATCCGCCGTCTTCAGTATATGATGCATGGTATCTTCCACACGATACGTTTCCGCTCCGCTTCGCAGCATTATTTCACCGGCAAGCATCGCCGTTTTCAGTAATAATTGCGTATCCATGACTTTCTCCCTCTCACTTTTTCAGATTTATAACTGTCATGATACTATTTCCTATTCTAAAAATCAACCAAAAATTTTTTCGTACACAAACAGTACAATCATTACTGTTCACAGTATCTGTGACAAATAATGTATAATCTTTCTGCAAAAACAGTTTTTCGCAAGGAAAAAGGCTTCCCGGTCTTATGACCGGAAAGCCCATCTTCCTGAATTAGAGTGAGAGTGTTTATAAAAAGGCAGATTTTATTAGTTAATATATCCGCTCTTTTTCAGTTCTTCCTCAGCTTTTGCGAGGTTTGCGTCTGATACACGGATGATTGGTCCGGTGCATCCCATTCCGCTTTCTGCATAGATGCCGAGTTTCCACAGTACTTTGACTGCGTCTTCCAGATCCATTACTTCAATACCTGGAATCTGTGCTGTAACGATTTCCTTCGGTGGCTCTTTTACTTCTTCTTCAGCCGCTGCCGGTTTCTGAGAAGCTTTGTGCTCATCAAGGATTTCTTTTAATCCAGCTTTCTTAACAGCTGCAAATTCTTCTTTCGCTACTTCAAATACTTTTCCTCTTACCAGCTGTGCTGCGTAACGGATCGCATTTGCGATAACCGGTGCTCCGGATGCTCTGGATACGATCATAACAAGCTGTTCATATCCTTCTCCGATTCCAGGTCCGTATCCGAATCCTGTTGCTTCAAAGCTTCCACCTGTTGTGAAAGAAGAAAGCATCTTCACCATGATATTTCCGGTAAGGGAATCTGTTACCATGATATCTGGGGATGCCTGAAGGACGTCATTTCCTCTCATAACGCATCCGCCATCTGCTCTTCCTGATTCTGCAAATTCGATCGGATACCCGTTCTCCTGCAGTTTCTTCAGAGCTTTCTCTGTCTGACGTGCACCGTCTACATTCAGGATACCAACGGTCGGATTCTTCTTGCCACAAGCTTTTGCAGCGATGATTCCGTAGATCGCATTTTTGATCATTCCTTCAATACGGTCTGTGCTGGATGTTCCTGTTGTATTAGCGATGAACATTTCTTTTGCAGTTGCCGGTGTTACACAGCGTCCTACTGTAGATACACCGATCGGGAATGGAAAGTGCATGGTTACTGCTGCATCTACTTCTCCATTCTTCAGCATTTCTTCCATCTTATCATGACCTTCTTCATCGTTAGCCACTTTAACAGTTGTAACGCCTTCTGCTTCTAATGTTCCAATATAATATACATCAATTCCGTCTTTTGCCGCTTCAATTGCCGCTGCCATAGAGTTTTCTTCTCCATGTTCGCTTCCCATTCCGGTCAGTGCAACTTTCGGGCGCTTTCCGAAGCTTCCTGTCTCCAGTCCCTGCGCCATCTCCATAAAGGTGTCGGCAATCATTCTTTCAATTCCATTTGCCATTTTGTTTGTCCACCTTTCTTATTCTTCTGTTGCCATTAATGATGCTGCAAAATCTTTCATTGCTTTTGCGATCAGTCCTTTTACTTCTTCTTCTGATACGCCGCTGTTATCTTCTGCACCAGTATTTGCCTGGATTACGAAAGATACACCGTCGAAGAGGTTGGTCATACGTCCAAGGAACAGACTTCCTTTTCCGATGATCATGGCTTTATTGATCTTTCCTGCAAGGATATCTTCTCTTGCAAATCCGATGTACGGTACACCTGAAGGAATATGTCCCTGAGTCGGAGCCCATCCTGTCAGTCCGTGTTCTCCTGCAAAACTTGCAAGTTCTTTTCTGTCAAGTTCGCCTCTCTTAACTGCGAGAGCTGCGATCATCTTGTAGTTAGCAAGCGGTACATCTCCAGCTCCTGCCGGTTTTGTGATATCCGGGTTCTGCATTTCCGGAGAGAATTTATCGATATCTGTGATCTTAAGTCCTGCTCTTTCCAGTGGATCAGCTACAAGGCTTCCGATTACGTTCTGCGGAGCACTTCCTGTTCCTACTGTATGGCGTCCAAGGATATCCAGGTTGATTTCCGGGTTTACGCCATCGTTTTCTGCGATGATTACACAGAATCCACCAAGGCAGTCTTCCAGGATCGGAAGGCCTTTCTTTACATGGTCTTTACCGTTCATACCAAGTTTTGCTGTACAACCACCAGCTGTTACAGCTACACATTTGTATGCGCCTGATTTTACGAGAGCTGCTGCTTCGATCAGTGCGTGAGATGGTCCGGCACAGAATCCACGTGAGTCAGAACCTGTTGCGTTCAGAAGTCCTGCAACTTCAGCTGCTGCTTTTGCGAAGTTACCGCCACCACGCTGGTTCATATCACCACAAGCTTCTTCTGCACAGTCGATGACATACTCAACGTCTGTCTTTTCGATTCCTGCGTTTCTTACACCATAGAGGAGGGCGAGCACGCTGGATGCCTTACTCATAATGTTTTCATGCATAACATGAGCTGAAAGGTTTGCATCAATGTCATGCGCTCTCTTTACACAGCCTACCAGTTTGTTTTCATGATACAGACCTTCAGCATGCTCTTCATTTACAAAATGTTCAATTTCTGAGATTTCAAATCCCTCGATTACTTTTTCTACGATATCATCTGTGATGATCGGATCTGCTGCAAATTTTTCTTTTGTAGCTGCTACAAATCCTTTTTCAAGCATAACAACTTCGAACATGTCGCAAGCCTGAGCTAAAAGAAGGAATTCGTCTTCCGGCATAATCTCACCGTATTTTCCGTAACGCTCTGCGCCTTCTTTTACTTTGTCGTAGTATGGAAATTCAACCTGGGCAAGGTCGTCCGGTGTTGCATTTCCGATATATACCTGATTCGGCCAATAATTTACACATGCTTCATATGACCGAAGATGATCTCTAAGTTCTTTTAAATATTCTGATTCCGGATTAACAACTCTTTCTGTTGTCTGTGTTGTTCCGTTGTAAACTACCATTTCCGGGGTATGTACGAGTACATATCCTGCTCCTTTAATTACACTGTTCATCGCTGGTTTCCACCTTTCCTGACATTCTCTTTTTACGAATGTCACCATCATTCATTTCTCCGTGATATGCGCGTATAATCTACCTGCCTGATTTAAAAGAATTTTGGCAGAATGCGCTAAACAAGCTTTTCATCAGAAGTGTATCACTGGCACACTTCTGATCTGCTAGGCAACTCACTAATGCAACACCAGCATGTTCCCGATATGCCTGGCAATAAAACAGGCGACAGGAAGAATCCTGCCGCCTGTACCTCTATCTCAGATATTCCGCTTTGAAGGTATACCCCTCTTTATCTTAGAGGTATTTGCAATATTCGTCGCGGATTGCTGACATTTCGTCTACGATATCATCAACATCAAGGACCATTTCCATCATGCCTACCTGTTCATCGTAAACAGCCGGGTCAAATTCTTCTTTTAACTCTGGTTCACATACGTGATATGTCGTGAGTCCAAGCTGGACCCCTGTCAACGGACCTGCGAATGTCGGGTCTCCTGCTGTAACGGTTTCTGCAGCAAGTCCTGCTGCTTCTCCTTCAGCTGCGCCTACGATTACGACTACGTTTTCCGGGCCGTACTCCTCAGCAAATTCTTTTACCCTTTTCTGATTCTCCAGATCCATTGCGCCTGCGCTAGTTCAGACGAAACATTCTGTTGAAGAAAAAACTACATCTCCGCCAGCTGTCTTTACGCATTCTGCGATTGCTGGTCCCGGTACACCGTCACGGTCACCGATAATAACAACTTTTTTATCTTTTAAAATTGCCATGATGTCTTTTCCTCCTTCCTTTCTTTTAAAATTTTGTTTTGTTAATAGTTTTACACGCTTTACGCGATTATATATTGTGAGCACACAGACAGCTCTTTGCCGCCTGTGCGCGGCTCACCGAATTAAATTGGTTTAATGATTAGATATATTTCTTAATCATTGCTTCGATGCTTTCCTGTGTAGCATCATCTTTTACTACTTCTTCTACTTTTTCGCCATCTTTGTAAATAGCCATAACCGGAAGACCAAGGATCTTCTGTCCGATAGCAAGACGACGAGCTTTTGTTGTATTCAGAGATGTGAATTTGATCTTATCTCCGTATTTGTCTGCCATTTCATGTACGAACGGCATCAGAGCCTGGCATGGAACGCATCCATCACCAAAGAAATCTACGAATACATAACCTTCTGCTTTTAAGACTTCGTCTTCAAATGTTTTCTTATCTACTTCTAACATGTCAAATGTCCTCCTCACTCTATTAAAAAGTGTTTATTATTTTAACTCGTTAATATACTTTTCTGCCTGTGTAGCTGCGATTGCTCCATCAGCTGCAGCTGTAACAACCTGTCTTAAGCTCTTAACGCGGATATCGCCTGCTGCGAATACGCCTGGGATATTAGTGTGCATATCTGCATCTGTCGGAATATATCCTCTTTCATCCATCTCAAGACCTGTTCCTTCATAGATCTTTGAGTTTGGAAGTGTTCCGATAAATCCGAATACACCAAACATTCCGTCATCTTCATCAGCTACGATCTTAGTGAGTTCACCTGTTTTAACATTCTTAACAGTCATCTCAGAAAGGATTCCGTCACCGCCAACTTCTTCTACAACCGTATCCCACATAAAGTGAAGTTTTTCGTTCTTGAAAGCTTTTTCCTGGATGGATTTTGCTGCACGAAGCTCATCACGTCTGTGAATAATGGTAACTTTTCTTGCAAATTTTGTAAGGTACATAGCTTCTTCTACAGCAGAGTCTCCTCCACCTACTACGTATACTTCAAAATCTTCAAAGAAGTTTGCATCACAGGTAGCGCAGTAAGAAACGCCCTTACCCATGAATTCTTTTTCGCCTTTGCATCCGATCGGTCTTGCAAAAGCTCCGGTTGCGATGATAACCGTCTTTGACTGATATTCAGCCTTCGCACTCTTCAGTACTTTGATATCGCCGTCCAGGTGTACTTCGTTAATTACATCTGATGCTCTCTCAACGCCGAATTTTTCACACTGCTGTGTCATTCTTGCGATAAGAGAAGGACCGCTTTCCCCTTCTACGATCTGTCCAGGATAATTTTCGATGTCATCTGTGATTGCGATCTGTCCGCCATCTTTACCTTTCTCAATAACCAGTGTTGAAAGACGGCTTCTTCCTGCGTACAGACCTGCAGCTAAGCCTGCAGGTCCCGCACCCAGGACGATCACGTCATAAACTTTGCTCATAACGTTCTCTCCTTTTTTAATAAAATTACATGACCTTCTAACTATGATTTAGTTGTCAAAGATTGTCTGTCCGTCTACTTCTGTTGTAAGAGCTTTCAGAGCTTTTTCAACAAGACCCTTACGAAGAGCATACTCTTCATCTTTTTCAAGAGCCGGATTTCCAAGTGGATGAGGAATAGCAATCGTAGGAACGATTCTGTTCGCACCAACTGTCATGGAAATCGGAGTTACTGTACACATATGAACTACCGGGAGTCCAGCTGCTTCAATTGCTTTTACCATTGTTGCACCGCAACGTGTACAGGTACCTCAAGTAGAGGTCATGATAACTGCGTCAACACCGTCTGCTATAAGTTTCTGAGCATATTCCTCAGCGAAAGCTTTTGCAGAAGCTACGGCTGTACCGTTACCAACTGTTGTATAGAATTTGTTGTGAAGTTTTCCGATAACGCCTTCTTTTTCGAATTCACGCATAACGTCTACAGGAAGTACACGGTCTGCATCTTCGTTAGCGTATACCGGGTCATATCCACCATGAGCTGTTTCGTATGTTTCTTCTGTAAGATCCATAACGCCTGTGATGTCATATTCTCCGTAGTGAGAAGCATTTGAACTTTCGATGTGGTCCGGATTTCCTTTCGGAACGATTCCACCTGAAGTGCAAAGTGCGATTGTAGCCTTGCTAAGGTCTTTGATAGCCGGCTGTGGATCAACACGGTCGAATGATGGCATTGGATACTCTGTCTCGAACGGCTTGTCTGCCAGTTTTTTAAGGAGCATCTTAACAGCTCTCTTAGATCCACGTTCTTTTTCGAAGAAGTTTACACGAACTCCGTTCGGCATATAACCTTCCTGGCAAGAAGCACCGATCTTTTCGCCTTTAGCGATCTTAAGAGCAAGAGGAGCAAGTTTCTTAACTGCATCTCTCATACCAGCTGCGCTGTTCTTTGTAGATACTGTATAAACTTTGTTCTTGAACATATCAGCACCTGGGTTTTCTACATACATACCAGTTACTGCCGGGATTCCAAGTTCTTCCTGTACTGCATCACAGATAGTTCCGCAAGCAACACCGTAACGTCCAGCGTTGAAAGCAGGTCCAGCGATGAAGATATCAGGATTCTGGCTCTTAACCATTTCAAGAATATCAGCTTTTGCTTTGTCAAGGTTTTCATTGAAGTAAGAGTCACCACAAACGATTGTAGCTACGATCTCTGCTTCTTCTCCAAACTGCTGTGTCAGAGCCTGTCCAGGTCCAACGATTTCGCCTACGCGAAGTTCAGCAGGATAATCAGCTTTTTCTTCTCCACCGATCTGAGCGAAGAACTGATTGATATAATGTACAACTTTAATTTTACTCATTATCTTTACGTCCTCCATTCCTAACGTGCACTCAGATATCCAAATCCGGTTTCATTTGTAGCACCGGTAATGGCCTGAATTTCAACTTCGATTGTTCCATCTTCACGATGAGAATGTTCATTACCACCAGCAATGATTGTAACGAAATCTTCTGTTCCGATTACTTTATCCATCTTAGGAAGTACGATTACCTGGTTAGCATTTCCACCAGTTACAACTGCATCTGCAGCCGGATCAGCGTCAGCGAGTGACTGAGATTTTCCATCACGTCCAGCATATTCGTCTGTAATGATTACAGTCTTAACGCCTTCAGCTTCAATCTTCTTGCAGTTCATGATAAGGTCAGTATCCGGGTTACCGAATCCTTCCTGAGATACGATAACTGCATCAAGGTCTAACAGACGACACATTTTAGCTGTCCAGTCAGATGAACGCATCTTATCTGCAAGGTATACGTTTTCGTTTGTAAGAATCTGGCAAACAAAGTTAATTGTTTTTCCGTGTTCTTCAAAGAGGTCATGTACAACCGGGTTGTTTTCATGAACGTATGTTGGGTTTTTATCACATGCTGATACACAGTTACCAGATACAATAGCTCCGTCCATAACTTCTGTCGGATTCATGATAGTAGAGAGTGTTCTCTTAGCATCAACACCGTATACATATGTGTCATGAAGAAGTCCCTGGCTCTGAAGCATCTGTACATATGCAACTCTCGGAAGATTTGGGAATTTTTCTTTTCCTTCCATGATTCCGTATGTTTCATATACTTTTGTTTCATCTGGTGTAAGTTCACGAGCAAGTTCTCCAAGGTAAACTGCTACTCTGAATCCAGCAAGACGAACAGCTTTTTCATATTCATGCTGTTTGATTCCTTCAACCGGTTCGCAGACAACAACTAAGTTGTTCAGCTTTGAAAATGGAGTGTATTCTGCACCTGGGCCTGACATATCGATGATACCTTCCTGGAAACCAACGATCTTACCAGCTGTTACAACAGCCATTCCCTTTAATGCATATGTCTTACCACTTCCTACAGTGTCAACTTTTGCGATAACGCCCGGGAAGACTCCCCCTCTTCCTTCAACTTTAACACGTGGTTCAATAACATCTTTAACCGGTGTGATACGAACGCTTTCACCTGGTTTTGCGATATCAAATTTAACACTTTTGATTTTTTCGTCCTCGAGAACGATTGCCTTTACAGCTTCTTCGTCAACATAAAGAACACCATTTTCGATCTTTGATTCAGATGCGAACTGAATGTCGTTAATAAAAATGTGACCTACTTCTAATTTCACTGTAAATTCCCTCCTTTTTTGAATGTGTTTGTTGTATGCTCAAAAGTACACCAAACCGCATGTACTTCTACAGCCTTTTTTCTAGCGCCAGCTTTCCGCTGACGGCAGAGCACTTGAGATCAATGTGTAATCTACAAGTTGAAAGTCTGCATAAACCTGTGGTTTATAAAGATCAGACTTAAACTGAAATTTGCCGCACGCCTGAATAGCGCTTGCAATGATCTGCATTGCCTGTGCATCCAGACCTTCCGGCGTTTCCGAGAGCATAACCGACTTATATGGAGTCTCATTCGGTTTTACGCTTCCGGACAGCGGATGTGTCAAAAGTCTGTATCCCTGGAAGATCATCTTCTGAACTTTTTTAAGTGTGTCCTCATAAGAAAGCTCTTCGTATTCCACATGATAATCTTTCCCAAGTTTTTCTTTTACCAGTGGATTATTTGTGATAATCATAAATCCAGTATTCATAGCCGCTTCTTCCTTTCGTCCCCTGTCCGTTTATGCGGTCTTTTTTGACTCCCTGTGTCTGAAATACTCCAGATAATTTTTTAACATATATCTGGTATCAAAAAAGGACGCCAAAACAACTTCTCTGTTTTAAACGCCCTTTCTGTTTCCTTGCAAATTCGGTAATTCCGGATTCAGAGTGTAGTACCTTTCCCGATCCTTTTGCCTGAAAGTTTCACCATTCAGCGAGCTTCACTGCTCTACGGCTTGCATCTTCGGCGACCATTTATCAAATATCTTTATAAATGATTCTCTCGCAGGAAATATCAACCTACTATCTAATTGACTGCATCTTTTTATTTATTTTGCAGCATCTTTCTTGCTGACATGATAACTATAACACACTTTTATACAAAATGCTAGTCTTTTTATAGATTTTTTTGTATATTTCTTATTGTTTTTTTCTATAACTGTTTTCCAGCTATTATACAAATTATCTATTTGCCTTTTTTCCGATTTGGCAGGAAATTATTATAGTAATCGTCATGTGTCTTCTTAACAAGACCACTGAGTGCTATCAGTGCAATCGCATTCGGGATAACCATTAAACTGTTGAAGCAGTCTGCCATATTCCATACAAGTTCTACTTCCTGAAGTGATCCAAGCACTACGCAGATACATACAATGATTGAGTAAATTTTAACAGCTTTTGCTCCAAACAGATAACGGATGTTTGCTTCACCGAAGAAATACCATCCGATGATCGTTGAGAATGCGAAGAATAACATACAGATCGCGATAAAGATCTCACCGAACTTACCATATAAAGTAGAGAAAGCATACTGGCTAAGTTCTGCGCCTGTAAAACCGCTTGTTCTTGATCCTGTTGTAATAATAACAAGTGCTGTCAGGTTAAGAATTACGAATGTATCAATGAACACACCGATCATAGCTACAAAGCCCTGTTCAACCGGATGGTTTACTTTTGCTACTGCATGTGCGTGTGGTGTAGAACCCATACCAGCTTCATTGGAGAAGAGACCTCTTGCCACACCTTTCTGTACTGCAAGCTTCAAGGTTGCGCCCATTGCACCACCTGCTACTGCTGCCGGTTTAAACGCACCGATAATAATGTCATGGAATGCTGCCGGGATTGCTGTAACGTTTGCAAAAATTACGATCAAAGAACCTAATATATAAAATGCTGCCATGATCGGCACGATCAGTTCAGTAACTTTTGCGATTCGCTTCATACCACCTGTGAATACAAACAGGGAAACAACTGCTACAAAAATACCCATTGCAATCTTCGGAATTCCGAATGCAGTGTTCCATGATGCTGCGATCGAGTTAGACTGAACCGCATTGCCCATGAACCCAAGTGCAAAGATTATCAGGACTGCAAAAATAGCTGCCAGAACTTTTCCGAACGTTCCTTTAAATGCCGCTCGTATGTAATATACCGGACCACCTGTTACGGTTCCGTCATCACTGACCTGTTTGAACTTCTGAGCCATAACCGCTTCTGCAAAGATCGTTGACATTCCGAGGAATGCGCTGATCCACATCCAGAAGATTGCTCCCGGACCACCGACTGCAATTGCAGTTGCAGCTCCGGCGATATTACCGGTACCAACCTGAGCAGCGATCGCCGTTGCAAGTGCCTGGAAAGAAGACATTCCGTCTTTTCCGGCATCCCCTTTCTTACTAAAAAGACCTCCAAAGGTTCTGTTCCATCCATCTTTAAAACCACGGATCTGGATAAATCCAAGCTTAAATGTGAACAGCAAGCCAATACCTACAAGTGCTATGATCAGCACCGATCCTGTTAGGACATCATTTACCTTTAATACTAAATCGTTAATACTCATACATTAACCCTCCTTTTTAATAGACATCCCTTATAGTTTTTATCTGTTGAATCTATAATAACCTATTTATAGTTTTTATGCAATATTTTCAGTTAACTTATTTATTTTTTGTGTATTATCACCATGTTATTGCGATAACATAATAAATTTGCTCTAAATAAGTGCCTTTTTTCGCGCTTTTCTATGTTTGTCAAAAACTCAGTTTTCATATTTTTCGTCAAATTGTCTAATTAATGACGATTTAATATCTATACATTTCCATGGGATTTATAGATTCCTTCAGATGAACGCATTAATTCTTTACTATATTGATATTTCAAAGAAGTTAATTTCAGACCATGAAACATAAATAAAAAGCAGGAAACAATCTTCCGTCTTACCCGGAAATCTGCTTCCTGCTCTTCCATTCTGTTTATTCAGTTATTCTATACATTGATCTCTGCTTTTACACCAAGCAGCTCTTTATTTTCATCCAGGATCGGCCGGATCACATTCTTAAGGAATGCTTCGACCTGTTCTTTGGAACGTCCTACATATTTGGATGGATCCATTGTTTTCTGAAGATCTTCCAGACTCAGATTAAATGCATCATCTGACGCGATCAGTTCAAGAAGGTTGTTGTCCAGACCTTTTTCTTTAACATTCTTTCCTGCTTCCATTGAAAGTTCACGGATTCTTTCATGCAGTTCCTGACGGTCTCCACCAGCTTTTACTGCATCCATCATAATATTCTCTGTTGCCATGAACGGAAGTTCAGACATCAGACGTTTTTCAATTACTTTCGGATATACAACCAGTCCGTCAACGACATTCAGGCACAGATCCAGAATACCGTCAATCGCAAGAAAACCTTCCGGTACACTCAGGCGCTTGTTCGCAGAGTCATCCAGAGTACGTTCAAACCACTGTGTAGCAGAAGTGATCGCCGGGTTCAGTGCATCAATCATCACGTAACGGGACAGAGATGCGATTCGTTCGCTTCTCATTGGATTTCTCTTATATGCCATTGCAGAAGATCCGATCTGTGTCTTTTCAAACGGCTCTTCCACTTCTTTCAGATGCTGGAGAAGACGGATGTCATTAGAGAATTTGTGTGCACTTGCTGCAATTCCGGCAAGAACATTCACAACTCTTGTATCCACTTTACGGGAATAGGTCTGTCCGGATACCGGATAGCATGCTTCAAATCCCATCTTCTTAGCAATCATCGGATCGATCTTATCAATAGTCTCCTGATCTCCCTCAAACAGTTCCAGGAAGCTTGCCTGTGTACCGGTTGTTCCTTTTGATCCAAGAAGTTTCAAGCTTCCAAGCACATAATCAAGATCTGCAAGATCCATAGAAAATTCCTGCATCCACAGAGTTGCTCTCTTTCCAACCGTTGTCGGCTGTGCTGGCTGGAAATGAGTAAATGCAAGTGTCGGAAGATCTTTATACTGATCTGCAAACTTTGAAAGTTCATCCAGAACATTAACCAGCTTTTTCTTAACAAGTTTCAGAGCCTCTGCCATGATAATGATATCGGTATTATCACCTACATAACAGGAAGTTGCTCCCAGATGAATGATCCCTTTTGCTTTCGGGCACTGCTGTCCATATGCATATACATGAGACATCACATCATGGCGCACTACTTTTTCACGTGCTTTTGCGACATCGTAATTGATATCCTCTGCATGCTCTTTCAGTTCTGCGATCTGTTCATCTGTAATATTGAGCCCCAGCTCTTTTTCTGTCTCTGCAAGTGCGATCCAGAGTTTTCTCCATGTCTTAAATTTCATGTCCGGAGAAAAAATATACTGCATCTCCTTGCTGGCATACCGCTCCGAAAGCGGACTTACATACTTGTCGTATCCCATAGTCTTATCCTCCCTATTCTTCTGACTCAAACGCGTGGGAAATATCTTTTCCCGGAACGCGCATCGGGTAATTTCCTGTAAAACATGCATCGCAGTATCCAAGATCTCCAACCATGTCTTTCAGCTTATCTATTTCCATATATCCAAGAGAATCTGCTCCGATCATTTCACGGATCTGCTCCGTTGTATGCGAATGAGCAATGAGCTGATCATTCGACGGTACATCTGTACCAAAATAACAAGGATGTAAAAACGGCGGCGAACTGATTCTTACATGAACTTCTTTTGCTCCTGCTTTCTTGAGCATCTTGATGATATTTGCACAGGTCGTTCCACGGACGATGGAATCATCTACCATAACAATACGCTTGCCCCGTACAACCTCTTCAATAACATTCAGTTTGATCTTCACACTGGACTCTCTCTGGCTCTGCTTCGGCTTGATAAAGGTTCTTCCTACATAACTGTTCTTGTGGAATGCCATACCGTAAGGGATTCCGGAATATTCCGAATATCCTTTTGCCGCAACCAGTCCGGAATCCGGCACACCGACAACCAGATCGGCCTCTACCGGATAAGACTGTGCAAGAGCCTTTCCTGCAACAATCCTTGCATGATATACATTGATGTTGTCGATCACGCTGTCCATACGTGCAAAATAAATGTACTCAAAAATACAACGTGCCTGCTTTTCAAGTGGAATCTGCATACTTTTGTCCGAAGATACTCCATGCTTTGTAAAGCTGACAATCTCTCCCGGTTCCACGTCACGGATAAAGTCTGCACCAACTGCTGCAAGGGCACAGCTTTCCGATGCCAGGAACCAGGTATTATCTCGCTTGCCGATACAGAGTGGTTTGAGACCAAATGGATCTCTCGCTCCAATCATCTTACGCGGGCTTGATACAACCAGTGCATATGCGCCTTCAATTTTCTTCATTGCATTCCTGACCGCATCCTCTGCCTTTGAAACCTTCAGACGCTCTCTTGCAATATGATAGGCAATCACTTCCGAATCAATCGTTGTCTGGAAGATTGCTCCGGTATATTCCAGTTCATGACGAAGCTCGATTGCATTCGTCAGATTACCATTATGGGCAATCACCAATGTACCTTTCACATAATTCAGAACCAGTGGCTGTGCATTTTCCGCACGAGTTCCCCCTGCTGTCGAATACCGCACATGTCCGACACCAAGGTTTCCCTTTAATTTGCCAAGTTCTTCCTCATCGAATACTTCATTGACAAGTCCTAGTCCCTTTCTGAAATGAACTTTCCGCTTGCCATAGGTATCTGTCACTGCAATTCCGCAGCTTTCCTGCCCTCTGTGCTGAAGGGCAAACAAACCATAGTACACTGACGGCGCAACATCGCCACCATCCATATCATAGGCACCGAATACACCACATTCTTCACCTAAACCAGTCTCTACTCTTTCAAGTTCGCTCATCGTTTTGTCTTCTCCTATTTGTTGTATCCGCTTAATTTTACATAGAGAGTATAATACATGATTTTCCGAAAATCAATACACAGCCTTGAACTTTCTCCCGTACACTATGCTCTTCTGTACTCTTTTTTCCATTCTTCAAACAATTCCTTTGACGGTTCGATGTTGATATTTTCTCTCACTTTTTCTATCTTTTCTGTAAGTTTGTTGTCAATTTCCAAAAGGATTTCATTGCCCATGACCATCTTCTGATATTCATCCTGCGGCATGTATCTGGAACTTGCATACAGATAACCTTCGAGCATTTTATTATCTTCACAGATCTTATACGCCTTCTCATACATTCTCGCCGACTCTTCATACAGAAATGCTCTCCCATATGCTCCGGCAAGGCACGCAGACACGCGACCATAAAAACGCTTATCTACTGAATCATCCTTTTCTCCGTTGACGATCGACATGTAAACCAGGATTGCCGATTCCAGTTCTCCACTTTCCATCAGCTTATCTGCTTTGTATTTCTGACGTTCTACTTCTTTCTGGTTCTTGAGTTTCTCCAGAACATTCTGGATGTGTGCCATTTCACCCGGTGTGTAGATTCTGGATTCATGTAGCACAAGAACCACAAATTTCTCCACGGAACCATGATTCCGGATCAGTTCCACCAGCTTTACTGCAAGATCCTGCATTTCCAGTTCATCTGCGATCCATCTGCAGAGTTGCTCATTCATGATCGTATAATCAATCAGATACAGATTGTTGCACAGATAATAACACAGTTCTTCCAATGTACTGATCCTTGTATGGATCCTCGAAATTTCATAGGGATGTTTTGCCTTTTTCTTATGACAAAGAATTAAACTGCCCATTGCTGCCTCCTAATTCAATGATCTTCTCCACCCGGAATCCTGACGGCGCAAAGAATTCGCCAAATCCCATATCTTCAAAAATAATATGACAGGTCTTTTCATCCGAGAAAAATGTATTAATCTTCAGACGAAGCGCATAATTTTTCCGGTCCGGCATACCTTTCAGGGAAACCGGCTCCACAAGATGTCTGCCGGTCACCAGGGAATCCACATGGATCTCAATATCCTCTGTATCACCAAGAAGTACCTCGAACTGTCTGTCTGATTCGTACCAGTGATTGCCCCAGGATACAAGTGGGTACCAGCCTTCTTCTCCATTCACGCGCATCCGCACGGAAATCTGCTCGGTCAGTTTTGTCTCATCCAGGTAGACTGGTGCATCTGACTGTTCCTCTTTTCTGCGCTGCGCTGTATAACACGCTCCTTTACTGTACAGATTATTTCCCATAAACGCACGGCGTCCGTTACAGAGAACGCGCAGAGAATTCGGATACCAGTTATTTTCAAATCCATCTCCTGTCAAAAAGACAGAAGAGATCATCTTCTTGTTAAATACACTCTGGATAAAACGTTTAAAATGCTCATCTGCTGCTTTTGCCTTCTCAACATGCAGCACCGGATAAACTGCTTCCAGTTCTTCCATACGTGCATCTGCCACCTTGTCCACCGTCACAAAGCTTTCTCTGCTTTTCTGCGAACTGTTCTTCAGTTCCCGCAACATATATGCCCGGATCACATCCTCGTCACAGTAAAAAAGTGCCGCTTCATACTGCCATAATTCTTTCGGCTGGTTAAACATATAATGACAGAAGCTTTCCTTGTAGTCCTGAACATAAATATTTTCCTTTGCCACTCCGAGTTTCTGTCCGATTCCCTTCAGCAGGACGCGGATGTCTTCGTTTTTCTCCGGGACTGTAAACGTGATGCTTTCAATTTCTTCAAATCCATTCAACGTATACTTTACAAAATCCGCCAGCAGCTGGACGCCTTCATATTCCTGTCCGTCTACCTCAATTTTCCTATTGCCAAGCGCACACTCCCAGATCCCTTCCACGCTGATACTGTCCCTTACCGTAGACATCCTTCTTGCCTGTCTTCCGTAAGTCCAGGTCTCTTTATAATAGTTCATCACCAGAGGAATCTGATTGTTCTCTTTTTCAATTCCGGTATCCACCGTCTCCGGTTCCTGTGTTTTTTCATTATAATAACTGATCTGACACATCTTTGCATTGATGTCATATCCTATAATACTTCCATGTGTCATGAAGTATTTCCTCCTTTAGTAAGCAACAAAAATATCCTCAGCAAGCTGTTTTTCTGTTGCAAATTCCTTCATCGCGATTGCCAGTGCTTCATTCTTCAGTGATGTCATATCATTCAGTCTTCCAAATTTTCCGATTGGTCTCACCTCACGCGGCTTATAGTCACATTTTTCCGTAACCGTCACCTTATCCTTATTCGTCTCTGTAAAATAATAACGCAGAGATTCATCACCAAACAAAATAAAGCTCTTGATATAAGTGTCTTCATATGCCGGAAGCAGTATTTCTTCCTGATAATTCATATTATCACTTTCGCCTTTCCGTATCTGGTAGGAAATTGCCACTTTGCTTCCAGGTTTTGCGTGATATTCAATCATCGTCTTATCATAAAGCTGCACTTCTCTGAGCCAGTTCTCCGGATATTTCAAATAGAAAGAAAAATACAGCTGTTTTTCACACATTTCGCGCAGGAATTCCCGTAGCATCGGTTCCAGTTCCTGATGCACTTCCCTGCTGGAATAATATTTTAGCAGGGCGATCTTACAGATATCCGGAAGATCTTCCTCTTTGCGGTATTCATTTGCGATGATTACAAAAATACATCCTTTTACCTGACGTCCGTTCACCACATATTCTCTTGAAACATAAGCAAGATATGCTCTCTTTAAACGGAAATACGTTCTTCCTTCATAATAATCCGCAAAAATTTCTTCCTCACCAAACATAGTTTCCGAGAAAAGCATCTGCGTAATGATTCTTTCTGAAAGCTTGTAGGTTGTAATATCATAATCTCTTGCCACATGCCAGAGTTTCTTCATATTACGGGTCGATCCACAATAATACTCAGCAAGATAAGACAGCGTCTGCTTATCATACTGATCTTTCAGAAACAGTTCAAAGCATAATGCCAGAAGAAAATCATCCTCCTCCGTACCTTCTTCACGCAGGCGCATACTGCACATTTTAAACACTTCTTTTTCATCTGCCATCTCCAGCCCGTGCTCTCTAAGCATATCCCAGGTCAGTTCTTTTTTCTCTTTCTTCCGTTCCTCTTCCTCATGCTCTTCCTGATATTTTTTGCAGATTTCCATATACCGGTTCTCATAGAACATCCTCATAGTCTCATATGGAATGGAATCAATGTAATGGCGGCCGTCTTTTGATTCCCAGACAATCCGTGCGTCTTTATTGTATAAATATACAATCACTCCATCCGCACTGTACTGTACCTTCTGACTGATCGTTCCGTCAGGCTCGATCACCATGACAAACGCCATGTTCTTTACCGTTGTCTTAATCTCATAAGCATGGCAGATATCATAAACTGCCCGAATTCTTTCTGGTGTCATATCCCGCTCAGTACAGCAGCGTTTGTAAATAATATGCAGAATATCATTGATCCTTCGATTCTCAAGCTGCATCCAGGCAAACCGCTCCATCTGCTCTCTGTAAGCACTGTAAAGCTCACTGCTTTCTTCCTCACAGTTAATCAGATTTGCATACAACACCGCTGCTTTTTTATATTCCAGTGTATTTCCATGCCGGAAGTAAAGTAATACGGATTTTGGAAACTGTCTGTCCAGATATTTGTCATCCACAGTCATCATATAATATTCAAAAAGCTGCGCAATCTTCAGATCTTCTTTTACTGCCAAGGCATACCACTTGAAGCATTCCGGTGTTGTCCGATTGCCACGGATCAGATGGGTACAAATTGCTGTCAGAATCTGTGGATCCGGGAAAATCCGATAAACCTTCCGCATCACAACATCCAGATTCTTATCATAAGTCCGCTGTTGGGATGCAAGGTTCGCCATATAAAGCGCAATTTCCTTTGTCAGAACTCCGTGCTTCTGCGCAAAATTGAGAATCTGTACTTCAAATGCCGAGAGCTTTTTCAGACAGGTTGGCTTCTCCAGAAAACACCGGTATGCCTGCCAGTACAGAATTACCTGGTTCGCACCGTTGCTGCAGTGGCGTTCCAGAACCTGTAATTTTTTGCTGTAGTTTTTATATTCCGGATCAATGTCAATCAGCATACACACAAGTTGCCACGATGTCGGTTCTTTCATATATGCCTTATTCAGTTCTTCAATCGCTTTGTTGACCTGGCTGCCTGATTTTCTTAAAAGTGCAGTCAGATACAGATAATACGATGAAATGACGGAATCCTTATTCACTGAAAAACGGCTGTAATTGTAATCATCCAGAATATCACTGGCCTTGTCCGGCTCCTTACAGAGCAGGTTAAGATGTGCATCAAACAGTGGATAAACATCTCCGTCTTCTGAATATATATCCAGTCCCTTCAGTTTTTCTCTTGTTGCGTCCGCCCAGGCTGTCAGATCCTTTCCTTCCGCATTGCACGCAAGGAAATCCTTTATGATTGATGCAATCGTCTTATCTGCCACACGTCTGTTCTCTGCATGATCCTTGTGATTGGCCAACATTACCTCATAGGTCAGCGATTCATACGGACTTTCAAAAACAATCTGTCCATAATTATTTCCCGCATGAGCCTTTTCCGGATGAATGATATAACTGAAATCAAACAGATTTCCCACAAAATCGTCCGTTGTAAAGTTATCCCTTCCAATCTGGATAAAATCACCGCTCACATGCACCTTCACAGGCATAAATCCCCAAGTATTCTTTGTAAAATGAATAATCTCACGGGTTGCTTCTTTTAAATTGCGGAAGGTTCTCTGATTCCGTCCCATTGTCAGGAAAATACATTCTTTCTGTTTGATTCCGACCAGAAATTCTTCCATCGCCTGCTCACCGAGAGACCATTTCCTAATATTATCATAAAGTGCCTTTATCCTTGGCTCTTCATACTTTATCACGTCATAAAAATCGCGTGATCTGAAAAGGCGGTGTGCCTCAATAAAGTTCTCCATCGCCAGCCTTTTAAAATCACGGATATTCTGTACTCTTCCACAGGAAGTCTCGACTGATGGTTTTTCAATGATCGCAGTAAAGTTTACCTCAAATTCTCCACCATTACATACAATCGTAAACTTTCCCTGTTCAACATGCCCGGGAGCAAGTCCGCTTCCATCATAAGTAAAACGGAGCTCCACCGGGTTGCCCTCAAATCCCTGTTCTTCTAAATGTATACGAAAAGAAGAAGAATATACAAGTCCTCTGATATCTCCTTCTTTCCTGTTCTTCAAAATGAAACTTCCCTGGCAGGACTCTCCTTCCCCGATCGTCATCTCAAGATTCGTTACCGGCAGTACAATCTCCGGATGAACGGTTCGAAAATCTCCTTTGGAAAATTTTTTTATTTTATTCTTCAAGCTTGCCACCTACTTCTGCATTGCATTTTTTCAAAAAGACATTATAATAAATTATAACATTATTCTGCATATCAGGCAATGCGGAATACCCGTTTTTTTTAATTCACAGATTTTTGTTATACACAAAGGAGAATACTATTTATGGAAGCAAAACCGCAGTTTCATGGAAGTGACACCGCTGCTGTCGCCGCATTTTATCATGTACCGGTGGACGAGATCGTCTGCTTTGGAGCCAATGTCAACCCACTTGGATTATCCAAAAACCTGAAAAAAGATCTTGCTGCACATCTGGATCTTCTCAGTAGTTATCCGGACCGAAATTACACTACTTTGAAAAAAGTGATTGCCGATTACTGCCAGATTTTACCGGAACATGTAATCGTCGGAAATGGTTCTACCGAGCTGATCTCTCTCCTGATCCAGACACGGAAACCACAAAAAACACTGGTTCTTGGACCAACTTATTCCGAGTATGGACGTGAACTGGATCTGGTGGGAAGTTCCATCCATACTTACCTGTTAAAAGAGTCAGATCAGTTCCATCTTGATATCCATGCCTTCTGCGAAGAAATCAGGAAAGGCTATGATCTGGTGATATTATGTAACCCGAACAATCCGACTTCGTCCGCTCTCAAAATGCCTGAGATCCAGACCATTCTGGACTGCTGCCGGGAGGCTGGCTCTTTCTTGATGATCGATGAGACTTACGTTGAATTCGCACCGGATATTAATGAAATTTCTTCCATGTCTCTGATCAGCAGTTTTGATAATCTGATGATTCTCCGTGGCGTATCCAAATTTTATGCCGCACCTGGTCTCCGCCTCGGCTACGGTGCAACCAGTAACAGCCAGTTTCTTCAGGATCTTCTGCTGATGCAGAACCCATGGAGTCTGAACAGCCTCGGCGCTTACGCTGGTGAGAAGATGCTCCAGGATCAGGAGTATATCCAGAAAACACGAGATCTGATCCTCTCCGAGCGAGACAAAATGTGCACTGAAATCTCCAAAATCAATGTGCTGACTGTGTATCCTGCTTATGCGAATTTTGTACTGGTAAAGATTGAAAAAGAGGGAGTTACTTCTGCGGATGTGTTTGAATTTCTGATCAAGCAGGGTCTGATGGTGAGAGACTGCTCCAGCTTCAAAGAACTGGGCGGGGAATACTTCCGGTTCTGCATTATGGCTCCGGAAGATAATAAGAGACTGCTTCAAGGAATACAGGATTTCTTTGCATAATGTTTCCTATCCCCACAAGAAGACCATTCACTAAATCACCAACTCTTATTTCTAAAAATTTTGAGCAGCACAGGATCCCGGCGCAAATGATATTGAATCGTTGCGACTAAGAGTACACAAAAATAGGGGTGGTGTCCGTGTTCACACGAACATCATCCCCTTTTTTGTACAAGCTTCGGAGTTGCCATGCATCCATATGAAACTGCCAGTGACAGTTTCATAGGTGACGATCAATATCATTTGCGCCGGGATCCGTCCCTCTTCACACTATTCTTTCAAAATAAGCGCCACAAACACAAGATCTTCTTCCCCCGCATTCTTGATGCCATGTCCATTTCCGTCTGCGCAGAAAGTCACATCACCAACTTCTACCGGATATTCTTTGCCATTATCATTGTAAATGCCTGCCCCTTTTGTCAGATAGTAAGTCTCAGTCTCTCCATGATGCTCATGATATCCGATCTCACATCCAGGTTTTAACGTTACTTCATTGAACATCTTGCAGTACGCGCCGAGCTGTTCACCTTTGATCAGTTCTTCCTTCAGGATATAGCCTGCGCCACCCGCTACATTTTCTGCTTTGATTGGTTGTCTTTCTGATTTCTTTGTCATGACTCTTTTCCTCCTGTCTGATCAGATTTCTTTATCTGTCATTGTGACACGATTATTGAATTGCGTCAAGTGCCGCAGAAATATCTGCAATCAGATCCTCTTTATCTTCAAGTCCCAGACTGATACGAATCAGTTCTGCCGGAACTCCTGCTTCTTTTAACTGCTCATCATTCATCTGGCGATGTGTGGATGTTGCCGGGTTCAGGCAACAGGTTCTCGCATCTGCCACATGGGTTTCAATCGCTCCAAGCTTCAGATTCTGCATGAATACGGAAGCAGCTTCTCTTCCACCTTTCAATCCGAAAGATACCACTCCACAGCCCCCGTCTGGCATGTATTTCTTTGCTCTTTCATAGTATTTGTTAGATGGAAGTCCTGGATAATTGACATAAGCAACCTTTGGGTGCTGCTCCAGAAATTCTGCGACAGCCTGTCCGTTCTCCACGTGTCTTGGCATACGCACATGAAGAGATTCCAGTCCGAGATTCAGGATAAATGCATTCTGTGGTGCCTGGATCGATCCGAGATCACGCATCAACTGAGAAGTACATTTTGTGATAAATGCGCCTTCTTTTCCGAATTTCTCAGCATAGGTAATTCCATGATAGCTTTCATCCGGTGTGCAAAGTCCGGGATATTTATCTGCATGAGCCATCCAGTCAAATTTACCACTGTCTACGATTGCTCCACCAACTGCTGCTCCATGTCCATCCATATATTTTGTAGTCGAATGTGTCACAATATCTGCTCCCCATTCGATCGGATGACAGTTGACCGGTGTCGGGAAGGTATTATCCACGATCAGCGGTACACCATGCGCATGTGCAACCTTTGCAAAAAGCTCAATATCCAGAACAGTAAGTGCCGGATTGGCAATCGTCTCACCAAACATCAGCTTTGTATTTGGCTGGAATGCCGCATTTAATTCTTCTTCTGTTGCATCCGGAGAAACAAATGTTGCGTCAATTCCCATTTTCTTCATTGTCACACTGATCAGATTGAAGGTTCCACCATAAATCGAAGATGAAGCCACAATATGATCTCCTGCTTCACAGATATTGAACATAGCAAAGAAATTCGCTGCCTGTCCGGAAGAAGTCAACATTGCAGCTGTTCCGCCTTCCATCGCCGCGATCTTTGCCGCTACGTGGTCGTTAGTCGGATTCTGCAGACGGGTGTAGAAATATCCGGATGCCTCCAGATCAAATAATTTTCCCATATCTTCACTTGTATTGTATTTGAATGTCGTAGACTGAATGATCGGAACCTGTCTCGGCTCTCCATTTCCAGGTGTATATCCTCCCTGCACGCATTTTGTTCCCATATGATAAGTATTCATGAGAAAGTTCCTCCTTTTTCTTTAACACATTTCCTCTAATGTATATTCATTAAGTATGTTTTCTATTATAGCAGAAAACGGGAGATTTTGTTTAAAAATCTCCCGTTTGTTTTATATTTTTCGTAGAATATGCAGTTTTTCTTTTATTTTCCTCTTACGGTTTACATCTCCCACACGGGCTATACCCCTCTTTAATCAGTTCTTCTCTTGAACCTGTAAATGTTTTTTTATTTCCTTCTTTGATATCTTTTACTCCTGAGCACTCCGGCGTATGGAACTTCTTTGTATTTTCATTCAACACATACGTCTTTTTCTCTGTATTTCCACTGGTTTTTCCCGTACCCGCTGACGCATCCGTATCGGAAAGCACTGCCTTTCCCGTTGCATAATCAATCGTAATTCCCGGCTGTACATTATAGACATACACATTAAATTTCACACCTTCTCCATGATCCTCCACTGATTCTGCTTCCATTAAAACTCCGGATGCAACCAGATTCTCCCCTTCAAATACCGGTGTGACACGATACATTACATGATTATCTGTCTCTTTGATGTAGTCGGCAACCATATTTTCAAATGGCAGCATCCCATCCACATTCATATAGCGGGTTCCTGTAATCAGATTCTTTTCGTTTGCATTTTCTGCCGTCAGCTGATAGCCTATCAGATGACAACGGTTGTAAAGATATTTTCCATCCACATTGTCAAATTTTATTGTCTGCCACCCGGACGGTTTTATCTGTCCAATCTTTCCTCTTTTCCCAGTCGGCATCAGATCTGTCCCAATGCTGGACTCGGCAACACCGCACCGCCCCAGCTCATCCAGATCACTGTAGCTTTCATAAGACTGATCTGTCAGCTCATCTTCGGTAAAATCCGGTTCATTATCATCGATCACTACATACGGCGTTCCGCTGTATACCGGAATATTATCCAATGTAGCATTCACCGGCTCCTGGCTGCCATCTGCTACCGATTCATTTTCTCCGCTACCTGACTTCCTTTCAACTACTGCTGCCCGACTGTTTTCATACGATACACTTTGTGCATCTGTTCCACCTACGCCACACGCTGTCAGAAACAATGCACATGCCAGAAGCAGTACACCTCTCATTTTCCCAATTTTCTTCTTCATAGCAATCCCTGCCTACTGTAAATTTCTTTTGTAATTTTATCATGGGAGTAACCGGAAAAATCTTTTCTCTCTTCCAGTCTCCACTTGCTTAAATCTACCTCAAAAAATACATCTGCCGGATAATCCCGGTTCCATTTATACAGAACAATCTCTGTAATCTTCCCCTCATATCCAGCCAGATTCTCCCCCTCAACAAAACAGAAATCCTCTTCTTCTGCCTTTTCCAGAAAATTCCGGTCAACCTTCCACATTTTTTCATCCTCCAGGTGCCCTGCGTCCTGTATTTTCTTCCCAGTCCCAGTTTCCTGGCATACCTCTTCTTTTGCTTTAAAGACTTCTTTAAAAAGCTTATCTGCCTCCGGCGCCATCCAGAGCACATTCCCTCTCGTCATCTCAAGAATATCCTCTGACACCATCCGGTCCCGGCTCACTCTCCTGCCATTAAAGCATATCCCCATCCGGTTATCCACACATACAATAGTTTTCACACTACAAAACTCCTTCCCCGCAATTCCGGCCAATATCCGAAATTCTCTACACAGCTTCACATTCTTTTGCCACTGTAGCGTCCGTCTCGTCCCTGCATTTTCCATAACACAAACAGGCAGAGAATCCAATCCCTGCCTGTCCGTATTCATAACATCTTATTCAACTTTCGCAATATCAATCAGTGTAAGCTGACGGATATCTGTATTTTCCAGACTTGTCACAAGTGCTCTTGCAGTATCCATAGCTGTCAGTACATTGACACCTGTCTCGATTGCATTACGACGGATTACAAATCCATCTCGTGCATGATCTGCTCCCTGTGGAGGAGTATCAATTACAAGGTCGATCTCGTGTCCAAGGATCAGATCCATCAGGTTCGGTGATTCCTGCTCAATCTTATTGACCGGAATTGCTTTTACGCCACCTTCTTTTAATGCATCAGCTGTACCGCGTGTTGCAAAGATGCGGTAGCCAAGTGCCTCAAATCTGCGTCCGATCTCGACAGCTTCTCCCTTATCCTCATCACGAACAGTCATGATCATGTTCTTATATTTTGGAAGGTTGATTCCAGCTCCAAGGAACGCTTTGTAAAGTGCCTCGTTAAATGTAGTTGCAATTCCCAGACACTCACCTGTAGATTTCATTTCCGGTCCAAGGCTGATATCTGCACCACGGATCTTCTCAAATGAGAATACCGGCATCTTGATTGCAATATAATCAGCTTCTTTCTGAAGTCCCGGTGTGTAACCCATTTCTCTGATCTTATGTCCGATGATCGCTCTTGTAGCAAGCGGAACGATCGGGATACCTGTTACCTTACTGATATAAGGAACGGTACGACTTGAACGTGGGTTTACTTCGATGACATAAACATCTTCGCCACATACGATGAACTGGATGTTGATCATACCAATTACGTGAAGGGCTTTTGCAAGACGCTTTGTATATTCTTCAATTTTACGCTTTGTCACTTCAGAAATGCTCTGCGCAGGATATACAGAAATACTGTCACCAGAATGGATTCCGGCACGCTCAATATGTTCCATAATACCAGGGATCAGAATGTCTGTTCCATCACATACTGCATCGACCTCAATTTCTTTACCGACCAGATACTTATCAACCAGAATCGGGTGATCCTGTGCAATACGGTTGATGATTCCGATAAATTCATCAATATCATGATCGTTGATTGCAATCTGCATTCCCTGTCCGCCAAGTACATAAGAAGGACGAACCAGTACCGGATATCCAAGACGGTTGGCAACCTCTTTTGCTTCTTCAGCGGTAAATACTGTATCTCCCTTCGGACGTGGAATATTGCACTGTGCAAGGATCTCGTCAAAGAGCTCTCTGTCCTCTGCAGCATCTACATCTTCTGCGGAAGTTCCAAGAATCGGCACTCCCATCTTCATCAGGGATTCTGTTAATTTGATCGCAGTCTGTCCACCAAACTGAACAACTGCTCCGTCCGGTTTTTCCAGGTCTACAATGCTCTCTACATCTTCCGGAGTAAGTGGTTCGAAATACAGCTTATCTGCGATATCGAAATCGGTACTTACAGTTTCCGGGTTGTTATTTACGATAATAGTCTCGTATCCTTCTTTTGCAAATGCCCATGTACAATGTACAGAACAGAAGTCGAACTCGATACCCTGTCCGATACGGATCGGTCCTGATCCAAGTACTAGAACTTTCTTTTTGCCGGAAGTCTCTTCTACTTCGTTCTGGCTTCCGAATACAGAATAATAATATGGGGTCTCTGCCGCGAACTCAGCCGCACAGGTATCAACCATCTTGTATGCTGCAACGATTCCGTTTGCATGACGCATATCGTGGATTTCTCTCTCATCTTTTCCGATCAGTCGTGCAATAACATTATCCGGGAATTCAATACGTTTTGCTTCTTTCAGAAGTTCCGGTGTGAGTTCCTGTGTCTTCAGAGCCTGTTCCATCTCAACAAGGATTGCGATCTTGTCGATGAACCATTTGTCGATCTTTGTGATCGCATGGATCTCGTCATAAGAAATTCCTTTGCGGAGTGCTTCTGCGATCATCCAGATTCTGCGGTCATCTACGATTTCCAGTTTTTCCAGAATTTCTTCTTTGGAAAGTGCTGAGAAATCATAAGAAAGCAGGCAGTCTACATGCTGCTCCAGAGAACGGATTGCTTTCATAAGAGCTCCTTCAAAGTTATCGCAAATACTCATAACTTCTCCGGTAGCTTTCATCTGTGTCGTCAACGTTCTCTTTGCACTGATAAATTTATCGAACGGAAGTCTCGGCATCTTAACAACACAGTAGTCAAGCATTGGCTCGAAGCTTGCATAAGTTTTCTTTGTAACTGCATTCTTGATCTCGTCCAGTGTATATCCAAGGGCAATCTTTGCAGCAACCTTTGCGATCGGGTATCCTGTCGCTTTGGAAGCCAGTGCAGAAGAACGGCTTACACGCGGGTTTACCTCAATTACACAATATTCAAAAGAGTCTGGATGTAATGCGTATTGTACGTTACATCCACCAGTAATATTCAGTTCTGTAATGATATTCAGTGCCGAAGTACGCAGCATCTGATATTCTTTATCTCCAAGAGTCTGGGAAGGTGCAACAACGATACTGTCACCGGTATGAACTCCGACCGGATCAATATTTTCCATATTACATACAGTAATACAGTTTCCGGCACTGTCTCGCATTACTTCGTACTCGATTTCTTTCCATCCTGCAATGCAGCGCTCTACAAGAACCTGTCCTACACGTGACAGACGGAGTCCGTTCTCAAGGATTTCTTCCAATTGTTCCTGATCATGTGCGATACCACCACCGCTTCCGCCGAGGGTATATGCCGGACGAAGAACAACAGGATATCCGATCTTATCTGCAAACGCGACACCATCTTCTATATTTTCAACGACCAGCGAAGCTGCAACCGGCTCACCGATCTTTTCCATGGTATCTTTAAATTCCAGACGGTCTTCTGCTTTCTTGATGGTTTCCGCCGTTGTACCGATCAGTCTCACATTATGTTCCTTAAGGAATCCTGCTTCTTCCAGTTCCATTGCAAGGTTCAGTCCGGCCTGGCCTCCAAGGGTAGGAAGTACGCTGTCCGGTTTTTCTTTAAGGATCAGCTGTTCTACAACTTCTACCGTAAGTGGTTCGATATAAACGCGGTCTGCAATATCTTTGTCCGTCATGATCGTTGCCGGGTTCGAATTCAGAAGTACAACTTCAAGTCCTTCTTCCTTCAGTGAACGGCATGCCTGTGTTCCGGCATAGTCAAATTCTGCTGCCTGTCCGATTACGATTGGACCGGAACCAATAACTAATACTTTCTTTATGTCTTTATTTCTTGGCATTATTTTGTTCCTCCCATCATATCCATAAATCTGTCAAACAAGTAACCAGAATCCTGTGGTCCCGGGCAAGCTTCCGGATGGAACTGTACTGTGAAAATATTCTTTCCAACGTATGACATTCCTTCGTTTGTATTGTCATTTACGTTCACAAATGCAGGTACTGCAACGCTTTCCGGAATGCTATCAGCATCTACAGCATAACCATGGTTCTGGGAAGAAATATAAACTCTTCCTGTCTGCAGATCTTTTACCGGATGGTTTCCGCCCCTGTGTCCGTATTTCAACTTATAGGTCTTACCACCGTTGGCGAGTGCCATCAGCTGATGTCCCAGACAGATTGCAAAGATTGGGATCTCTGAATCGTATAATTTTCTGATTTCTTTAATAATGGAAGTGCAATCCGCCGGATCGCCAGGTCCGTTCGACAGCATGATACCGTCCGGATTTGCGGAAATGATCTCTTCTGCAGGTGTATTTGCCGGGTAAACGGTAACTTCACATCCACGATCATTTAAAGACCTTGCAATGTTGTTCTTAGCACCAAAGTCCATCAATGCAACTTTTGGTCCATTGCCTTCTAAGACATATTTTTCACTGCAAGTTACTTTGGAAACTACATCTCCTACTTTGTATGCATGAAGTTTCGGAAGTACCTCGTCCAGATTGTAATTTTCATTCGTTGTGATCATACCATTCATTGTACCCTTTTCGCGGAGGATTTTGGTAAGTGCTCTGGTATCAATTCCTGCAATTCCCGGAATATCCTGTTCTTTCAGGAAATCCTGAATTGTACCTTCACAACGGAAGTTGCTTGGCATTCTGGACAATTCTCTTACAATATAACCATCCGGCCACGCCTTCTTGGACTCCATATCCGGTGTAATACCATAGTTTCCGATCAGCGGATATGTCATGACAACGGCCTGTCCGGCGTAAGAAGGGTCTGTCAGCACCTCTAAGTATCCAGTCATTGAAGTATTGAATACAATCTCACTAATCATATCTTTTGTTGAGCCGATGCTTGTGCCTTCAAACACAGTTCCGTCTTCTAAAATTAGAAACGCTTTCATATGTTCACCTTATCCCTTCGTAATACTCTTTTATTCTCAAAAAAGGGGCACTCTTGGAGTCTTTTCAATTCCAGAGCGCCCACACTTTCTCAAATTGTAAAAAGTTTACCATATCTGGTTACAGATTTCAATACCTATTTTTTATGTTTATTTTAAAGTGTAATTTTTTTAAAAAAGAGTTGCTTTTATTCAAAAATTTGATATAATATAATTCGTGACTGCGAAAGCAGTACGAATGCTGGAATAGCTCAGTCGGTAGAGCACTTCACTCGTAATGAAGGGGTCGTCGGTTCAAGTCCGATTTCCAGCTTAGTGATCAGAGAAAAAGGGAGTGCCTGTTTATCAGACATTCCCTTTTTGTATCCGGCAGAAATGCCTGTGATACCTTCACTGACTGTCCCTATCGACCGGACATCTGTTTTTCCTGTTCTTCGATCATTTTCTTGACCATATAACCTCCGACAGATCCGTTCTGTCTTGAAGTTAAGTCTCCGTTGTACCCGTCTGATAACGGTACTCCCAGTTCGCTTGCAACCTCGTATTTAAATTTGTCCAGTGCACCTTTTGCTTCTGGCACGGCTGCTCTGTTTGATGAACGACTTGCCATATTCATTTCCTCCTTTTTTGTAACATTTTGTTTTGTGTTACGCTCCTAGTATATGGAGAATAAATTCAGATTACACTGGGAGGTTTTGTTAATTTTAGCATTTTTTATTTTGCAGTAATCTGCACCAGATGAGTATGAAACATTTTAAACTGAAGCATGACACATTTGGTATTCTTTGCATAAAAGCAGACTTTGGGAGAAAACTTAGATCATAATATAAAATCCAAGTCAGGATAATTCTGCAATTCTGGACACACCTACATAAATTTCGGAAATTTTATACCATGTACGGTAATCAACAGTTCCGGTTACCGGAAGCCCGAACACCGACTGGAATTTTCTGACGGACGATGCTGTTGCCGGACCATAAATACCGTCAACTGTGATTTTCGGAATTGCCGGGTATGCACCGGCAATGACATTTAGCTGTTCCTGCATTTGCCGGACTTTTGTACCAGAAGAGCCCTGGGAAAGGGTATACCCTGGCCATGAAGACGGAATGCCTGAAATTTCTTCAGCGGTATTGATGTAAATATCATCTCCGTAATAATAGCGGAGGATTTCCGACGGAGAATACCCCTGATCACCAAGTGCTTTAGAACCCCATTGGGTCAACCATTTTGCCACAACCGATAAAGTTATTTCTTCTTATTTTAAGGGAATTATAAGTCCTCATGTTTGGTGCTGTCAACCGTGATTTATTTCACCCGCAGTCTCTGACCAACATAGATCAAATTAGGGTTGGATAGCCCATTAAGCTGCGCAACCTTCTGGTAGGACGTGCCGTATTTAGCTGCAATACCAGAAAGCGTATCTCCAGACTGGACAGTGTAATACTGTGCGGATGAAGCACCGGATTTACCATTCACAATATTCTGAATTGTATTGTAGTCATATCCGGCAGCTGAAAGACGATTCTTTCTGTCGTTTCCGTTGCCCCATTTACCGGCAAGAACTTCCTGTGCGATCTGCTCATTTGATTTTCTGGCAGACGCAGCGTTGATCTTGTTCTGGACTTCTGTGTAACGACTACCGAGAACAACCTTTCTTGTGTCACCGTTACCATATTTACCAGCTTTCACTTCGTTCACCAGTGTATCTACAGATGCAGAATAGATATGGTCGATGAAGCTCTGCACTTCCGTATACCGTGTTCCGAGGACGTTCTTGCGGTTGTCACCATCACCGTACTTGCCCTGCATAACTCCAGCAACCAGATCGAGCGTGGATCCGCCCGGAGTATTCACTGTCGGTTTCGGTGTTTCTGCCGGTTTGGTTGTGTTTCCTTTTCCGGCGTACTTGTTCCATGCATCCTTGTCGCCGTAGAATTTATCCAGATCGAGATTACCGCCCCATCCATTCAATCTACCACAAGAGCTATACTGCCGGATAACACAAGTATAAGCTCCCTCATTCCACGGCTTATCCTGATAGCCTGTGGCGTTCATGTCTGCGTACTGTGCAATCCAGAGTCCATAGTTTCCGATATTGTTGAATTTATAGGCTACAGACTGCGAACAATACAAAAGAGGTCTTACGCCTGTTTTCTGGTATACATAGTCAAGCCAGCTCTTGCACCATGCAAAATCCGAGCTACCGAATGCCGGGTTGCTCTTCCCCTCCCAGTCAAGACAGAGAATTGCTTCGCCTACACGTTTTCCGATTCTATCAAGGAAGTAATCTGCTTCTTTCTGGTAATCTCCACCATTCGCATAATGGTAGATACCGAGACACTTTCCGGCGTTCTTAGCCTGTGCGTAAGCTCTTGTGAAATCTGGATTCACGTAGCCTGTTCCCTCTGTTGCCTTTACGATCACAAAATCGCACGGGACCACACTGAGGTCAATTCCTGCCTGATAACTTGCAATATCAATTCCATTCATTGCCATAATGTTTCTCCTTTCAAAAAGAGGGCGACTATTCGCCCTCTGAATCATTATCTACTTTCACCTGATCTTCCACCTGCGATCGGATGTGTTTCACAAGCGGCTGCATAAATGCCGGGATATTCACTCCCATGTCCTGAATATTTTCTAAAATACTGATAATCTCATTGCAGATCAGCCACATTGCCACGACACACGCCACCAGAAATGTAACCGGTGACTTCCAGCCGATTGAGGCGGATGCATATAGAAGCATTTCGTCAATTATTGCTCCTACAACAACCAATAGCCACATGGATACCTTTTTGAAGATTCCTCTGATGCTTTTATAGGAATTGATATCCTGTGCTCTGTATTTGCTTGCCATAAGTCCGGTAGCATAATCAATCAGATTACATGCCACCAGCAGGATCACCGGCACTGCAAGCACTCCAAGAAGCGCCGACAGGAAAGCAAATACTGCCGTAAAAATTGCTTTGATATAATTTGCCTGTTCCACTTTCATATACCTCATTCTTTCTTTATGAATTTACCGGCTTTGCTGTTCCGGTATAAGATATCGGATAATCGTATGGATAGTCATACGGATAATCAACCGTTTCCTGGATCTGTACAGAAATCGTAAATTTTTCCCCGGTCGCAACCGTATTTTTACTTAATTTCACATCTGTAATTTTAAGCATTAAACCACCTCTACTTCTATCCTTGCCTTCCTGATCGAATCCGCAACCGTGTACGTTACTTCCAATATATGTGTTCCTTTTTCTTTCGGAGCGATCTTGCAGTCAAGATAATGACCATTGATATCACACTCTCCCTGCACCACGATGTCTGTGTAACGTGCCAGCTCATAAGATGCTGTCAGAATCGTAAATGGCTCATCGTTAGGACTTCGCACCAATAGCTTAACGTGCTTGTCTTCGCCCAGGATAAATCTAATTTTGTTCACAACAACACCCCTTTCCGTGTATCGGATAAACTACTTCTACGTAAAACAAATCAGGAAGAGTTGCAACTTGGTACTGCTCTTCCATTACTTCCACCAGATAATCTTCCGGAATTATATGTGTCTCATACTCTTCCGGAACTACTTCTACCATGTAATCCAATGGAACTAATTTTACACATAAGGTTGCCGGATCCACGATCAGAAGCATCTTCGTACAGTACGCGACATTGCCTGCGTCATTTTCCGCTGTCACCTCAATCACATACATTCCGTCCAGATCATAGGGAACCGTGATGTTCCACTGGTTCCCCTCTGAACGTTCAAAGATTACATCCTGTCCATCTACTTTTCCGCTTACTTTTACAATCATAGGCTCACCGCCTAATCTGTAATTTCAACAGAAATAATAAATGTCTTTCCGCAATCTACCGGATTCGGTGTAATCGAGATGGACTTGATCACCGGCGCTGCCGTGTCTAAGGTTACGTTTCTTACTACAGTGGTAGTCTTTCCTGCCTTGTCTGTAGCGATAATCGTAATCTTGTTCGCGCCATTGGATAAAGATACATCCTTGCTGAATGATCCATCTGTTCCTACCGTAGCCACAGCGCCATTTACCGTGACTGTAACCGGTTTGGATGTTGCATCATCTGTCTTACCTGTTACCGTAACCGTTGTCTTATTGGTTACAAGACCTTCTGCTGGTGCGGTAATGGATAAGGTTGGCGGTACAGTATCAACCATGAACGTGGATGTTTTCGCAGCGGATGTATTGCCGTCATTGTCTGTCGCCGTAATAGAAATCGTATGACTTCCATCTTTGAGTGCGTATGCCGGCTTGCATGTGCATTTATATCCACCCGTAACTACAGTCTTGGTAATTGAAGAAATCGCTGTTCCATCAAGCGTTACTGCAATGGATGCCACTCCGGAATCCGCATCTGTGACCGTAAATTCGATGGATGGAGTTGTACTTGTGATATAAGCTCCTAAAGATGGTGCTGTAATAGAAATCACTGGAGCCACTTTTTCTTTTACACGAACCTTCAGCGAAGCTCCAAGGGTTGCATGGCTCTGATCCACGGTTGTTGTATTACCAGCAATGTCCGTAGCTTTTACAGTTCCGCCAAGAACATGATCCGACTGATTGTAACTCGACTTACTTGGAGCTGTAACCGTAGCTTCCCATTTCCCGGAGGTCGAATTATAGGTCAGATTGTATGCCTGACCATTAAATATATATTGAGCTGTTTTTACTGCCATCTACGCTTCACCTCTACTGCTTGTCTTCTGTTACCAGATCTTCTGCTCCGGAATCAATCAGGACCTCTTTTACCTTGTCCTTTAAAAGTCTCGGTACCTGTGAATAAGTTTTCTTTCCTAACATAATCTGCTGTGCCCATAACATTGCCATCATTTCTTTTCCTCCTGAAATTTGTAATAATATGAATAAAAATAAAATGGTTAATACAATTATCGTTTTACTGATATACCGTTTCAGACATTTCCAGAATGCATCCCTCGAGCATTTCATTTTTCTCCTCCGCTTTTTTAAGTCGTGCCTCCAGAGCTGCTATCCGGCTGTCCGGATCTTCTCCTTCCCGATACATTAACGCACCAAGAATGCCGGCCGTGTACTTCACGATTGCATCGAGCTTCGTGTAATTTTCATACACAACGGTATCTGCATCCCGTTCGCTCACAGACATTCTCTTAGTTGTTGTCTGATCAGAGAATAAAGTCTTCAGTTGATCCTCGGATGCTGAAATGGTCTTGATCAGAAGTGCGCCATCCGTCTGCTCAGTGACCTGCTGGATCTGCAGTTCCTGACCATCATTGAATGTGATTTTCATTTTTCTGTTTGCCCCTTTCTTCTTTTTAGAGGGATTCTGAATTAAATAGCAATTTAAAGTCTGTAAACGACAATTTAACGTCTTTTAAAAATATAATCGGAAAAACATACTACAGCGGAGTGAAAGATAATTACTCATACTCAAAAGAAAACAATTGGGACAACACACCAGTTAAGCTTACACTTCCTGCCGGCGTGTATATTTTTGTGGCAAAAGCCGCTCCTTGTGCAAAAGGGCAAAGTTATGACGTGTTTACTATTGGCATATCTGGTATTAGCTCGACAAGAACACAAACTTCTCATCTTATCAATTTTGGAAATGGATTTTATCCGATTTTAAAAAGTGTATGCGTTGAAACGGTTGCTGCCGGAACTTACGGGGTGGCTTTTTGGAGTAGCCATAATAGAAATGTAAATGCTATTGAGCTTCAAGCCATTCGGATTAAGTAACTTTATTATTTGCAAATATAACAAAATTGAAAAACAAAAGTATCACCTGCTGTTGCTTTTTGATGTCTTACCAAAAGTTCTAAGTCACCGGCGCTTCCAATATTAAAAAAGCAGCTTGAAAATGCGTTATCTTGAGCTGCTGCAAAAGTATAAAACGCTTTATTGTAAACTGGAATAGGTAGCTTTCTGGCGATATTTAATCCAGTCCATGAGTTTACTGCTTTTGTTATCTTAACATACCCTGTTACCATTACAATTTTTCCGATCTTATTGCATTCTACCCACGAATCTCCAGACTTAACATTTGTAGTATTCAGCGTTATACCAACAGTACTAACACTATTTAGAGCGTTTAAAGAGGCATTAGCCGTTGATAATTTGCTACTTAGTTCAGAATCCCTCCTTTGACTGGTTGATAAAGTTACATATATAAAAGCGCATAACAAAAACACCCGACCAATGCCGAGTGTAAATAAATAAGTTTATTTACTTATGCGCTTAAATATTTAAAGTGATGATACCGTACGCCTTCCTGATTCACTGTACAATATCGCATGGTTGTCTCTGACTTTGCGTGTCCCGCAAATATCATAGCCTCCTGCAGAGGCATTCCGCGGTTCAATGCATTTGTCAGAGCCGTCCTCCGGAATCGATGCGGATGCGCATTTTCTACGCCCGCCTTCTCTCCAATCCGCCGGATGATATCCTCAATTCCTGTTTTCGTCAGCCGGCTATTCGGTTTCTTGCTTCCGACAAATAGCGCCGGATCATTGTCTTTTCTGCTTTCCAGATATTCTTTCAGGTACATGTTGGTTCGTTCATTGATATACACCGTCCTTTCTTTCGCTCCTTTTCCATATACAATCAGCTCTTTATTCGCATACCGGATATCTTCCCTGTTAATCTCTGAAAGCTCCGATACTCTGACTGCTGTGCTATATAGGAATTCTAGTAACGCTTTATCCCGAAGACTGCTGCATTTACGCAGCATCCGCTCCCGTTCTTCATCAGTATATGGTTTCCGGATCTTCTTTTCTACCTTGATAGATTCCACCAGCACCATCGGATTTCTCCGAATCCGGTCACGATCTCGCAGCCATCCGAAAAAGCTACTATACACCGCCCGGACGTTCTTTAGTGTCTGGTTTGCTACCTTGCGGATCATTTTATAAGCCCGCATGAATCCAGAGATATCTCCTGAATCTATGTTCTTCACCGGCTTATTGATATAGGTCAGTAACCGAACCAGTTCATACCGATATTGCTTCACTGTCTTTGATGCTTTTCCTTCCAGTGCTTTACTCATCAGAAACTCTTCCAGATCCACTTCCCAGCTCCTGTCTACAACCTGCAGGTCCGTTTCCTGGATTACTCTGCATCCGGTAAATGTCATCTGTAACACTTCTTTCAGCTCACGTAGTTGCATTTCATCTAAAACCGGTTGCATTCTTCGCAATACATCCATTATTTTCGCTTCCATACATTGCTCCTTTTTGCTTTCAGTATATCAACTGGCGTACTGAATTAAGTAGCAAATTAGTAAATATAAATTCCAAAATAACAACCACGAATGCGAATTTAGCCAAAACTAACACTGTTTTAGAAAACAGAAAACCAATAATCATTGATTCAACTGCGCAAGGAACAGTAAATTGGGATACCAATAGCTTTTTGAAAGCTGGCATTACATATGCCTTTATCGTTACAGTTTCCTCCAATATCAGCAGTGAAAGCTATAAACAGGAAATCTCTTGTGCATTAAACAATGTAAATATGGGAAATAACGGAAACTATTACAAATTAGTTTCTACTTTTGCAGGAAAATGTAGCAAAGGCGATAAGCTTCATATTACTTCGTACAAAAATGGAGGTACATGGACTCTTTTTGCGACAAGAGCTATTTTTATACCAGTTAGCTAAAATAAGCCGTTGCTGCAATCATTACGAATGAGGCACTATCTGTACCGCTGATATATACTCCACCATTTTTTATGTATATACGTGCTTGTGTTCCAGCAGATCCACCATTATGCATAGCTATCGGGATAAGACACTCGTATGTGTTATAACCATTTGGTGTCATTCCTGACGGGACATTTCCTAGATATTGATCGTTTGCAAATTTTCCATTATCTGAAAATCTTATCGATCCGGCAACAAATACCACGTGACCTATTTTGCGAAATTTTAGCTTTTCTGAAAGATTATTCGCAGTCATATATTTCCAACCTGAATCGGCAGTTGCCGTTTTCAAATTGGTATTTGTAGTTGCTAATTCTGTGCTCAAAGCAGATATTTTTGTATTTGCTTTTGTTAAATTGCTACTTAATTCAGCAATAGATCCCTGCACACTAAATAACTTCTTAACTTCCGTGATATTAAGTCCATTGAGGATGACCTGGTAAAGTGGCATGTCTGCTACAAGATCTCCTGACTGTATATCTCCAGTGGTATACCCTGGTACAGTCGGACTGTTTTCGCTTGGTGTTCCCTGGATTACTTTCAAGGCAAGTGATTCTACATTTGTACTTGGATCTCTACTGTATCTGGCAACGATAAGGTCTACCCTTTTCATTCCCTGTGATCCATTTGTAATAGCGAGAGAATCGTATGTGTTCTTTTTAATCGATGCAGAACACCCCTGATGCATGATCACACCGTCTCTTACTTTAATCTCATTGTTTGACGATACTTCCGCAGCCAACCGTGATCCTGTTTGCAGCACATAAGATTCATTTCCAAAAATTCCAATATTGATATCTCTGTCCTGTTCTGCAGTAACATGTGGACTTCCGGTATATCCTGTAATTATATCCATTAAGACTCTCCTTCCAATTTATACTCTACTTTTTCTTTGCCAGCTGAAATCGTCCATATCTTCCTTCCGATCGGCTTTTTCATGCTGGCACCGGTTAGATAATCTCGGCCACCAACGATGTCTCCAATATCCATACTTCCTTCTATTTTCTCCATCGTCATGTCATATTCCGTCTTATTCTTGGAATTTGTAAGTTTCGCAATTCCATTTTTGAGTAGATCATCGTATTCTGATCCGGAGCTATCGTAAGTTTCTTCGATTTCATCAATTCCTCGATAGTACTGCGTTTGTCCTACATTTCCCTTTTCGTCGACATACAAATGGATAACCAGGCGGTCTTTTAACTCTCCTTTTCCAAGGCATACTAAGTGATTCACGCCTCTTTTGTTGTCATCCATCGTAAAATTCATGTTCTGATCGTTTGAAAATTCGTATTCTGATGAATAATCTACGATAGGAACAGCCCTTACTTGAACATAGCCCATTTCGTATTTATCGCCTTGAATATACTTGATTTCCAAGCGGTAACCTACGGATTGCAGCATCTTCCTTAAACCTTCATGTAACGTACAATATCGGTCAAACTGATAGTTCATCAACTGAATGCCTGTATCTTCAACAACTCCGTAGAAAAAGCCCGGAAATGCTTCTTCTACTTTTCCTTTGATGATTTCATTTATTTCTCCGGATGCTATCGCATAATCCTGTCCTTCTTCCGGCTTGATTATTTTTTTCGTCATCATTCCACGCCAGGTATATCCCTTTACGGTGATACTATTCGCTTTTGTGCTTGTAGTTACCTCCCGAACTATTCCGCCATACTCTGTGTCCGGAACATACACCTGACTTCCGAACTCAACCGTACCATTCCAACCGGATCTCTTAAATTCGATCTCAAAATCATTGATTGAGCTTTTCTCATCTTCTCCGATTTCCATGTCTACATTTGCATTTAAGATATATCCGAGCTCTTTGCCTATCGGATCCGTATAGATCAGTTCCATTCCGGCACGCTCCTTTCTTTGTATACCTTAATATCAAAGCCGAATTCACCACTCCAGTTAAGAGTCAGTACGCCAGACGGAATCAGTGCAAATACGCTTTTGTCTTTCGCTCTTTTTGCGAAAATATTTTGCACAGTTCCATTTCTCAGATGCTTTGTGATCGTCTTCTCTCTGCTGGCGATTAATATATATTCACCTGCTTCTAACGTCTCATAAATCTGATAAGGATAACCGTTTATCAGTATTCTTGGATCAGTGCATGGACCATATATTACCATTTCAAAGTTATTATCTCGGAAATGATCGATAATCCAGTTCTGCGTTCCGGCACTCTTTCTTGAATAATCATAATTATACGTTATCGGATAGTCTAAGAATGTATATGGCTTTCCTTTATTTGCAGAATCAGGATAAAAGCTTTCCTGTTGCTCCATCGACCAGAATGGATACGGGCAGTATATTTCTATCTTGCAATCTGTACGACTATTATTTTCACTCGATACTTCATTGCTTGATTTTTTTACATATCCATCAATGTAGTATTCGCCATAGTAAATTCTTCCTGGAGTCAGATTGACCACATCGTATTCAAAAGCATTCGTAAGCCTATTAAGGATCTGCTTTCTTTCTTTTTCTTTGCCTCTCACGGTAAGAGTAATATCATACGTCACCGGTTCTTTTGCAAAAGCATTCACCGTTACACCCATTTCTCTTTCTGTTGTATTGGGTTTCCACTCATAAGCATGGAAATATCCGGAGGTTGCTCTCATTTTGTCTCCGATCAGATTGTATTCTTCTCCATTGGAACATACATATTTAATCTCGATCATTCAAACACAACCCCCATTTCTCTCAAAGCTCTTGCTACTTCTCTGTCATTCATGTTGATCACAATCTTGTCACTTCCTCTGGATTTCTGCTTTAAGTATTCAAGCAGCTGTTCCAGTTTTGCCGACAAAATATTATCTTTTTCGCTGTTCGCAACCGTGCTTCCGGTAATAAGGTCCGCACTTGCCTTGAATGGGTTTTTAAGCGACCTTTGTAATTCATCTGCTGCCTTCGATACGAGTGATGTGTTGTCGATCAAACCATTCGCAAGTCCTGCATCGATCATTTTTCCAACAAATACACCCCAACGTGCCGGAGAATGAATTCCAAAAAAACTGAGCACATTGTCCTTAAAGCTTCCGAGAATTCCTTTTACAGTGTCCCACAACATATGTCCAGCTGCACTTAGTCCGTTCGCAATTCCGTGTATGATATTGTGCCCAACGCTTCCCCACGAAAAGCCTGTCGTGATCATTTGCTTAGCCGTGTTAAACGCTCCTTTAAGGATTTGTCCAGGCAAATGTACTAGTGCTTTTACTCCGTTAACAAGGAGATTCATAAGATTCTTTCCAACTCCAAGCCAGTTCATCGCACTCAATACGCTTTCTGCTGCCGTAAATATCTTCGGAAGATTTGCGATCAATGTCGGAATTGCATTTATAATTCCTTTTGTCAGTGTTATGAGGATTTCTATCCCTATCGAAAGGATTTTCGGCATGTTATCATTGATGATTCCGGCAATATTGGTGATGATCTGCGGTACGGTTGCGATTAAAGTCGGTAGAGAATTCGCTATTCCCTGAGCCAGATTTTCAATCAGGTTAAGTCCGGCATCTATCAATTGTCCGGCGTTTGCTCTCAAATTTTCTGAAATCGTCACAAGCATTGGAAGAAACTGCGCACAAAGCATCGGTATTCCAGATGCAAGTCCGCTCGATATTTGATTAAGTAACTCAACGCCAACCGTTGTAAAACTCGTCAGCATACTTGGTATGTATGTTAACAAATTTGTCAGCATTCCTTGCACTTCCACTATTGCTTGCGGGCCATAGGTTTGTATCGCCTGCACTATGACTTTCGGTAGTGATGTCATCACACTACCTATCGCCGGAATGACATTTGATGCAAAAGAAACCGCAGAATTCACAAGATCGTTCATGGAATCTTGTACGGAAAGAATCGCATTTCCGCTTCCGTCTTTCACACCAGTTAAAGACGCTAAGAAATTAGTCGCAGATGCTTTCATCATATTAAATGAACCGGATATTGTTCCTTCCGCTTCCACAGCCGTTGTTCCGGTAATACCGAGTTCTCCTTGAATTACATGAATCGCACTATAGACATCTGCCAGATTATCGATGTTGTATTCTACTCCACTGAGTTCCTGCGCTTTATCAAGGAGCCTTTGCATCTCCCCTTTTGTTCCGCCATAGCCGAGCTTTAGGTTGTCCAACATCGTATAATTCTGCTTTGCGAATCCCTGATACGCATTCGTGACGTCTTCCATGTTGGTTCCCATTTTGTTTGCATTGTCTGACATGTCCGTCATTGCCATATCAGCTATATCAGCGGCTTTTGACGTATCATTTCCAAGCGAGCTTAACAGAGATGCTGCAAATGATGTCGACTGCTCCATATAGGCATTTGCAGATAATCCCGCTGTTTTATATGCGTTGATAGCATTTTGATGCATCTTTTCCGCAGATTCCTTAAACAACGTTTCAATTCCGCCCATGCTCTGTTCGATCGCCGCACCCTCATTGATTGTCGATGCAAGTGCTTTACCGATAGCTGCAGTCGCAATCACATTCTTGATTGTATTGACAAGTTTTCCGCCAAAAGAGGTTCCGGCCACTTCTGCCTCTGGTTCTATCGCCTGTTGAATTTTTCCACTGATGCCTTGTGCGGAAGGTATGATCTGCACATATGCCTTTGCAAGTTCCGTTGCCATCTTATCCCTCCTCTCCTGTTAATCTCTTCCATTCTCGGTCAAATTCTTCTCCAGAAGCAAATGTACGAATATCCTTATCTGGTTCTGAATCATCGCCAATTAGCATTCCGAGTAAGGACTTAGGTCTGTTTTCTCCCGTGGTTCCGTCTTTTGACTGTAGCCATGCAGTCATCCGTGTTCCATCCGCAATAGCTGCCATAAGAATTTGTTCCGGTATAGGATCTATCCCTGCCATTTTCATTTTGATTCTTGAATTTTCCCTCAACCCACAAGAAAAAGTCGCTACCATTCTGCACGGTAACGACTTATAGTCATAAATATGATATGTTTCTGCAAGGTCGCACAAAAGTGCATCCTTGTCAAAATTAAGCATGTGAGCGAGGATTAAGAGTTTTTTCCTGCTTTTGCATTTTTGAAAATTTCCTCTATTTCGATCATCATTTTCGACATTGGAACCCTTCCATTTTCTGTCCGCAAATGTTCTTTTAAGCGCTCCTTCTGTTCTGTACCAATCAGACGATTCAGCATGCTACTCATTTTCGCCACATTTCCTTCATCCATTTCACATAGATCTTCCAGAAGTTCATAATCATCCAACGCCGCTTCATCTAACTCATACTCAAAACCACTGCTTGTTTTTCCCTTCATTATTTCTTATTCCCCTTAATATATTCGTAATGTGTCTGTCCGTCCGCATCCGGTACTGCCGATAACGTTGTCTCGTATCCAATCGCATCATCGTCCTTATATACAATGTCTCCGACTTCCGTAATGCTTGCACACGGAATAACGATACGCTTCACTGCGTCTTTCAGAATCATATCCACAGCCCACGCATTCTGTTCCGCTTCATCTGCATTTACTTTTACCGTAATCCCTTCCTCAAGTGTTCCGGTAACATTATCATCTCCGTAAACGCTCTTCAGGACCTCTACATTCAAGGCTTCGATCATCGTAAACTTAAAATTATCTTTCTTACTGGTCTGCATATTCAATACTGTGTCGCCGCCCCAAGCATTTTTGTTGTCAGTTTCCGGACTATTAGAATTAGTGAGTCCATCCTCCGAACAATATCCAAGTGACTTAAATGCTGCATCTAATGCTGTGGTTGCATCTGTTGGCAATGTTGTTCCGAGCGGTGCTCTAAAAATCGCGCCGCCTACTTTCGGCTTGCCTGTACTTACATTTTTAGCATCTGACATTTTTATCCTCCTTCATCAGAAATGAACCATATCATATACAGCCTGATACCGATATTTCTTCCTTGTTGTATCCGTATAGTTGTAGTCGCTGTTAAGCTGGCACTTACTGATATCATCCATTTCAACAATTTTTTCCATTGCTTCTTTCACTCTTTCATTGAGTGATGCCGCCCCATAAAGGGATCCTGAATAAGACTGGATTGCAAGAGTTGCTGATGCAATATGATTTTCTTCACCGGATCCAGTCTTTTCAATTAGAATATATTCCTCTGGAAGTCCCGGCTCTTCTTCCATCCTTACCGGAATATCAAGCATGGCTTCCAGATATTTTCTAACCTTTTCTTCGATCATTTTTTCTACCCATCGCTTTCAACAAGCTGTTGTTTCCATCATCTCCATTTATTTTTACAACCGCTCTTGTTTGCGCAACATACGACTCTTTTTCTGCATCGGATGATATTTGATTTGCCTGTTCCAGTAAAATTGCCTGCATCTCTGCAGATTTCATCAACTCTCTTACACCGGATCGATTTAACTCAACTTTCGTTTTAACCATAACGCTCCACCATCCATCTCTGATTCCATCTTCCTGGAATATTTTCTTCAATTCCTTGCTGTGGGAATCCAATTACCCGCCATGATGTGCCAAAAAAATCCACTCTGCAGTCTTGCCAGTCGTGCGTATCTCCTTTTGGAATTGCGATATTGTAGACTGCTTTTTTTCCAGTAATATTAAGCATATCCAGCACTTCTGTTGTCGACGCCGGAGCAACCAACACGTCTTCCACGGTCACAGGTGTCTCTGTATATATCGGATGTCCGAATGTATCTGTCCCACTTGCGGTCCGTTCGTAGAGCTTCACCGGTATTCCTTTAATCATCAGCCTCTTCCTCCTGCATCAAATCCGAATATGGATTAAAATAGCCAATTCGATTCCCGACACCAAGGATTTTCTTATCCAATTTAGTCAGATACAATTCGCCGCTTCCATTTGCATTTGTCCAAGTCTGCGAATATACCATTGCTGTCGTAGTTGTCTGTGTCGTTCCAATAGGTACACCTTCTTCTCTGCTTCCGAGCGTCCGAATAACCATGTTGCACGACACTAATTTCTTTGCCTCGTCTGTAGCATTGCGGTTATATGCATCAATGATGATCGCTGCATCCTCTAAGAGTGCCGTTACATAATCTGTATCCGAAATATCTGTTCCTTTTCGCCTCCAAATATCCTCGATTGATGCGTATATCATTGTATCACCTACTTTTTCGCTATTTGCGTTCTCTTTCTGGTGTTCTTAGCTGATGCCTCTTTCTTTGCTTCGACTGGTTCTTCTATATCTGGAATCTCTGAGTCTTCTGTCGGTTCTTCGAGCTCTTCCACAGGTTCTTCTGTATTTTCAGCTTCTGCAACTCCTGTTTCTGTTTCGCTATCCTCGATCAAATCCTCGGTTTTTTCTTCAATAATCGGCTTAAACATTGTGGAGTCTAACACATCGTCAGACTCCACTACAATTCCAGTTTGTTTGTATAAATATTTCATATTACCCTTCCGCCTTCACGATCTTTGTAAATGCTGCCTGATCCATGATTCCAATTCCATATACAATTTCTGCACGAATTGCGATCTGATTCTGTCTCTGCAGATCTCCAAGTCCATCCGGATCACCGTATTCGATCAAGTGAGCGCCAATGGATCTCTGTACTCCCCATCTAAACGCATCAAACTGTCCTACGATTCCAAGTAACTTCGTATCTGGTGTGATTTCATTTTTTGCCGAAACTGTATCAGATACTGCCGCAGTCATTCCAGAAAAATTTGTAAGATTCTGTCCGAATCCAATTTCCGGATAAATCTTTCTTCCATCCGCATCCCTCATAGTGGAAAGGCCAAAGGAAAGTGTTGGATCCATTGCAATACCACTCGGTACATATCCAGATGAGATGATCATTCCTGCTGCCGCCTCGATTGTTTCATCATACTTTGTGCCTGCAAGCTGCACGCTCTGTTTCGTGTCAACCAGCCCTTCTTTTACAAGGCTTGATACCGTTCCTGTAAGCGGATTGATTTTGTGAATTCCAACAAGATCCAATGCTCTTCCCAGTGCGATTGACGCATTTGACGCCAGATCCTGCAGTACGCCGATCTGTACATCTTCGTCTGCCCACTGTACTTCCTGCGAAAATCTCATGGTAACCTGCAGTTTGAACGGATTTACTGTTTTAGAAGCATATGCAGTTGGGGTTGGCGATTTCTGCCCTGCCTCTCCTACGAGTTCTGCTTTCGGTGGCGATGTAAGTACCCACACCTGCTGCTTTCCAAATTTCTGCGGTCTTGCTCCGGATAACTGCGCCAGAGTAGATCCTTTCTGTGCTTTTTCAAAAATCCCCTGCGAAATCTCTGCCGGAATTTCAAAATCTGAACTAATGAGTGCTGCCATATTTTTTATTCTCCTTTACCAAAAATCTGATGTGCAAATTCTCTCATTGCATCATCCGTTGTGTTATACTCTGTTGTCTTTTTCCTGTTTCCCTTAGTTCCCGGATAACTCTTTGGCTTCGCAAATTTCATAATCGCTTCTGCCTGTTTTTTACAAGTTTCCTCATCTTCCCCTGTCAGTAATTCTACCGGTACACCAGTGTCTTTTGCTGTTTTTTCTCTTACCTGTCTCACAGTGTCTTTCTTTTCAAGTGCGCTTAATTTTGCCTGAAGCGCATCGGACTTTTCTTTTTCCTTCTGAAGTTCCGTTTTATTCTGCGCCTGGTACTCATCGTACTTACTTGCCTTTTCTTTCAGGTCATCATAATCTGCATATTTCTGTCTTTCTCTCGCAAGGCGTCCCTCTATGATTGAATCCATTTCTGCCTGAGTGAATGTTTTGTCATCTGCCATCTTGTTTCCCTCCTGATTTGAGTGTTTTTAGTTGCCACGTTTAAGGCACGTGTTGCCATAAAAATAAGACGCGTAACCCTGCGCCTTAAAGGGAGATATCTGGATCACCGCCTTTCCTATTCTGCAAATTTCCAATCCTCTGACAGCATATCAGCCTGAGACGCTAACCATCCCATCTGAACACCAGATGTTCCGCAGAATGCAATAGCCATGTTTCCGATTGCATCATGCTCACAATTTACAATATCCCCATCTTCTGTTTTATATGAAATTCCGGTTGCAAGCTGGATGTACTGTCCCTTTCCATTCCAGCCTTTACGTGCCACTTTCATTCCACGTTTCAGATATTTAATTGCTTCTCCAAATGAAAACAGAGCTTCTCCGCCCAGTTCCGGACAATTTTCTCCGTCTGCCAGTACCCATTCATCAGAACAGATATTTCCAAATGTATAATCTGGAATCTTTGTCTCTCTGATATCCAACTCTTCGCCATCTTTTGTGTGCATGATAATAGTCTGTTTCTCTTTTGACCAAAACCAATAACCGCTCCAAGATGGAATTTTCACTTTGCTACCCTGCTTCATTATTTTAAATGCCTCGTCAAATCTCATGTTCTTTCTTCCTTTCTTAAAAATGAGTATAAAAATACCACCAACCGTTTCCGATCAGTGGCTTTTAATACCATATTACCGTTTTTTCTTTTGGTGGATTATCCATCTTCGCAATCCGTTTCAGTTCTCGCCTCACGTGTGGTGCTGCAAACATGCTTGCATTTTCATGTTCCACAATCTCTCCATCCGGAATTCGTATTTTCATAAAACCTGCCGGCTCTTTTCCTTCTGGATAGTAATTTGCCGAAATACTATCACTGACTTTTTTTATGTTTTTTAAGATTACCATAATATTCCAGCGCCTCCTTCGGATAATTATATTTTTCCGATGCCAATTCATGTGCTTTTACATGATCTATGCCCGGATTTTCTTGCTTAATTTTCATTTCCAACAACTCATGCTCTATCAAAGTTTTGTCATGAAGTTTAATGTCTTTTCCATTCATCAAGCGTTGCCAGCTCTGTGCAATCGCGCAATCTGGATCAAACTGCCTGCTTTCTCCCGTATCCGGATCTATCAAAGAATCATCTTCAAATAAATATGCCTTAATTTTTCTTATGTCAGATTCTTCCTTACCGAGATTATCTGCTATTTTCTTTGAATCAGTTGAAAAATGTCTAATCTCTTCATAGTACATCTCCGCAAATTCATCAGCTTCTGCACTATTCAGATCTGTGATTCTCGCTCCTGATATCAGTATATCAGACCGCCTCAATTTTTCAAGTTTTTCCGCTTTTTTGCTTGCGTATAATTCTCGTTTTCTCGCATTGATCACATCTTTATTCTGTGCATATCGCTTTCTCCGCATTTCATTGATATCCCCGTTGGCATCGTAATATTCTTCCAGATATTTATCCGGATCATAGCCTGCCACTGTGCTTTTTCCATCAAACCGGACCGCATACTCACAATCACAATGTGCATGAATGTGTTCAGCATGTCCGTTCCGTAACGCCTTTTTTGACATATACTGCCATCCTCTTGATGCAAGCGTAATGCAGAAAGCACAGGTGTCCCCATGTGGCACCCAGGCAAACTGTGCCCCGTCACGCTCTGCATTTTTCAGTGTCGTATCTGCACCTACCTGTTTTACAAGCCTTGCAAGCGTTCCGGGAATATTGTTCGGAGACTGCTTTTTTGTTCCTTTTACTGCTTTTGCCACTTCCCCATAGTCCGGGAGATCTGCTACTTCTGCCGTAGGGACTATTACTCCCTGTGCTGCAGCTGTCGCTTCATACATCTGACACGATAATGCACCGATAGCCTGTCCATAGTGTTGTGACAGTGCATAGGCGTAGTCCAAAAGTGCTTTATCATTTTCCAGTCCATTCTTTTGAACCCAGGACTGCATCAGATCCGCTGCTTTCTGGCTAATCTGTGACATCTTCGTTATGTATTCCACCCACGCCTTCTCCGTTATCTGCATTTCCAAATTCCTCCGTCAAGATACTGTCACCTTTTGCCCTTTGTTCCTGTGTTCGGATTCTACGGATATCTGCCTGATCAAAACCAATCATTTCAAGGAAAATATCTGTCTGTGCAAATCCTTGTCGCGCTGTCGCAATTTTGAGTGCTGCATCTGTAGTAGATGCCACGCTTGGCATTGCCGGATTCTTAAAATGCGCAATCAGCTCATGTGCGTCTTCCGGAAGCTTATCCGGAACCGTTCCAAGTTCAATTGCAAGTGCCATCCGTCCAATCCGATACAATGCATCACCATTTGATTTATTCAGCTGTTCTGCCATAAGGATCAAGGTCTGTGACTGTGCAATAATTGCTTCACTGGAAGTCGGATTTGCATCATTTATCACACCAACATCCGTAACCGCCAACCCCGTTGCCGCTGAATACTGTGTAGCAAGCATCCGGAGCATCTGAACATGTGGTTCAATATTTCCCTGCGAAAGTTGCCCGAAATTCGGCTTTTCCCCAGTCTCCGGATTATTGGTACTGTAGAGAATACTTCCAACATACTGTTTGAATTTATTATCAATCAACATATCATATTGTTCATCTGACACCCCGAGCAGATATTTCTGTGGAGAAGTGGCAAATTCCAGTCCAATCGTTGCATTTGCGACTGTTCTTACATATCCCTGGATTAGTCTGCGGACCGGCTCTTTTAGCCTTGACTGACCAAATGGTTTATCGTTTGTTGCGTCCCAGATCAGAGCCACCATAAGGGGTTCTCCGAAATCATGGGGATTCTGCGTAGCATACCATGTACCTCCAATCCGATCCAGTTCCCAGATGTCTGTATCTGTATAGAAATTTACATGTTCCGGAGACCATGTAACATCCGACTCGTCTCTTCGCGCATCTTCAAAGGCAAATCCATATCGGATGCGTCCTTCGTGTGCATTCCACGAAGCTGCAGCACAATGTGGAGAGTAAAACCGTACTCTTGCATCATCTTCCTCTCCGGATACCGCCGCAAATGCACAACCGTATTTCAGTTCTTCTTTGACCGCTTTATTGTATTCCGCTATCAAATGATTCCTTTTCATAATCTGATCCATATCTTCTGACTTCGTTCCATTTTCTGTAACAAACCCATCAAACATCGATCTTCCCGCAAGTACATCAACGGTTTTTGCTCCCCAGGCACATCCAATCTCAAGTTTTCCAAGACCTGCTGGCAATGCAATCCCAAGATTCACTTCATTCAGTGTGACTTTTCCGTTATAATAACGGCGCTTTTTCCTATTTGCACTTCTGTGATAATCATATATGTATTTCAATTCCTGAAGCCACTGTTGTTCTTCCGGTGGTAATCCTTCTACTCTTCCAAAATTTAACTCCATTATCCTATCCTCATCTTTCTGTTCGGATTTCGTTTCGATGTTCTGCATCCCCAAAGTGCAAGTGCTGCTGCTTCGATCGGGATTGAGTTTTCTCCACCAAATCCCCAGCCACCGGAAATCGGTCTTTTTACAGACGTAATTGCTGATTCATTCAGTATTTCTTGGTATTTATACCATGTTACAGTCTGTTCATTGATTTCCTGTGATAGCTGACTCGCCGCTGCTATCACTTCTTTTGCTGCCGGTCGAACAATTGACTGCTTATATTTCCACACCGGTGTTATCTTCTCTATCAGGAAGTCAACTCCATTTCTTCCATCGATCACCACACAGCTTGCCATCTTGTATCTCTGATTTAGCCAGTCCGCAAGCCACTGGATTCCTCTGTCCGTTGTTTTAAGCTCGATCAGTGAAATTCTCGCTTCCCCTACCTCTGGACAGACAGCTCCGCATAATGCTACCGCCGAACCGTCAAGCGAAAACTTTACACCGTAAGCAGTTTTCCCTTCTGGTTTTTCTTTTTCCGAAGCACATTCTTCCCATTTCTTCTTATCAATTGCATAGTCCTGATCATTGTTGATTGGCGACCACCAGCCAAGACGCTCTCTTGCAAACGTGTCCACATCCATCTGTTCGCACTCTGCAGCTATGGTTGTTTCTGTCATTCTTCGCCCCAATGCCGGATTACAATCCGCCCATCTCTGACGATCAGTAATATCTCCAATCTCTTTCACAGAATATTCTGTCCAGGCTGTGGATTTGCTCTCACCTTCCGTTGCCCGTTTTCTTATCTTCCGGAATACTGTGCCGGTACAATTTTCATCCGGTGGTGTTCCAAGATAAATCGTCTGTGGATTCCTTGACGCTGATATTGCCGGCAAAAAAGATGCCTGCTGCTCGCTTGTCAATTCCTGTGCTTCATCAAACACAAGACAGTCGCCATGCAGTCCTCGACCACCATTCCTTGTTCTGGCAACAAATACTACTCTTCCACCATTTTTTAGAATAATCTGTTCTCTTCCGAGTGCCGCCTTAATTTCTTTTACATACTTACGGAGTCCTCTGCTTTCAAACAAGCCGCGCAATTCCATAAAGGTTTCTGTTGCAGTTTTCTGCAGATGAGCTGTGTATATAACCCATTCTGCATACAGAATCATTCCGGATGCAATCCGCCCGGAAGTATCCAGTGTTTTCCCGTTCTGTCTTGGAACAGATAAGCCACATGTCGGCGCTGACCAAACATCATCCTCTGTACGCCCCATCCAATCATTCAGCACTTCACTCTGCCACGGATCCACAATCAATTTCCCGACCGCAAGCACTTTTACCGCATCGGGGCCATCCGTATAAGCGTAATCCGGAACAATTCTATCGGACGGTGTCTGGCTTCCCATCAGCTTTTCGTGCCGACAGGATTTCTCCAATTTTGTCATCGTCTTTCTCCATTCCTTTTATTTCTTCAATTTCTTTGATTGTTTCTCTGTATTGCCTGGAGAGCTGCGGCATTGTCTTTGGACCATCAACAGCATCTTTCGCGCATATATCAATCTGTTTTGCGAGAATCAGTGCTAAATTTTCCAAGCGTTCCAAGCGGCTTCCCTCGCTTGTTACAGTTGCCATTTTCTTAGCTCTTCCCATCTAAATTCACCTTTCAAAAATTTTCCTGTGTGTAAATCGGCGCTGGACAGCGGTGGTCGCCGCCGCCGCGTGGCGGGGTACCCTCCCCACCCTCTGTTTGCAGTTCTCACCATTCCCCATCTGTAACGTTCATTTTGGGCTTTTGCTGGCTCCTCTGCATTTCATTCAACGTTTTATTGCTTTTCGCTGCGTTGCAACAGTAATGCGCCGGTTGCAGGTTGTTCCAGTCCTGTGCCGCTGCTTCACGTGAGTTATATCCAAACTCACGCCACCTTGACACCGGTTTGATTTCATCTATAACAAAAGACAACGGATGTTTGCTATCGCTTGGTTCATTGTAATGTATGGGCCCAAGCCTGCCTTTACATATCCCGCATTCTCCACCTATTGCTTTAAACCTCGCCCGGTGTTTTCTTCTCAGATTCCCGTTGGCGCTTCTTGGGTTCCGTTGTTCATTCATATCTTTTCCTCTGACGGTTTCTGTATCTGTAATAAGGAGTTCTAAAAAAGTAATTGCAACAAACAAATGTACTGATGTATGAATAAATTCTTTCCAGAGTAAACCGCCAAACCTCTTTCCGGAATTCACGGCAAAGAAAAAGGCAACAATCTTTCGACTGCTGCCCTGTTCATCTCTTTACCTGAATACACTATACCACAGACCAAGTGTATCATTCTATATCATCTTGAAGTTTTTTAGTGCTTCTGAATGTTTCCGGTGTACTTGTGCCCACTCATATCCTGTCTTTCTGCAGATATCCTTCCACCTCATAAGATCTATGTAGCAGTAAGTCAGTACATCTTTCTCTGTCTCATCTTCCATCTGCTCAATTCTTTCCCTGATCTCAGTCCGGATCCTGACTCTTTTCTTCCTCTGTTCCACCAGTTTCCGTTCCTGTTCGTCTACTTCTGCCATATAATCCGACAGATCAGAAAGGTTGCTGCTTTTTGGCAGCCCATCTGCTGCCAGTGCTCCCGGAAGCATCCTATCCAGCTTTAGGCGTTCCAACTCTTCCTCGATCCGCTTCTCCTGGTGTAATGCTTTGCCGTACTGTTTCAGGTATTCCTTTTTCTTCTCATTCTCTTCTTTCACTGTTTCCATCGGTATACCCTCCCTGTCTTCCTATCTCTTAATACTAAGACCTCGAATCCAAGCAGACTTGCTATATCCTTTAATGCTTTATGTGCTTCCTTTACATGATGTGGGATGCGGCTTGCATCTTGGATGGCTTTGCCTGCTGTTGGATCACAATATCCTTCCTGGTTTTTATACAATGTTTCATCACCTTCTCTGCTACTCTATATCAGTTTCATTGGTCTTTTTTCCTCTCTTGTTCCATTCCTCAATCGCTTTGTTTCTTTCGTCTTTTGTTATTCTCAGCTCACCATTTTCAAGTGTCATTCTTACTTCATATCGTCTTGGAAGACTAATTCCGCATCCATAACATTTTACATAAAAATCAAAGCCCACATCATAATTACTTGATGTGTTGCCTACTGTTGTCATGGTTGGCTCTTCACCGCAAAATGGACACGCTTTTAATTCTCTATTTTCCATGTGCTTACCTCCCCTGTGACTCCACAACATTCAGGATCTTTTCTACTGCCTTATCCCAGAAGATTCTCACAAAGTCATCCAGTGTTGTAAATTCTTCGCCTCTGTCGCTGTCTACCAGACCAACCTCATCTCCATATGTTGTATCCGAATCCAATTCTTCAAGAATCTGTGCTGTGATATCTTTTACAACCTCTTCTGTATCGGTATATCCGCAATCGTAGCTGCAGGCTTCTCTTAACTCTTCCATATCTCTTCTTGACAATTTTCCCATTTTTTTCTCCTTTACCACCCCATATCATTACGGTATCCAATTGCACTTGGATTTACCATGTATGATCGTTTCAGTTCTGATTCATCCAATTGGCGTTTCAACTGGCTTACTTTTTTCTTTAGTGCCCGATTCTCTTTTAGCACCGCCATGAGCTTACAGCTATCATGCTGATCACATTTTGTGTCTTCAGAATAGTTTTCGCACATCAGGCATACTTCTTTTTCAGTCATTATTTACCCCTTCCTGCGCCATGATTCTACGCCTTCCATTCCTTCTTTGCTGGTCAACTGCTGCCACTCCCAGTTTATATAGCTCCTCACAATCCCTTTCTGGTTTCTGACCTGTATATGATGCGGATAGATTCCAAGGATCGTGACCTTTTCCGTGGCAAGTCTGGTCTTTCCTCCCTTCTGGGAGATCCTGCGCCTTAACTGTACTTTGTCTCCAACTTTCATTTTTTTGTTCCTTTCTGTCTTACCTTGCGCATTTTCTTGCTTACCGGGTATATGAACGCCCTCATATTGCCGGGTTTAGTCGTCTTCCTCTTCATCTTTCTTTTCCTCCCGATTCTCTAAAATGATTCCGTTTGCATTTATATCTCCGTCCGCTTTTACCAGAATGTATTTCTCCCCGTTAATCACTTCTAAGGTAACGAGGTCTGTTCTGTCTGCGCTTACTGTTACATGTGCATCCGGAAGACCAATCTCAAACGACTTCGTGCTCACTGTGTTGTCCGCATCGATTTCAGCCGCGTCACAGTCTTTTGTTTTTTTTGCTGCCAGTTCCGGATCTATCCCGATGCTTTTTAATACGTTTTCCAGCTCCGCGCCTTTTAATATCCGGTTGTTGGATTCTGCTTTTATTTCACGGATTCTTCCAAGGTAATGATAAATATCTTTCGCCTGTTCCAAACTTACTTTTCCATCTGCTGCATTTAACCCTTCCCAAAAAGCTTCTTTCTGCTCTTTTGGTGTGGATGGCATCCCACATCGGAGTGTCTGTGTGATCAGGCCCGCGTCCGGTTTATCCGGAACTTTGCTGTAGTACCAGATATGCTCCGGATCTCCGTGGCGGTCTGTAAATGCCGGATATAAAAATCCTTGTGTCGGCATACTTACTACCCAGTCTCTTGTACGTTCCTGAATATCTGCCAGTTCTGGTTTATAAGATAATCCTGCTGCCGATAAACTTACCGGGCAGATACATCCGATCATGTACTCATAAACCTCTTCACTTTCATCCAGATCCGCTCCGTCCGTGGCAATTCCCGGAATGTCGTAGATTCCACTGGCAATTAGAATCAAAGAATACTCTTTATTCAATATGCCAATAGACTCTGCAATCTCTTCCAGGAAGATCTGACGTACATCATTGTCTTCTAATCCTGTTTTTACAATCGTGGTCAGATGCTGCTTTCTTGTTTCCTCCTTAAACTCCAGCTGAAACATATTTCTTCCAGGCTTTCCGGATAAAACCTTTTTGAAGATATCCAAGTATTTGAACATTTCCGTCTCTTCGAGGTTTAAAAAGTTTTTGACAAATTCCAACCTGCAGTTCCGGTCATTATCTACGATATATCCGGTTATCCTTGTGATATTGTACCTGTCTATTGTTAATGTCCTTTTGATCTCCACTAATTCTTTCTTCATGTCGCTCCTTTCTGGCTGCCGCACCGGGCAGCCATGCACTCTGCGAAATTGTGATATATTAACTTCCTGTGGTGCCTATAAATAATTCTTTCCGGCGTTTTTCATCCATTCTTCCCTTGTATGGGTTCTTTCGTAAACCTCCTGGGCTTTCGCCATCAGGATCCGTGCGTTCTTGGCATTGTTATGGACTGCTGCCGGTCCGTTTCGGTGATGTTCCAGGCAGAGATTTACTTTTAACCCTTCCGCCTCTGCAAATGCATGGGTATTACCAAACAAAACATGATGCTCTTCCAGATATGGCTTGTATGTAAAATCTCCATCCAGTAACATGCACAGATAACACCGACGATCGCCTTTTGGCTGCATAATGCTTTTTTTGTGCTTCTTACGTTTCTTCTTGGTTGGTTTCGGAAACATCATATTCACCAGATAACACCTCCCCGTTTTGATCTACTTTTTCGTTTAAATACAGATACCATTCCTGTGAACTGTGTACTTTTTGGGTTGTCTCTGCAAGGTACAGAGCCGCATGATACAAGGGAATTGTCTGGAGATATTCCCGGCGGGTTAATTTGATTTTGGGAAATGTGGCCAGATATTCTTCTACGGTTATATTTTTCGGGCAGGCATCCGGTTTCCAGTCTTCTACACTTAACTGCTCCATCTTAGGACTCCTTTTTGTATAGCTCATGGTTGCCGTAAACCAAATCCGCCTCTTCTCTTTCATAACTCCAGCCATAACGCATTAAGATTTTGAAGCATTCCTGGTATCTCTTTCCGGCATCCTCTTTGTATTCTCCGGAATACTCTACTAAATCCCCGGTATAATCATCCATCATGTTGTTCATTGCAATCAGGAGCAACACCTGCGTATCCAGTGTTTGTATTTTTTCTTCTGCTTCTTCCTTTTCTTTCTCATCCGCATCATACAGGCTTTTCCCGGTAAAAAATTTTAGAACCATTCCATTTCCTAACCAACAGGACTTCTCCATCATGTTCCGAATCATCTTTTCAATGATTTTCTGGCGTTCCTCATCTTTTAGCAGTTCGATTTTTCCGTCCGCTATTGTCCGGATGAATTCTTTTTTTCTTTCATTCATTTTTTTCTGCAGAGACCTTAGCTTGGCTGTTTTCTTTTTCTGCCTGTCATATTCCGTTTCTACCTGTTTCTGTTTCGGAAGTTTTTCCACTACATCAATCCCATTCCAACCATCCAGATAATACAGTTCTTTTCCGCGGATATTGATTCTCTTTGGCGGCTCTTTATCCAGTGGAATACTCTTTTTATCTTTTACCTCTTCGGTATAGCGTTTTCTCTCTATCTCCTTTGTGGCTTTCTTTATTCCTGCTGCCTCCAAGAGCTCGATTATAATCTTCTTATTCTTCTCCTTCTCCCTGTTTTTAATCTCTGCTTCTACTTTCCACTGAATCTGTCTGGAGTCTGTTGCATCTTTTAAGATTCGGTTTCTGGTTTCAACATCCTCGATTCTCGACAGTTGGGCAAGGTCTTTTAGATTTAGCTGATATGCCCCGTTCTCATCCGTCTTTTCCTTCACCAGATCCCGGTCAAGCTTCGCGATCTCCAGCCTCCGGCGCACAGTCGTCCTGGAGAATCCGGTCTTTTCTGCAATCTGTTCTTCCGTATCTCCAAGGTCAAGCATCATCTGGAATCCTTCTGCCTGCTCCAATGGTGTCAGGTCGATGCGCTGCATATTCTCTTCCAACATGGTTCCGACCTGGTCTTTATAGCTCATGTCCTCTACGATCCGGCATGGATACATAGTTACGCCTGCCATTTTTCCGGCGGCGAACCGGCGGTGCCCGATGATCAGCGTGTATCCTTCTTCATGGTGCGCCCGGTTTTCATCCCAGTATCCCGGAATCACCGTAAGGTTCTGCATTATTCCTTTTTTCTTGATTGACTCACTCAGCTCTGATAAATCACCCAGGTCTTTTCGTGGGTTATCCGGATGCTGATGGATCAATTTCGCATTGATATTCGTGATTCCACTGGTTGTCATTCCAAATTCCTCTCTTTCTCGGTGTTTTCAAGGTTTTCTCCTGTTTTTATCTCATTTTGGACTGTAGTCTATCGGAATACCGTGTAGACTCGGAAAATTCAAGGGTTACATGGTGTTTTTGTGTCTGCTCATACAGTTCCTGCCAGAGCTCTTTGTTTTTTATCTCTTTTCCATGTGGTCTGCGCCACTCTTCCCGTTTCCATTTGTCCATATTTCCTTCGTTTATGGTTGTGACCAGGAACTGATCCGGCGTGTAGACAGTCACTTCACACGGTCGGAGCATTCTCAGGCCGACAAGGATAGCAATCATGCTCATTCTGTGGTAGGTCGTGTTCTGTTCGGTCTCGATCTGTGCTTTCACTGCCGGTCCTTTCTTAGTCTCGCATTCCACCAGAGCGATACACTTTCCGTTTTTTGCGGTTGGTCCCCGGAAGTTTACTTCCGTGAACAGTTCTATCTTCATCTTCCGTCCTCCTTATCCGGATCATTTCATAATGCCGATATGGAAATCCGGTTGCTTTGTTGATTCCTTCAAAATAGGTGTCCTTTACTATGTAGTATCCTTTTTTCGGTCTCGGTTCTTTTTGCCACCGGTACAGAATATCCGTCTCCGGTTCCGGAAGCGGCATATTTCTGGATCTTGAAAAACTCGCTTCTTTGATCTTGTGATCCAGAACACCGTCCTCCACATATTTTTTCTGTGTTTTCTCATTTTTTGTGATGTACTGGGCGAGTTTCCGGAACTCTCCTTTTTCGTATAGCAACTGCTTATTCCGAACCTTCCCATGCTTCCAGGCTGCAGCTATGATCAGATCGGTATCCTGGATTCGGTTCAGAACTACATGGACATGCCGGTTGCCAGACGGCGTGCATTCAATATTCCGGAGCCACCGGAGTTCCTCGCCACGTTTCCGGTATTCTTTCTTGCAATATTTATAAAAATCTTCAAAATCTTTTACCGCTTGCTTCATGTCCGCCGGACGTTCTTCTTTCGGATATGTGAGAGTGAAGAAGTAATCATTCACTTTGAAATACATCCGGAGTCTGTGACGTGCTTTCCTTTCCCTGGTCCATTGGTTGACCTGCTCCACTTCCTCCGGTGTGGCTTTCTTCTTTTTGGCTCTCTTCTCTCCCGGTGCTCCATACCTTCCGTCCAGATATTCCTGTCTCTCTATTACGTTTCCCAAATCGTATGTCACTCGTCTGATTCTCATAGCGTGTCCTCATAACTTTAATAGTCTTATCAAGTTATTAAAAAGGGCAGTCGCCCTGTAAATACTTGACTTTCCAGCCGCTAAAAGGTACACTATAAGTGCTTAGATTATTCGTGTACCTTTATGGTTGCGGCGCTTGCGATATTTCTTTTCGCAAGCGTTTTTTATTCTTCTAAATATGAAAAATTCATTTTCAGGAATATCTTTAAGGCTTCTGCATCTGATGGTGCCTCGATATCCTCTCCGGCTGCGATTGCAAATACAACGTCTCCTAAGATTGGCCATCCGTGCCTATCTGCATCATAAAAGTACGATCCAAGGCGGTTGACTTCTTTCTGTTTCATTCTTCCGTCCTCATCCACTAGCAGGATCATAGGCATCTTAAATGTCTCAAATAAGGTTTTCGTGCTTACGATTTCAAAATGCCCGCCTACTGCTTTCTGCAGATCACGGAAATCATCAAAGTTTACATCAATTACTGATATAATGTTATCCGGTGTTACTTTTACTGTTTTCACTGCTTGTCCTCCTTTATCCTTTCACTTTTATTGTTTTTACGCCTATCCTATCCAGATAATTTGCCAGATCCGACAAGTATGCGATCGCATTATTCTTGTAATACTCGGATGTACCGTCAACCCTTTCCAGCGACTGCAGTTTGTTGATCATCTTATCAAGCTCTGACGTTCTCATGCTCTTACGCTGCTTCTCTTCTGGCATGCTCCCTCGCCTCCCTTATTTTCCTTTTCCGGTAATGCCATTCCCGTATCCGGAAATATTCCAGTGCAAATGCTCCAGTAGTAAGTGTTGTGATTCCAAGTGCTGCATATAAATAAAACAGCTCCTGACTTTTCACTGAGCACGCACCAGCCATCATTAAGATTCCGATAATACTTGCCGTTACGCTGAGTATCTTTGCGATCTTATAAAACATTTTTTCATCCCTCCTTTGCTTGTCCAACTGGTACCGCTTACGCGGTTTTCTCCTGCTGGTATCCTAAATGTTCTACAAACTTTCTGGTCATTTCCATGATTGCCTTCTGCTTTTCTTCCGGCATCATGGCTGCCATGTCAATTTCTTTTCCATCAATTTCTGCAATAAAAATATGTTGCAAATCCACCACCTCTCTTTAAACTATGCGATACTGATTGTACTTGTTGATTTGTCCTACTACTGTCTGGTATAATTTCCGTATCAAATTATGAAAGGATAATCATCATGCTTTCGTTTGTATCAAATATCGATTTAGAAAAAATTGTAAATATTTTATTAGAGCCATCTGTCACTCTTACTCTTGGCATCTTTACATTACTAATTAGTCGAAACTCTAATTTATCTACTTTAGCTCGTGAAAGACTAGATAAGGTATACCATCCACTCTTTTTAGAAATCGAACCTTTTTTATACAAAAAAGTATCTCTTAACGACATAAATGCTTTTCTTTCTAAATACTATGAATTAGAAAACTCACATTCTCTTCTTATTGATCCTGTTTTACGTCAAGAGATTCGCTGGCTTGAAAAACCATCTGCTCTGCAAGAGGATAAATATGGCTATAATCAATGGTTCCGAATTTGCGATCAGATTTCCAAAACATATGACAAATTATGTAAACAAGCTCATCTCCCTGTTCGCAGTATTTCTTATCGGATTAACTACAGGCAATATCGTTCAAAAATTCGTATGATATTCGCTCTTATATGGATTGAACTACCAGCAATTGCATTTTTTAGCCTATTACTCGGTTTCGCATCTCCACGTCTTTTAGCTGTTACATATGCATTGTTCTTTTTATTTTTGATGAAGACATTTTTGGATAACTTGTAATACAACGATTGCGCAAAGGAATATAATAGCTACTCTTTCTCTGGGATATCTGTTTATCAGGTATCCCATTATTAAAGCAATTCCAACAATATACAGGACAACCACTATTTCCATCTCATCCCTCCTTACTCTTCCAGAAAATAATCCACGGTTACGCCGAAGTAATCTGCGCTCCCTCTTCATCTGTTGCAAATAATTTTTGTTTCTCCTATACTTTTAACTACAGGCACTGCCATGCCGAGTCTGAAAGAAAGGAGATTCTCATGGAATTAAATATCTCTTGTGTCCGTTCCATTCTTCTTACTGTCGAAAAATATGAAACTATTTACGAACCAGTATCATTTGACGAGGAAATGCATAGTTACTACAAAGACTACTTAGATTTTTGCGATATCGAACAGATTTTATATCATGTCCAATACTGTATAAAAGCAGGCCTCTTAGCAGATGTAAGTACTACTAAAGCATGGGGACATATCAGCTTTAATTGTTGCCTCGAGCCTTTCGGTCATGATTTTCTTGCAAACACCAGAACCGAAGAAAAATGGAAACATACGCAATCAATTCTTAATAAAGTAGGAGACGCAAGCTTAAAAGTTATTTCTTCCATCGCGGAAGGAGTAACTACCGCTTTGGTTGACAAATATCTCCCCGCTGAGATTTCAAAATTTAACTTTTAAACCGTTCTTCTACCATTTTCCGTGAAACTATTTTGATGCACTCCATCAGTTCGTCCCTGCTTGGTGGAGTGTAGCCTTTTTCAACGATATAATAGATAATGGCTGTAAAGCGAATTCTCTCTGTAAACCATTTCAACGCAAACAGAATCGCGACTACAATGCTAATCAGCAATGCCATTCAATCACCTCTTTTCATATCTTAGACATTACATACGTTGTTATTGCCGAAAGATAACGGATAACCCGATTGAGTTATGGACTTCATTGTCTGTAGCTCTTTTTCTGGCAGTTCTTCCCTCAGAAGATCCGTAAGCTTTTCGGCTGTTTTGCATTCCGAAACCATGTCAAATACCAGTTCTGAAAACTTCTGTTCGTCTGTGACCATCTTTAATGCATCAAACTTTTTCACAGCTATCACTCTCCTTTCTCAATTCCAATTTCTTTGATGTCATTTTTTTCCTTATAGATCTCGTAAATAATCTTTCCGATGATGATTCCAATGAATTAAAAATCTGTAAGTTGTTCATTTTCTTATTCATCCTCCTGTTCGTCTGTTGTAAATATTGAACTTCATTTCCCGATATGATAAAATTCTTTCATAAATTACGAAAGAAGGTTTTATCATGAATAATACTTCTCTGGCCGATTCTTACCTGAAGTTATCTGGTTTAGATTCTGCATTATCCAAATTAGTATCCGAATTTGCCGCTGCCCAATTGCAAAGCCTCGGCGCAAATTCCCTGAAAAACTCATTGGATATTTTTCAGTCCTCTTTATCTGCTATATCACAGTTGGCTTCTGACATTACAATCACCCCTGAACTTCAAAAAGCATTAGACTCACTGATTTCATCCATTGGTTCATCAGTCTCTTCCACTACAATTTCTGCTGGGAAGAATGCTGTCAAAGAAATACTGGCTATCAGAACTGAAGTTCAACCAGAATCTACTTCTGATACTGAATATGTAATAATTGATAACTCCATCATTTCCGACTTCGATAATGCAACTGATACTTTTCCTATTGACTCTAAACATTCAAAAATAACTTTTGATAGATTTTTAAGTCTGCTTAACACAGTTATTGCAATCATCGCTCTGGTCGTTGCTCTACGACCTTCAGCAACAGAACAAGAACAGCTTGCTTTACAGCGCACCGAAGTTCAAATACTTTCAGAAATTTTGGAAAACACGAAAGCTTCTAACGCTACAACATCTGAACAACTCGATGCATTAAAGGAAACAGTTGATACACTCCAGAAAGAGATTTCTGAACTCGAAAATAAAAAATCAAAAAACTAATAGTTACCACAATAAAGCAAATGCTAAGGACCCGGTAAAATAATCTCAATGATTTTATCTGGTCTTTCATTTTCTCTATTTCTTTTTTCATCTCTTCCACTTAATCATCCTCCTGTTCATCTGTTGCAAATATTGAATTTTCTTTTGCAATATGTTAAAATTCATTTATGCCGTTAGGCATTGAAAGGAGCGTGGTCTTTTGACCAAACTTTTGACTTTGCCTGCTCTCTTAAGATAAGGTCGCAATAGTGGCACCAACGCACTCTAAAATTGGGTTTAATGTAGATTACTGATACGGCGTTACGTAACTCAGAGAAGGAGTCAAAAACGCGCGAGACGGCACTCTTAAAAATGCTTCACCGTATCAAGTGCTCCTTATCATTTGTCAGCGATCAGGCATGTTGCAGAACCAAAACTGCGAAAGTGACAAAGTATTTCATAGAAACATTTGCCGCTATCGGATGTGGTAAAAACCTGCAAAATACATAGAGTAAACAAATTTGGCAAAATGCTGGTGGAAATAGCGGTTCCATCAGTATTTTTGTTTTTACTTCTACTTACATTGATTGTTCACCGATTTTCCGTATCGGTTGGATAAAACTCCATTGGATCCAACTCTAAATGTTTGCATAGAGCTAAAAATTCTTCTGCTCTTAAATCCCTATCCCTATTCTCATTAGAAAGACTGTCGTACAACGTCATATACGGAATTTTTGTTTTTCTAGAAATTTCAGAAAGATTAAATCCTTTATTTCTAATGTATTCTCCTAAGTTTCTTGTAGGTTTATCCATATTCATCACCTCTTTTCATAAGTTTCTCGTGACATGTATAAAATATCACGAGTTTCTTGTGATGTCAATGTTTTTTATGAGATTCTTGTGATTTTTTATTGACGTGTTAAAAATCTTGTGATATTCTCAAAACATACAAGGAGGTGCTCTTATGCCACACGATATCGGAAAAACATTAAAGCTTTATAGAAACAAAGCTGGCATATCTGTAAAAAAAATATCTGAAGTTTTAACTGAAAAAGGATTTAAAGCTTCTGAATCTACAATATACAGTTGGGAAAATGGAAACAGTCAACCGACACCAAGCGCTTTATTAATAATGTGTAAAGCTTATGGTATAAATGATGTATTAGGAACTTTTGGATATAATTCTCTTGAAGAAAATGAACAGCCTACCACTCTTGCTGCTCACTTTGATGGAAACGAATATACAGAAGACGAACTTGATGAAATCCGTCAGTTTGCTGCATTTGTTAAAAATAAAAGGAAATAAATGGCAGATAATCCAGAAATGTACTTTGACAATATAATATATTTACCAAGGGAACTGCACAAAAAATAGCGCCCCTGCTCTGGTAAAGACGCTATTTTTAGAAAATTACTTATCCTACGGTCAGGTGTGCACTGACCAACGGTTCTCTTGTTAAATATATTATATGTCCACACTGAAATATTTGTCAATTTTCTTTTACCGATGGATGGGAGGTGCTGACGTGAATCCATATGAAAAGTTGCAGGACGAAGCTTCAAATGATGATGTTGATGTGATTGACTATCCATTTGAAAGCAATAACATAAAAGGACTGTACTGTGATGGTGTTGTAGCCATCCGAGAAGACATGACTATTCCAGAAAAGACCTGTGCTCTTGCCGAGGAGCTCGGACACCACGAAACATCTGTCGGAAATATCCTCGATATGACATCTGCTGTCAACCGGAAACAGGAACGTCAGGCAAGACTGCATGGGTATAACCGCCTGATCGGGCTGATCGGACTTGTAAATGCCTACGAGCATGGATGTCAGGATAAATATGAGATTGCGGAATACTTGGAAGTGACGGAAGAATATCTTGAGGATTGCATTGAATGTTACCGGAATAAGTACGGAATCTGTAAACAGGTGGATAATTATGTGGTGTATTTTATACCACAGTTATCGGTGATGAAATTGGTATAACCGCATATGCGATTATAATGACTTTTATACAAGAAAGATGTTGTTAAATCAGAAATTTTTTAGTGATTTTTTTTCATATTTTCTTATGACAGTTTGCCTATTTTATCACTTGTTCATGTACTTGTCAAATGTTTTTTCAAAAAAATGTTGACACACGGATTTTATCATGCTATGATTTAATCACTTCAAAAAAGGAATATTTTCTTCTATGAAGTGTATATTATTATGGAACGTACTCCGGTGTCCTTCGGGCCCGGGGTCTTTTTATTTTACGGAGGTAATTATGGAGGAAAAAGTTTTTAAAACACTAGATGAACTTGTTAATCTCCTTATTAAACGGGGAATTAAAATAGATAATCCTTCCGACTATGATTATGCCAAAAGGGTTTTAGAAAAAAATGGATATTACAATCTGATAAACGGGTATAATAAGCTTTTTTTACTAGATACCCCCGATGTGAATAATCCAGATATTACTTATCGCGCTAATACTACTTTGCACGAAATACATGCGCTATATCAATTTGATCGTGTTCTTAGAAATATATTTTTTAGATATATACTTGAAGTAGAAGTAAATGTGAAAAGTTTAATCTCTTACTACTTTTCTGAAGCACACGGGCATAAAAACTACTTAATATACACCAACTTCAATACAGCCCTTCGGAACTCTGAGTCAAAGATAACTGAGTTAATTGCTGAGATCCAAAGACAAGTAGCTGGTAGAAGTTCTGATCCGAGTATATCTCATTACCTTAATGCTCATGGTTATATTCCTTTATGGGTGTTAAATAATATCTTAACGCTCGGTACAATAAGTAAATTTTACAGCCTTATGCTTCCGCAAGAACGTCAAAGTGTATCCCGTAACTTTGGCATGATGGATAATGAATTAGAAAATGCATTACAATATATTTCTACCATCAGAAATTTCTGCGCTCACGGCAATCGTTTATATTGTTTTAGAACCAAAAAACCTCTTTCGTCTACTACTTACCATTCATCTTTAAATATCAGGCAAAACAGTAATGGTGAATACGTACAAGGAAAACGGGACTTGTTTGCCGGCATGATTGCCTTGAAACGTTTGTTGTCTCATAACGATTACAAGCGAATGAGCAAGGAAATATATAGAGCAATCGGTACTTTAGAAAAGAAATTGAATGTATTAACAATAGATGAAATACTTAATGAAATGGGATTTCCGGCAAATTGGCGCGAATTAAACAGCCTATAATATATCATTTTTATAGCTTAAATAAAAACCGCTTTTACTAACAACTAAAAAATGTGATTATATTGAAATTATCGCATATATGTAATATTATAAGGAGGAAGAATGAACACTAAAGATATGTTGGCTGAACTAGCCGAACTATTTAGTTCCTTTTCTTTTCATCCACTTTTTATACAAGAACTTAGTTTTCTTCTAAAAAAGGATTTAAAAGGAAAAGAAGCTCGTTTCTTTAAAATACTTTCTACCCAGCTCAATAACATAAAAACTTTTGGCAAATCAATTTATACGGTTGATAGTAATGAAATACTGCATGGTGCCGATGGACATTATTACTCTATACATTTACAACAATCACAATTTAATGTCCGATTGCTGATATACATTGCCGATAACGATACTCCTTATTTTTTATGTGCATTTAACGAGAGATCTGGAAAAAGAAAGACCGACTATTCTGCATACACTTTGGTTATGCAGGAACGTTTGAATTACTTCGGAGGTAATCTATAATGACCAAAAATAAAACTTATACTGTTGACGATTTATTCGCATTATTCGCTGATACATTATCACCGGCGGATGTGCTTGCCGCAAAACTAATGGGGCAAGTATCCAGCGCGATCACAAAGGAACGATTGAATCTAAATTTAACACAAAAAGATTTTGCTTCCTACATCAATGCAACTCAGTCTTTAGTTTCCCGTTGGGAGCAGGGAGATTATAATTTTTCAATTAACAAGATTGCCGAAATTGCTTCAAAATTAAATCTTGATGTCAACATTACCATAGAGCATCCAGCACAAACACATTTTGATTCTTTTGATACCATTTCGGAATCTACTGCAAAAATTATAAAATTCCCTTCACAAGTCACAGCTGTTTATGCAAATATCGATGAAGAACTGGAGGAAATGTAATGACTACTTTACTTAATATGGATTTGAATTCTGTAACTACCAAAGAAGCCTTTATTATCAACAAACAGGCGTTAAACGGAGATCCTATGAAAATTACCGTTGCTCGAAGACACATACAGGATCCAGAAAATCCTGATAAGTATATCGGGATTTGTAGCGCAGAATTACGTTTGGCTGACGAACTTGACATAGATATGATGGATACTACTTTTTTAGCAAAGGTTGTTATTTCAGGTACTTTTACATGTAACGAACCTGCTGAAAATCTAACATATGAAAATATTCACGATACAATTTTGGCACAGTTAGTTCCCCATTTACGTGCGACTCTCGCTGCGCTTATGACAGCTGCTGGTCTTACTCCTTATTTAATACCGAACTCAATTATTTTTTCATAAATATATAGCAAAACCGCTCCTGCGCCAACAGGAACGGTCATAGGACGAAACATACGCCAATATGTTTCTTTCAGTACTCCGAAGAGATACACTGATTTCCGAATAATATTGTATCATCTCCGGAGCAGCCGCGCAAGAGAACAAAAGTTCTCTGGCTGTTATTTTTGTACCCTTTTTTACATAAAATACAAAGGAGCTGATACAATGAGCCTAAAATATGCATACGGATATATCCGTGTATCCACGCACGATCAGGAAGAAATCTCTCCAGATTCTCAGGAGCACCTCCTCCGGGATTATGCAGCCAAGAATAATATTGTAATCCTGAAGATTTTCACGGATCTCGGTATTTCCGGAAGAAAAGCAGATAAACGTCCAGGATTCCAAGAAATGATCAGTCTCGCCAAAGGTCCCGATCATCCTGTTGACTGCATCCTGGTATGGAAGTTCAGCCGGTTTGCCCGGAATCAGGAAGAATCCATTGTGTATAAATCTCTTTTAAAGAAGCAACATAATGTAGATGTGATCAGTATCTCTGAACCACTGGCAGACGGTCCGTTCGGCTCTCTGATCGAGCGTATCATCGAATGGATGGACGAATACTATTCGATTCGCTTATCCGGTGAGGTATTCCGTGGCATGAAAGAAAACGCTACCCGCGGTGCATACCAGGCAAGGCCGCCACTTGGTTATCAGGTTATAGAGCGTGGCAAGCCTCCGGTTATTGTTCCGGAAGAAGCTGCGATTGTCCGTATGATCTTTGATAAATATGTAAACGGGAAAATGAGTTTCTTTGATATTGCCCGACATCTGAACTCTCTCGGACTGAAAACGTCCCATGGGAAAGCTTTTGAACGGCGCAGTATCGAGTATATCATCCAGAATCCGTCCTACTGTGGGATGATCCGTTGGAACCGGATGGAAAACGCCACCAACCGGATCAAAGACCAGGACGAATGGATCATTGCTGACGGAATGCAGGAGGCGATTATAAGTAAAGAACTCTTCGATGCCGCCCAGGAACGCCTGAAAAAGATCTATAAACCGGTTGGAAAGCGCCCCTCTTCTACATATAAGCACTGGCTGTCCGGACTGCTGAAATGTCCGGTATGTGGGCGCACACTGACCGCTACGACCATGGAGCGAGCCAACGGGGAAAAATATGCGTACTTCTCCTGCTACGGATACAGCAAAGGAAAATGTGATAAACCACACGGTGTAAGCTCTCTGGTGATCGAAAAGGAAGTCCTGAAAGCATTAGAAGAAGCTCTTGGTTCCAATTCGATTGTTTATGAAATGCGCGAAATTCGCCCACAGGAGCTTTCTAATGAGCGTACCCTTATAAGTGAACGCCTTGTCAGTTTGAAAGGCAAAGAGGACAGGATACGTGCGTCATACAGAGAGGGTATTGATACACTGGAAGAATATAAAGAAAATAAAGCTCTGATTGCCAAAGAAAGAGACTCTCTGGAACGGCAGCTTGCAGAGCTGGAAGAAAATACGCCGGATAAGATTCCGGATGATCCTACTCCTAAAATGCTGGATCGGGTAAGCTCCGTCCATGATATTCTGGTTTCTGATTCTTACTCTCTTGTCCAGAAAAATGAAGCTTTAAAGCAGATTATAGATAAGATTGTTTACGATCGGGAATCCGATACTCTGAAAATTCATTTCTTTTTATACCACTCATAATGCCGGAAACCCACGTATTTACGGGCTTTCCGGCTACTTTATAGGTTGTGGCAATTTGGTCATCCAGTTCGGACACTGAACCTGCCTTCCGTCACAGTATTGTGTCAGAATCGGCTGCCTTACATTCGGTCTGGAAAGATAATTTGCAAACAGTTCGTCCACCACTGTAGAAATGGAGTCAAAAACATTCCGTTCCGGAATCCATTTGTGATCAAAAGCCGTAGAAGATGTAATTGTGAAATCATAGCCCTGATTGCGATACCCCATCGTAATTGGTCATTCTGGGTTGGGGACAAAAGTGGTCTAAATCCACTTTGAAATGAATTACAACTGTATCATCTGTGATATCAATCCGTTCAATCAATTTATTTACAAGTACCCGTTTTGTTGCAACATCTGCATTCATAAAGATATCTTGCCACGTTGGCAAATTATGATATAAATTTTCCCAATCCTCCTGACTAACGGAAAGATTTTTTATATTTGTTTCCAATTCCTCAACAACTGTTTTCTGTTTCGATGCTTTGTCTTTTTGCCTTTCAATACTCTTTGCAAGGTCTTCCAACGACAATGGGTATGTACCTGTAATTGCATTTGGAATTGCATCATTCAGAATATCAATATTTTTTTCGATTTCCTGTAAGTTTCTTTTTTCACGTACAAGAATCTGTTCCTGTTGACTCTTTTCAAAAGACTGATTTTCTAAAATCTGTTCAAATATATTTTCATCTTCCTGTAATCGTCCGACATACTCAGATAATTTTTTAAATACGATTGGTTCTATTTTATCCGCACGAATCTGCTTCATTTTTTCATGTGGAACACCCTGCCATACATTTTGACACTTATAAATACTTTTCTGAGAACTCCTGCGTTCCCCTGTTCCTTTAATTGTCCAATAATCATACTTTGTACCGTTAGTCAGTTTTCGCCCACAGTAACCACAATAAGCGACATCAATCAAAGCCAGTTGTCCGTCATTTCGTGAAATAACAGTTGCCTTTTCATTCCATGGCTGTTTTTGATACTTTGTCCCTCGTTTCTGACGACTGATTTGAACTTTTTCCCACACATCACGATCAATAATAGTAATTTCATCATTTGGCTTTTCAGCAATAATCCAATCCTCTTGTGATAGAGAACGATATCTACCAGCAGTATGTTGTCTCCTTCCATATGCAGTATATCCAGCATAAATCGGATTAGTAAGAATACTTGTAATTGTACCACTTTTCCACACATCATTGGGCGCTAAATTCTTATATCTATTATCTAAATTTAATGTTGTTGCTATTTTCCCTGAACCATACTCTTTATATAATGAAAGTTTATAGATATATTTCACTACTTCTGCATGTTCTGGAACAATAACTAAATGTTTTAATGCCCTCTGATGCTTACTATATTCTCCCGAATATTCTAGTTTATATCCATAAGGAGCTTTACCACCCATAAATTTCCCTTGTTGCACAAGTTTTTTCGCAGTGTCCTTTACTCGCATACCAGTATCAGAACTACTTTTTTCTGCCATTCCATATTGCATGGCTAACTTTAGCATCCCCATAACATCTCCAAGGTCAGGAGTCAATAGTCCATCTTTGACGGTATACACATCTACTCCAAACTGTTTTAAAGACATAATATACATTGGAATCTCCAACATTCTTCTCCCCAGTCGGTCATCTTTATATGCCAACAGAATATCATATTCTCTATTTTCTGCATCACGTAAAGCTTCTTGTAAAACATCTCTATCGGCTACTGAATTTTTATAGCCACTGTTACTTCCCTCAAAATATTCTTTAGAATCTAAAATCCATTCCTCATGTTTCTTCACTTCCTCTACAACAAGCTTACGCTGAATAGATAAATCTCCATTTGCTTCCAACTGTTGGTCAGAACTTACACGAAGTAAAATTCTTACTATCTTTTTGGTATCTTCTTTTACGTCTGTCATATGATTTTCCTCCTCGATCTTGAAATACGACCATTTGTATTATCTTCACAACTCTCTTACATTTTCTGTGTTGTATTAACATGCATCTCCGTATCTAAACTGTTTTTTCTGCCATTCCATATTGCATGGCTAACTTTAGCATCCCCATAACATCTTCAAGGTCAGGAGTCAATAGTCCATCTTTGACGGTATACACATCTACTCCAAACTGTTTCAAAGACATAATATTCATTGGAATCTCCAACATTCTTCTCCCCAGTTGGTCATCTTTATCTGACACTAAAATATCATATTCTCTGTTTTCTGCATCACGCAAAGCTTCCTGTAAAACATTTCTGTCGGTTACTGAATCTTTATCCCCCACGTTATTTCCTACAATATATTCTTTTGAGTCTAAAATCCAATTTTGATGTTTCTTTACCTCCTCTATAATAAGCTCACGCTGAATAGATAAACTTTCATCCATCTCTGACTGATAGGTTGAATTTGCACGAAGTAAAATTCTTGCTGTTTTTTTAGTGTTTTCTTTCATATTTTTCATTTGATTATCCTCCTTAGATATCTGAGTACAGTAATCTGTATTTCTTTATAAATCTGTTACATTTTCTGTGTTGTCTGTTCCTTTAGAAGCGTTAACATAATTTGTTTTACTTCTTTCAACTGTGTTTCTTCCATCTCGCAATTGTTTTGTTTAGGGAAATCTAATATAACTTTAAAACCATTTGCTTCTGTTTCAAAACATTTACGTGACACGTTCTTCAATTTTGCCTCCATAAATAGATTACTTGTTACATCTTTATTTTCAGCAGGCTTGTCACATTCCTTGGATGTAAATGTGTTTATTATATGTTCTTTCCCAGAGTGATTAAAAGATGGGAATTTAGAAATTTCCTGTTTCATATCGGTACCTCCAATAAATTCATATTGTTGATGCCTTTATTTTTCGAGAAAAGTTTCCTCGCGGAGAAAGACAATCTGAATAATCCGCTTCATCTTTTGAATCATCGTAAAAGTGAATACCATTCGGAATTTTTTAATCTTGTAATATATATCCATCTGAAATCACTTTGTTTTTTTCTTACGTTTAAAAGCAGTATCATAATATTCAAGTAAATTATTTTCGGGATTCGGACTAGTCTTTACATCTTTCCTGTCTGAACTGTAGTCAACGACCTCGTCATAGTCATCCTTTGAAAATTTATATTCATGATGTTTCATTATTTTTAATTCCTGTAATTTGTACCAATTTTGTCTTAATGCATTTAGCTGTCGATTAAAACGAATGGTTTTGGGATAAAAAGTAATACCAATAATTGGCTCTCTGCCATCAGAAAAGCTACGAAAAAACTGTCCACAGCAGTGGCAAAGATAAAAATAATTACCATCCAGTAAAAAATCTTTGTTTAAAGCTCCGCATACGGGACATATTTCAACATCTATATACATTATTCTTTTCATACACATTCACTCCAATCTGAAAATATTTGTTGTATTTCTTTTGCAAGCTGTTGTTGACTTCCTGAAAATTGATCTATAAACTCCTTGAATTCGTATTCCACATCTAAAAAGAACGGATAAGATGCCCGTGAGTAAAACGTCAACCACCCCCTTATCATCGGGTCAATTTTTCCTATCTTTTCTTTTTTGCTAAAAATAGATTCGTCCAATATAATGTCTTTTGTCTTTTCTTTCAGCGAATTAATCGCCTTAAGAGTAGGAAAGCATTTTATTTTTCCATTTTGTTTACAGATTCTCCATCCCAGAAAATCAAATCCATCCGTGACTTTGCACAGGGTTGTTTTTCCTTTTGAGAGTTTCAACCCTCTGTCGGAAAGAAAATCATCAATTTTCGGAAGCAACACTTCTCGCAGACCAAATGTCGTATATACATCGGCTGGAAAGAGTAAATCATCAGCATAGCGTATAAGAATACCTCGTACATCAGAACCGATAGGCTCAACATCTGCACCGAAAGGTACATCTATGCCGAAAGGAACATCAATGCCCGAAAGGGCGTTTTTGCGGTTACTGACGCCGCATAAATATTTCCATTGATGAAGACTTTCCCGATAAACACCCTCAATACCATCCAATGTCCAATTGCATAAACAACTGGATACACTGCCACCTTGCGGTATTCCTTTCTCTGATGTATGGTAAGATTTATCCTTTATGAATCCTGATTTTAAAAACTTCCGAAGAAGTTCTGGCTTTATTGGAAAATTATCCAATAACCATTCGTGACTAATGTTATCGAAACAAGATTCTATATCTGATTTCAACACATATTCACAATCAGGATTTTCAGATAAATACTCCTCTAGCTTTGACACTGCACATTTAACACTACGTCCTTTTCGGAAACCATATGAATGTTCATCGGCATGTAATTCAGCAATTGGCTCTATTGCGAATTTATAAAGAACTTGCATTGCACGATCTTTATAAGTCGGAATTCCAAGAGTTCGATACTTTCCATTTGGCTTTTTGATATAAACTCGTTTCAATGGACGTGGTTTATATCCTCGTAAACGTAAGCTGAAAATTGCATTGAATTTATCAGTATCCGTCAGCCATAGGACATTATCTACACCTGCTGTTTTTTTGCCTTTTCTTGAACATACATGCTTGACAGCACAGGCTCTTGCATAGAACGAGTGAAACATGAATTCGGTCAAAGTTTTCCATTTACGGGTGTTGCCTTGTACATAAGCGACGTAAATTCGTCTTTGCAGCTTTTTAACTGACTTTTCCGCAAAAGCGAAATCAATTTCACTCCAACAGGTAGGCCTGTTAGTAGAAGCATACGTTTTAGCGTTCATTTTGCTATCTCCTTTCAAAAGTTCTACAAGTACGAAAATCTGAGATTTAATATTTTATGGTATAGTTATCACCTCCTTTGCTCGGGATATATTTAGCTGTAATTTCATAAGATGGTTTTTCACATCTCATGTAATATAACCATTGAGATAAAATTGTTCACTTTAGGAACTTGCATCTGGGTTGAGCATTTTATGGCATAATTTTCCGCCCCCTTTGCTTGAGATATATTTAGTTGTAGTTTTTAAGAGATGTTTTTTGTATCTCATGTAATATATAACCCGAGAGATAAAATTGTTCACTTTAGGAACTGCATCCGGGTTGAGCATTTTATGGCATAATTTTCCGCCCCCTTTGCTTGAGATATATTTAGTTGTAGTTTTTAAGAGATGTTTTTTGTATCTCATGTAATATATAACCAGAGAGATAAAATTGTTCACTTTAAGAACCAATTGATGTATAATGCAATTATCAAGAGTTTTGCAAATGCAAACAGGCTGATGCTTGAATATTTTAAGACATAGTTTGCCCCGCCCCTCTTAGGGGATATTTTGTAAGATATTTGTTTTTTACTCTATAAAGATTTAATACAAATCATTCACTTTAAAAACCTGCCAATGTATGGTTGGCTTACCAAAAGTTCTGCAAGTGCAGGCAATCGGATTTGGGATATTTTAAGGCATAATTTGCCCCGCCCCTCTTGAGGGATATTTTTTGGTGTTTTGTAAGATATTTATTTTTTATATATACTCTATAAAGATTAAGCGAAAATCATTCACTTTAAGAACTTATCAGTGTTTACTGCAATTACAAAAGAAAGTTGAGGATATAATATGGACTGGACTGAATTTAATAAACGTTTTCCAACGGAAGAAAGTTGTAGAAATTATCTTTTCAAAAAGAAATGGACAGATGGCTTTTGTTGCCCTAAATGTGAATGTAAAAAATATTGGCTACTTGATCCATATAAATACAAATGTCAACAATGTGGATATCAGTCAACAATAACTACAGGAACTGTTTTTGAGCATACACATTTATCTATGCGTCAGTGGTTTGCCGCAATTGAATATGTCGGCTTATGTGGTAATTCTGCAACAGCTTCTGGTTTAAATACAGAATTGAAAAATATAGATTTGGAAATAGGCAGTAATCGTACTCGTTTAAATATAATGAAGACGATTAAACCTGAACTATTTACACACGATAAGAAGCAAATAAATCGCCCGCTTCGTGGAAAGATTGATATATATGTTGATAAAAACACCAATATTATAACAGCAGTAGAGGTTTATGACGGAAAAATCGACCATATTCGTTTATGTGAATTACCAGAATATACGAAAAAATATTATGACGAATTCATTCTGAGTAATATCAAAAAAGGGAGTATTCTAAAACGTGCATGTGGACTTTATACCGTTAATTCCCAAATAGACGGATATATCACAAAATTTCGTGGAATTGAAAGCTATAATGCAATTTATGCTCGAATGGTTTATGAACATTTTCAGACAGTAACACATGAGAAACCAAATGAACCATCGCATTACATTGAAAATTACTGTAACTATATCAACGCTTTTACGGATTCCATCAGTTTCGATGAACTATTTGACAATATGTTAAACTGCAAGCCTAGAAAAAATCCACGAAAAGAAATAATAAAACAAATTAGACTAACAAACGGCAGAATGGGAAAATAGCCATAGTGAGAGAAAGAATTACCATTGATTTTGCAAATTTTGTTATCTAATGCATATAATTTCCCCCTAAAAAAGCGGAGAGCAAAAATCTCTCCGCCTGATATCTGATTAACATACCACTCATTATTTATTGCACCGTATCAACAGAATACACAGTTCCATCAATGGTTACAGACATCGTTCCATCCTCTTGTTTCTCAAAGCTCATATCATGCCCTGTCGTATCATAAAGAATCCCTAAAATCTGTTCTATATCTTGTGTAGAAAATATAGCTTTTTTTCTTTTGTCTAGTTCCTGAGTTGAATAAATCCTGGATTTGACTCTTTTCATAAATAACATCTTCCTTTCCTGATGTAAATTGATTATATTCTCAATCATATAAATAGAAGGTATTTCAGAAAATTTATGAAAATCTGACATCTAAGGTGGCTGACTGGTTCATTGCACCATTTTACCAATAGACTGGTAAAAGAAATGGAGAAGACCTTTGTCCTCTCCAAAAACCTATACATCATTTAAACTGTATCATGATTTCTATATTTCTTATTTTCTTTTTTGATTTACCAACATAAATACTTTGCTCTGTTCAATGCAGATATACTGTTGTTCTTCGCTTAAAGAACGGAATACTCGCAACAGCTCATTTTCCTGACGGGTAGAACATTCTTTTACTGAATGGTCTAACAGATAATCTGTAGAAACATCAAAAAAATTTGCAAACATTTTCAATGTGGCAAAATCAGGTTCACGCACATTCTGGACATAACTCCCCAATGTAGATGGTGCAATGTTTAATTTCTTTGCAAGTTCTTTTTGGGTAATGTCTCTTTCTTCAATTAAAGCACGTAGGTTATCTCCAAAACTCATAGTATTCTTCCTCCATATTCCAATACTATATGAAGAACTCTTTCTATTTCTTATAATACGCAAATAGAGTTGACAATACTCATAATGCGTTTTAAACTTAGCTTATACATATACAGAGAAAGGAGGATTGCAATGTCTTACAGTAATCAAATGATAGTTCATGCCGTTGATACAATAGAAAGCTATTTGAATAATAAATTGCCTGAAACAAAGCTATGGGAACATTCATTTATCAAGAAGCAGATTGACAGGCGAGAATATCAGAAAAATTTCACTATTGAAGACCATATTCGTGGAATGGTTTATTCCATGTTAAGTTCAGGTGCTAAATGGGGCAGAGTTGTTGATGGGATCGATGATTCAACCGGAAAAATCACTCCTATAGATGAACTGTTTCATAATTACAACATGGAATATATTTTATCCAGTTCATCTGATTTCTTTACTGAAAGAATAAAGGAAATCTGTGGAGCAACACAAAGTACAAGAAAGCAGATGGAGGCTTTAATTAAAAACAATATTCCATTATTGTCCAAGATTGAAAATCAGTATGGTAGTATTGATTCTTGTTATAAAAAATACATAGCCGAAGATTCTACTTTGAAAGGGTTAATTGAAAAACTGTCTTCTCCAGAATCCTTTTTCAAAATGAATCAAATGGGAGAAGCACTCAATGCGGAGTATTTAAGAAATGTTGGGTATGATATTGCAAAACCTGACAGACATATCCGACGAATTCTCGGAAGTAAAATCTTAGGCTGTTCAAAATATGAAACTGTTCCAATATATGAAGCTATGGATATTATCCAGTCAATAGCTGAACAAATGGGAAAGCATTGTGCAGAAGTTGACTATCTCCTCTGGATGTATTGTGCAAACGGATATGGAGAAGTTTGTACTGTAAGGAATCCTAAATGTGATATATGCGTAATTAGAAACATTTGTAATTCAGAAAGGACGATTTAAAATGGCAAGTTTATTTGAAAAAGGATTTAACAAATTCGCAGATATGGGGAACGCACTAAATAAAGAAGCAAACAAATTAGTTGGAAAAGAAGTTTTTGGAGAAATCAAAAAAATCGAAGAGCCAAAAGTTTTTCCACCATTTGAAAGCTATCCACCTTGTACTGTTGAAGAACCCGAACAATGGACTGCTCTTACAGGAAATAGCAAGCAGTTTGAGTTGGATGGAAATATAATTAACGTGTCACAAGAATTAGATACCTGTTTCCAGTATAAAGATTTATTCAAACAATCCGCTCAATATTATGCAAATCGCTTTGAATTTAGATATCATCAGTGTGTAAAAGATTATGATACACTATTACATTATTTTGAAGACATGTACATGGAAGGATTGGCTCCGATGTTGGAACGTGCATACAGTCTATTTCTTGTTTTTGGTGTCTTTAATGTTGATAAACAGACTTTTTATAATTATCAATTAGATACATACAATCGTGCTGTCACATCATACAGTACTATGTTGGGAATAACATTAGAAAAGAAACAATCCGCTGATTCCTTTGGAAACAAATTAGGCAATTCTGTTCGATTACAAGGTGGTGGGTTTGGATTAAAGGGTGCTGCAAAAGGAATCGCAAAAGCAGAAACTTTTAACTTTGGAATGAGTGCACTTGGAAAATTTGTCTCTCATCAGTTACAAATGTCTGATGAAGAAAAAGCACAAATTTTTTCTAAATTTAAAGAAGATGTATTTTTTAAAGAAGTTTATAATGACTATCTTTGCACATTCTTCTCAATGATTCAGTTTCTTGCTGACAACGGAATATTAAAACAAATATATACTAAAACTGGCAATGAATATAATACGATGATAAATAATTTGAAAAATCCTATGTTCCCGAAAGATAAAGTAGGACAGCTTCTTGCAGACATGATTTCCAAATATCCATTTGCTCAGGCTGAATATGAATTGCTTATAAATGTTTATGGAGAAAATGACGAAACCAGAGAAATTATCAATTACTTTAATTTTCCACTGAGTTAATGGAGGGATTGAATAAATTATGTCAAGACAAGAAGAATTGGAAAATCTTACAACTGCATATTATTTAGAGGATACACTCTTAATTCTTAATCGTGAGTTAAACGAACTTAACCGTAATATGCCAAGAGCACCTAAACAGCCTTTGAAACCAACAGAACCTATGGAAATGGAACCACAGAAAGTACAACTAATACAATATCCTCAAATTCAACCGCCACAGATAAAAACACCGTCAAATTGGAAAAAAGGACTTCCATTTTACATTATTGGCATAATAATTGGCGTAATAAATGATTCCTTTATATTACAACTTATAGGAAGTGTAATAACCATTTGTGGTATTGTATACTCACTTCGGTTGTTCTCTAAAGACCGTGCATGGGTTAAACAACAGAAGAAAGAGGCTGTTGAAAATATAAGAAATTCTGCTGATTATCAGAAAAAATGTAAAGAAATAGATTCTGAAAATAAAAAAAGGCAGTTGGCAGAATCCAATCGAGTACATGATGAATATCTGAAAATGTATGAACAATATGACAGCGAATGCAACGTCTATAATGATAAGTTGGAACAGTATAAAAAGGACTATGATCATTATCAGACCTATACCATGGCTACATATAATAGCAAAAAGGAAAAACTTAAGAATGTGATAACTCAAACCCATGAAACATTAGAGGAAGTATATAAGAAAAATATTATTCCTGCACAATATCGTGGGATTGGGTCAGTTGCATATTTAGCAACTTTTATGGGAACTTCTGATTATGACTTAAAATTTGCAATAGAAAGATATGATCAGGACGTATCGCATCGTTATCAACAACAGCAAGTTGATATTGCAAATCAACAGTTGAACGCTATGCGTACTCAAACTCAAATATTGAACGATGTTCTGCAAAATCAGCATTATGCCACTTATCTTAATGAACAGGTACTTGATATTCAAGAACATGGAAATAAACTTTTAAGAAGTATCAATAACTGGCAGAAAGCAGATATACTTATTAACGAGCATAGATATCAAAAAAGACAGCAGGCACTTAAAAAAGCAAAACAATAGTATATTCCCATAAAAGAAAACATCTCTTTTCCTTTATGGTTATTTCCATTCAAAAAATATCTGTAATCCAATGTGATTATGGATATTTTTTGCATATATCATAAAAGAAATTCAACCCACCGTTTCTTTTATGGTTTAGGTTGAACAGCAAATTATTACGAAATTATTAACGGATTTCAGAGGGGTTGAATGTAACATAGTATCATCTTACAATATAAATAATCAATCGACGTCGAAAGAAAAAACACAAAGGAGATGATTTCTATGAATGAGAACTTATTTTTGCTTTATAACCATTATGGAATAAAAGAAACTTTCACAGATTCGCAAATTATTTTCCATGCAGTTAATCGTTCTTATCGTGACTTTTGGCGACAGATACACTTTCATGGCAAGAATGTGTTTAATCAGGATACCAAAAACGAGTACAAATCGGAATCTTTTCTTTCTGAAAATCTGCCACGTTTGTTTGAATCAGAAACCCAACAGGATTTTGATAAAACACATTATGCTTTATGTAATACACTCATTCATATATACGCTGGAATATGCAAATGGTCATATGGTATTGCTCAAAGACTAATCAATCAGACACTTATTCATCTGATAGTAATTGAATCCAATCTCCAAACAGGATACTGGGATATAAATTCTGCAAGAAGATTTTTCCATGTACCAGTAGAAACATATACATTACAAATGGCTACTGCTTACAGAAGAGACACTTACAAACATGTATTACATTTGAAATGTGCACCGCTTGAAGATGTAACCAACCGCTATCATATGGGTTACTACAATATTGAAAAAGTATTACCTTTTGAAGAATGGGAGTTTCCAGAATATATAGAATATCAGACAACATTACGAAAGACTATAACAGAATCCTCCTATGCTGACCCTGTTGATTGGTGGTTTCAGGCATTTTGCGAGGTTGCCGGTACAAGATTTACACACATAAGGGAAAACCGCTGATTGGAGGAAATATGAAAATATGGTTAGATGATATACGCCCTGCACCTAATGGGTATGTCTGTTGTAAAAGCGTTAATGATGCAAAACGAGTAATCGAACATGCAAACGAACCCATTTCATTGATTGACTGTGACCATGATTTAGGCGATTTCGCATATGACGGTGGAGACGGAATAAAATTATTGGATTGGCTTGCTGAAACAGGTCGTTTTTATCCTGTTCGCATTCATACAATGAACCCTGTTGGAAGAGAAAATATGTTACGATTACTTGAGCGATACTGGAAATAGTGAAGAAATATATATTCAAAGAACTTTCGAGGAGTGATTGCAAATGATATACGGATACGCAAGATGTTCTACAAATGAGAATTTACAGGATATTGAACGACAAGTAAGAGAACTAAAACAACAAGGTGCTACTGATAAAACAATCTACAAAGAGTATGAAAGTGGAACGAAAACCAATCGTGCAGAATTAGATAAGCTCTTAAATATCGTACAATCAGGAGATACAATTATTGCCACTGAGGTCAGCCGATTTACAAGAAGTACTTTACAGTTATGCGAAATCATAGAATTTGTTAAAAAGAATCATATCAAACTGGTTCTTGGAACTTTTGAAGTAGACTGTAGCAAAGAACTTGACCCAATGACTGAGGGAATGTTAAAAATGATGGGTGTATTTGCGGAACTGGAACGTAACATGATAAGCCAACGTGTAAAAAGCGGAATGGAAAATGCAAAGGCAAAAGGAAAGGCAATCGGAAGACCCGTAACAACTACTGATAATATTCCATCTATTTTTTATCATTATTACCCTCAATACAAGAACAAGAAAATTAACAAATCTGAGTTAGCACGACTTTGTTCTCTTTCACTCCCAACGGTATATAAGTATTTGAAGATTATTGAAGAACAAGATTAACATTATAAATGGTGTCGCACCTAGTTAATTCCACGAAAGAGAGGTTATTTTCATGCAGGTAAGTATTTATTCCAGACAGGCAATTGAAACGCTTATCAAAGGGGATTTCCCTAAAAATTCAGCAGTTATCAGTTTTCTTGACCCACCCGATAATTATCACAATAAAAACTCTACCCCTGTTGATTATAAAAATAAGACAGAGCGGATTTTTTACGTTGCCGTACATGATATAGATTTATCCGTTCTGCCTAAATTCAACTTGAGCTATGAAACCTATTTTCCTGAAGCTGACCAGTTAGCAGAATTTATCTTCAAAGCTAAAAATGACGGACTGGATATTATCTGTCAATGCGAATATGGGGAAAGCAGAAGTTCTGGCTGTGCTGCTGCCATTCTTGAATATTTCTACAAAACAGGAATTTCTGTTTTCGCAGACTACAGATATTATCCAAATCAGGTTATCTATCACAAAGTCTTTGATGCTTTATCCAACTATCAAACAAAAATGAATGCCCCGAAAAACTAACATGTCCCACATTCTCTCAACTGAATGACTAATTCATTAAGAAATATACTTCTGCAACCCTGAGTGACCATATACGAAGTGACCATTCGGTGTAAACCCGGTTCAGCGTAAAAGACATGATTGCCAGTACATTTGCCCGGATCGTATTTTCCGGCCAGGTTGCATAGATTTCACTGGAAGCAACATTTTTGATATAATCTTTATATTTTACATAATAATTCTGTGCGGTAGAATCGCGTGGTGAGCCATTGTGAACAACAATGTATTCCGGCACGACAACTCTGCTTAGTACAATCTCACCGGTTTCGTTTACCGGCTTGATCTCGTTTTCCGGGATTTTCGGCGGATACACACCGTACAGAGTATGTGCAGGAATCACAAAGATTTCCGGGGTCTGGTCTTCCGTGACAAGTGGACGCAGACGAATCTTCTGAATTGCCGTCACACCGGCCAGTATTTCCGTTCCTGCGATGTTGACCGGCTCGAATCCCGGAGCGTTTACTTCCAGGGTATATTCCGCATATGGCTGTTCTTCATTTGTTGCATCCAGGCTATACTCCACAGGCGGTGCGTCAAGCTCAATGGTTTCACTTTGTCCGGAGCTATCGGTTGTCAGTTCTTCCAGTGTGTTTTCAGGAATACCTGTATAGGAAATACGGATTGACGCATCTGGAACAGGAAAAGAATCAATAGACGAAGTAATCTGTATCTGCAAATTTCCCCGATCAGAAGTCTGCATGGCTTTCAAAAATCTCATATCTGATATCCTCAAGGCTTTTTATACTGTCAGAAACATTATATGTAAAAAATGTCCGTGTTGTGCAAAAATGAAGGGTATGTTATGATGAAACATACAGATGAGTATTTGGAGGAATTAAATAGATTATGCGAAAAAAGATGCATCAAACAGGGAAATTTTTTTCGTTCATTCTTTTGGGACTTGGCTGTCTCTGTCTTATATCCGGAGGAATCCTGATCGGCAGACAAATGTCAGCCACTCCGAAAGCAGAGAGTTCCGCGCCGGAAGAAGTTCCTTATGAACAGGAAAAAATTACGGATGCAGAGGTTACCGGAGAATTCTACTATGAACAGCTTTCTGATGAAGAGCAAACGGTTTACCGGGAAATTCTTCAGGGTATCCAGGAAAATAAAAAAGAAATTTATCTGCATTGCAGCAACGCGAATACTGCAAATGAAGTATTTCAGAATGTGTTAAATGACAGACCGGAAATTTTCTGGTGTGATGGAAATGCAACTTCCACAGAATATTCTCAGTCTGAAGGACAGAGCCGATATGTAGTAATAGAGCCCAATTATCTTTATGAGGGAGAAGAAAAAGAACAACGGAATCAGGAGATTGAATCGGCAAGAACCGCCTGTCTTTCTGGCATTTCAGACCTTTCAGATGAATACGAAAAGATAAAATACATTTACACCTATCTCATAGATAACGTAGATTATGATCTTGATGCACCGGATAACCAAAATATTTACAGTGCTCTTGTCGGAAAAAGATCGGTTTGTGCCGGCTATGCAAAAAGCTGCCAGTATCTGCTGCAACAACTGGGTATTTACTGTATCTATGTAACCGGACAGACTACAGATCCAAATGGAGGCGTCGCAGACCATGCATGGAATATTGTTCAGTGCAATGGTCAGTATTATTATGTAGATGCAACCTGGGGAGATCCGATTTTTCTCGGCGAAGATAATGGCTATCAGATACCGAACCTGATTGCTTACGATTATCTCTGCTGCAGTGAAAAAGAGCTAGAAAAAACACATATGATCAGCACGGACTATGTATATCCGTCATGTCAGTCTGAAAATCTGAATTATTATCAGCTAAACGGCATGTATTATGATACCTATGAGCCTGGTATGTTGCGAGAAGTGATCGACAGATCGATTGAGAGCCAGGAGGCTTATACGATATTTAAAATGTCAGATGATGCAGTCTATCAGGAGATCGTGGATGAAATGCACGAAACCCTCATGGAAGAAGGTGCAGGATACCTGGGTGAGCTGTATGGACTTTGGCAGGTTTCTTATTCATACAGTGAAGAAGCATCCCTTAACAAATTTATTATTTACTGGTTTTATGAATAAAAAGATAGTGGGCAGAACAATTTGCCCACTATCTTTTTATCTACAACGTCGTTTCCAGATTGTTTCCCGAAATGTATGCCGCAAGCTTTTCACCAAGCAGTTTATATTTTTCGCCTTCTAACAGTGGATCTTCCCTCAGGATTTCCCCCGATGCTTCTCCTGCTTTTTTCAGAAGCTCCGAATCCTGGAACACATCTCCGATCCGGAAATCCATTAATCCGCTTTGACGGATTCCAAAAAGATCTCCTGGTCCCCGAAGCTTCAGATCTTCATTCGCAATAAAAAATCCATCATTGGATTTGTTCAGGATCTCAAGTCGTTTTTTTGTCTCTTTCGTCTTCGAACCACTCATAAAAATACAATAGGACTGGTATCTGCCACGTCCTACGCGCCCGCGGAGCTGATGAAGCTGTGCCAGCCCAAAACGCTCAGCATTCTCCACCATGATCACCGTAGCATTCGGCACATTGATACCAACCTCGATAACTGTTGTCGACACCAGGACCTGGATCTCATTCTTTGCAAATGCTCCCATGATCTCGTCTTTTTCTGCCTGTTTCATCCGCCCATGAAGTGCAGCGATCCGGATCTTGTCACCCATCTCACTTTGCAGAAGCTGCGCATAGTCAAGAACATTCTCTGCATCCATTGCCTCGCTCTCTTCTACCATCGGACAAATCACATAGCACTGTCTTCCTTCGGCGACCTGCTTCTGCATAAAGCGGTAAGCAGTCGGTCGGTAACTGGTATCCACCACACAGTTCTTGATTGGCAGACGGTTTGCCGGAAGTTCATCAATCACCGAAATATCCAGATCTCCATATAAAATGATTGCCAGTGTTCGAGGAATCGGTGTCGCACTCATTACAAGAATATGAGGAATTTGTCCTTTCCCGGCAAGTGCCTCTCTCTGACGGACACCAAATCGATGCTGTTCATCGGTAACAACAAGTGCCAGATTCTGGTATTCCACCTTCTCCTGGATCAGCGCATTGGTTCCCAGAACAATCTGCACTTCTCCCGCAGCAATCCTCTGATAAGCTTCCCTTTTTTCCTTTGCTGTCATCGACCCGGTCAAGAGCTCGGTTTTCACCGGAATCTGATACTTTTCCAGCATCTCTATGATTGATTCGTAATGCTGCTTGGCCAGAACTTCTGTCGGAGCCATCATTGCGCCCTGATAACCGTTCAGTGCCGCCAGAAGAAGAGCCAGAAGCGCTACTATTGTCTTACCAGAGCCAACATCCCCCTGGATAAGGCGTGACATCACTAGCTTTCCGCACATCTCCTCCTGGATCTGTTCCCAGACTCTCTTCTGTGCTCCGGTCAGTTCATATGGCAGATTTGCAAGAAAGCGGTCGATTTCCGACCGCCTTTTTATCACAAATCCGTTTTCGGCACGCTCATTTCGCTCCCTCGTCCTGCGAAGAGCAAGCACGAAAACTAAAAATTCTTCAAATACAAGTCTCTCTCTTGCATGGTAGAATTCTGCCTTATCCAGTGGAAAATGTATCCCGCGGATCGCATAGTTATACTCAGCCAGATGATATCGAAGGCGCAGATCTTTCGGTAGATCATCAGAGACGAGATCCAGATATTCCATTGCACCTTTAACCGCTTTTGCTACCGCATTGTTCGTCATACCGGCAGTTAACGGATAAATTGGCTGAAGAGTTCCACACTTTTTATCGTAACTATCCGGTGGTGAAAATAACTCTGGATGCTCCATAATCAGCTGATCCTTTTTTGAAACTACCCGTCCTCTTATGATAACCGGCATTCCCTGCTTCAATGTATTACGCAGAAACGGCATACGAAACCAGATCACCTTCAAAGTACCAGTCAGATCTTTTACGTATGCTGTCGTAATCTGCATACGCTTTCCTCCTCCAACCTGTACCCTTCCGTATATCACACCTTTTACCGTGCTGATCTTTCCTTCTTCCAGCTCTCCTACGCTTACCGGCTCTTCATATACATCATATCCTCTGGGATAATAACGGAGCAGATCGCCGATGGTAAAAATTCCCATCTTGTGAAACAGTTCCTCGGTTTTTGCCCCGATTCCTTTCAGGTTACGGATTTCTGACTGCTCATTCATAAGCCTATTCTACCGCCAACACATAGTAATAAATCGGCTGTCCGCCCATGTGTGCATCTACGTCCATATCCGGATATAATTCTTCAATCTCTGCTGTCAGCTTTTCTGCTTCTTCTTCGGAAACTTCTTCTCCATAATAGAGACTGATCAGTTCAGAATCATCATTTACCAGCTGTGCCAGCATGTCCTTTGTAGTACCATCGACAGACTTGCCAACTGCAAGGATACCTGCATCACCAATTCCCATGATATCACCTTCATGGATTTCTTTATCATCGATGTGGGTATCACGGACAGCATAAGTCACCTGACCTGTCTTTACACATTTGATCGCTTCCAGCATCGTCTCTTCATTTGTATCCACATCTTCTTCTGCATTGTAATTCAGAACTGCTGTGATTCCCTGCGGAACGGTCTTTGTCGGAATTACGATAATATCCTTGTCTTCTGTCAGATCACGCGCCTGATTTGCAGCCATTACGATATTCTTATTATTCGGAAGAATGTAAATATAGTCTGCATTTACATGATCGATCGCTGTCAGCATATCCTCCGTACTCGGGTTCATGGTCTGACCACCCTCGATAATATAATCCACGCCAAGTTCTTTGAAGATTTCATTTAATCCTTCTCCGATCGAAACAGCAATAAATCCGACTTTTTTACGCGGCTCTTTGGCTTTTTCTTTCTCTTTCTGGGCTGCTGCAAGCTTTTCCGCATCTTTAATCAACTTTTCCTGATGCTCTTCACGCATATTGTCAATCTTCATACGGGATAACTGTCCATAAGTAAGTGCTTTCTGGATTGCAAGTCCCGGATCATTCGTATGAACATGGATCTTAACAACGTCTTCATCAGCTACACATACGATAGAATCACCAATCGATTCCAGATAAGCCTTAAATTCTACTTCATCCTTTTCTGTAAATTCTTTGTCCAGGAGAATAATAAATTCGGTACAGTAACCAAATTTGATATCCACTGTACTCTCATTTTCAACCTTTGTTGCATTAACAGCCGGAGAAGCCGGTGCAAGTGCACTATAGTCAATCTCTTTGCCGAGGAATGCATCATATGCCCCGCGCAGCACCTCCAGAAGTCCCTGTCCGCCGGAATCTACAACACCTGCCTCCTTTAATACAGGAAGCATATCCGGAGTCTTTGCCAGAACAGTCTCTGCCTCTTCAATCAGCTTCGGGAGAAATTCTTCCAGATCATCTGTCTCTTCTGCAAGTGTCTGAGCCTTTTCAGCCACTCCTTTTGCAACGGTAAGAATCGTACCTTCCTTCGGCTTCATAACAGCCTTATATGCTGTCTCTTTTGCACGTACAGCTGCTCTTGCAAGTGCAGGTACATCAATTTCACTTTCCGTCTTGATGGATTTTGTGAAGCCACGAAGCAGCTGAGAAAGAATAACACCGGAGTTACCTCTTGCACCACGGAGAGAACCGGATGAAATTGCCTTCGCAAGAGAAGCCATATCCATGCCTTCCAGTGCAGTTACTTCTTTCGCTGCCGCCATAATTGTCATAGACATATTGGTTCCTGTATCACCATCCGGTACAGGGAACACGTTCAGTTCATTGATATATTCCTTTTTTGCTTCTATATTCTGTGCGCCTGCAAGAAACATCTTCGCAAGCAGTTCTACATCGATACTCTTTGTTGCCACAACAAGTTCCTCCTTAATTAATCGATCACGCGGACGCCTTCGATATAGATATTGATCTTATCGACGCTCATACCTGTAAATTCTTCAACTTTATACTTCACGTTGCTGATCAGATTGTCTGTTACTGCTGAAATACTTACTCCGTAAGCTACGACCACATGAAAATTAAGTGTAATCTTATTCTCATCAGAGATTCCGACCTGGATTCCCTTTGTAAGGCTTTCTTTTTTCAAAAGTTTTACCAGACCATCTTTCATGCTGACAGCTGCCATACCGACAATTCCAAAACATTCAACTGCTACAGATCCTGCATATTTTGCGATCACTTCCGGATCGATCGTGATGATTCCTAAATCAGTACTCATACTTCCCTTCATATGCCATCCTCCAATTCTCAAAATTCATATCAATAAATCTATTTTTAAACGTTGAAAATATTATACTCTATTTCCAATGCTTTTACAACCAATGCAGCCGTATAATCAGGCATGCTGACACCTGCCTGATTATACGGCAGCTCACTTAACAGTTCACTGTCGTACATTCGCTAAATACAGATCCAATCAGATTTTTGTGCGAGCACAAATCTGGACAGCTCCGTATTTGGCTCATCGTATACGCAAAAAACCGAAGCTTAAAAGCTTCGGTTCTCATCATTCCGCTCAGATTAAGCTCTTTCAACGCGTCCGGATTTCAGGCAGCTTGTACATACGTACATTTTCTGTGTTCCGCCGTTTTCCGTTTTAACTCTAACGGATTTTACGTTAGATTTCCACATCTTAGATGATCTTCTATGAGAGTGACTTACGTTATTTCCGAAATGAGCACCCTTTTCACAAATAGCACATTTAGCCATGATTGCACCTCCTAACGATCTGAAATGTCTGTTTACAAATCTTACAGACTCACAACAATAGTCATTTTAACAGAAACTTTTAACAATTGCAAGTGTTATTTTCACTTTTATGCATTTTTTGTTTCTTCATTGTGTCCATAATAGCCCTCATACTTCTGTGAGCCATAATATTTGTTATAATATCCCTTCTGGTTCTTACGCTCTACCTTGTTAAGGACAACACCAAGAACGGACACTCCCGAATTTTCCAGCTGGTCTTTTACATTCTGCACCAGACGGTATTTGGTCTTACCTGCTTCGACAACAATGATCGCGCCATCACTCTGATGTCCGATGATTGCCGCATCAATAACAAGACCAAGCGGCGGACAGTCAATGATAATATAATCATAGACATTCTTCATGGACTCCAGCATACCGGTAAAACGTTTGGATTCCAGAAGCTCTGTCGGATTCGGAGCCTCCGGTCCGGAAAGAAGAATATGAAATTTCGGAATATTTGTCGCCATAATCACATCTGCAAGCACACACTGTCCGGAGAGGAAGTGTGACAGCCCTTTATCTGCGCCGGTAATCTGAAGTTTCGATGCCATAACAGAATTCCTGATATCCGCATCAACAAGAATAACAGATTTTCCCATGTCTGCAATTGATTCTGCCAGCGCAACAGAAACAGAGCTTTTCCCCTCTCCCGGCACACAGCTTGTTACAAGAATGACTCTTTTATCATCTCCGCAAAACTGCAGATTGGTACGCAATGTCCGGATTGATTCACGCACCCCGTAGCTTTTCTTTTCAATCGATAAATTAACCTTTTTCACCAAAACACCTGCTTTCTTCCCCACGCGGGGCTATCTGAATCTCTTTATCTGCTCTTCCATATCCGTCTTGGATTATCTATAAAAATCTCTTCCGCATAATCCTGTCCCATCTTTTTTCTGACGTAAGCGGCACACTTCCCGAGGTTCATCTTCCGCCCCTCCAGATTGTGTGCATCTGATCCTATAAAATCCACAAGATCATCTTTCATCAGACCGGCACAGAACTTTTTAATCGTATGTCCTTCATATCCCAATACGGAATCTGCATTTATCTGAATCTGTGCTCCAAGTTTTTTCAGTTCCTGGATTCTCTCCGGTTCCTGACAGCAAAAATACCTTTCAACATGTGCAACGATCGGTCGATATCCCTTGGTGATCAGCTCATAAATGTAATTACGGACCGTGACAAAACTGTCATTAGTTGAAAACTCTGTCAAAACATATCTGCTTCCAAGCATCGTCGGCCGAAGCTTCTTATCAAGATGCCGGAGCATCTGCTCATTCCGGTAATACTCACAGCCAAGCCTCAGTCCAATTCCAACTTCTTCAGCATAATCGCGAAGTTCATGGTATACCCGGATCACCTTTTTCATGGAAGGCTCAAACATCTCTGGTCTGTAATGCGGAGTCGCAATGATATAACGTACTCCCTGCTCATAGGCATCCCGTATCATTGCTCTGGAAGTCTCCATATCCGGTGCTCCATCATCCACTCCCGGAAGAATATGACAATGAATATCTACTAACATCAAAACGTATTTCTCCTGTCAAAAAGAAAACGCCCCTCACGGTGACTACCGCCATAAAGAAGCGCTTTCAACATATGTTTGTAAATTATCTAACAGCTTTCTTTTTAAGACCGAATGCTGCTGCTACTGCTGCCAGTCCAAGTACTGCAACTGCTGATACAGCTGTTGCGCTTGTAGCCGGTGAAGTAGCTGTTCCTGTAGCGGATGTAAGAGTTGTCTTGTCAACAACAAATGCAACCGGTGACAGTGAACTAAATGTACCTGTTACTGTTCCATCTGCAACAGTTGTGTCAATCTTCTCCCAAGCTGATCCATTGTAATGCAGGATCTGAACTTTAGAAGAAGCTGTTACGCCTTTCATTGCGAATGTGATCTTAAGTGGGAATTTAGCTCCTTCCGGCGCTGTAACTTCCTTAACATCAGCAACTGTCATATTCGCATTAAAATCGCTCCCAAGTACTTCTTTCAGTTTTGCTTCAGTCTTAATGTCTGCAACTGCCTGTGTATATTCTGCCGAGATTTCAGATGTGATAGAGACATTCACTGCATTACCGTCTGCATCTGTCGCGCTGCTTACAGCTGTAACAACTGTAGAAGCTGCCGGGCTTGGTGCTGCAAATGCCGTCATTCCAATGCAAGATACCATAGCTGCAATAAGACCAACTGTCTTTAAGATTCTTGACTTCATTTTCTTTGACCTCCTCACATAGTTTATTTGATATTCGCTATATCAAGCTATACTATACTACAATTACATTATTTTGTAAAACATTTTTAATATTATTTTTTTTAATTCTTTATTGTCTACCAGATACTGCGCATGTCCGTCTTTCTCAATAATCTCACCCGGAACTTTCACGGTGTCCTCTGCAATCTTATAATCTGCCAGCTCTTCCATCTCATCCGCAGTCATATTTGTTGTCATGTAATCCTCCAATTTCTGGTACAGAGAAAGATACTCTGTTTTGCTTTGAATATTCTGCATCTTCTCGATCAGAGCATCCATAAACTGTGACTGACGTTCCATGCGCTGATTGTTACTGTCAAGGACTTCAATATCTCTTTTACGGACATATTTTTCAGCAAGTTCCCCATTAAGAGTAACTTCTGCACCTTTTTCAAATGCAGGATCAACAGCTGTATAATCTTCTGGCACGGTAAGAGTAATTCCTCCAACCGCATCGGTTGCTGCAACCAGCCCCTCCAGCGTCAGTGAAAAATAAGAATCCACATTCACGCCATACATCAGTTCTGATACCTTCTCGGATGTCAGACGGCAGCTCTCTTCTACCCCGTCCCCATATGCGTACTGAAGTGCGATCTGCCCATTTTCCGTCATCAGCCTGTTACCTGTCACATCATAAATATCGATTCCCACCATAGAATCTCTGGAAATCTGAATGATCTGTGCCGTCTTCTCTTCTTTATTAAGGACCAGAAGATTCAGGCTGTCGCTCTGTCCGTTTTCTCCCGGGTTATTACCAAGATCTGCTTTTTCTTCCTTGTCAACACCCATGAACAGAACGGTCTTGATATCCGGGTTGAGTTTGTATTTCTTTCCGTCTTCTTCGATGATTCCGGACTGTGATTCCGTTTCGTCTGCACCCGCTTCTGCCGATGCCTCCTGTTTTTTCTGCGTACCGCTTTTCCCTTTTGTAACCGTATAAACGACACCTGCCAACAGCCCTGCGCAGATAACTGCAAGTATCACGATTACCAGATTTCTATTCTTCATTTGTCAGAACCGCCTCCACAAGAAGTCTATGGTTTGATTCTCCCGTCACACAGGTACTGAGCGACAGGATCCGGTCTTCTGTTCCTACGCTTTCGATATCACTGTAACGGCTTCTCAGGTCTCTGGAATCCTGAAGTGAATCCAGGAAAGCCTGTCTCTGGTCATCCATTACATAATTGAAAGAGTTGATCAGATGACGGTCGTCATAAATAACTGCCGCAAAAATCCGGTAAGTCAGAACATGATCTGGTGTATAAATGATCACATTTGGATATTTTTCAATATATCCTTCTTCCAGATAACGATCCAGTGTATGAAACATGGTATCTACACCCTCACCCATCTGATGTCCGTAAATAACCGTATTGAAATCTGTAAAATTCTTACTGTTGCATGCCTGTGTAAAAATAGCACCATCCGCCGCTTCTACCCGTTCCCAGGTATGAGATAGATAATAATTATCATCCTCATTATTCTGGCAAACCGGATAATCAACGGTTGTTCCATCAATCTTAATCCATGCGTAAATGTCCGGATTTTTTTCCTGAAGAACAGTAAAATCAACCGGTATCTCCGGCTTTGTCTGCTCTCCGTCATCACTATCTGTTTTTGACGGTTTCACATTTTCCGTTGCCAGCTTTTTTGCATCATCATACGACTGCTTCGTCTTTGCCGCCGTGGCGTAATACCAAATCAGATAACCTGCACAGCAGACTGCTATCACAAGCAACACCGCAACAATAATCTTTCTTGTCCTGTCTTTCAAATCGATTCCCTCTTTTCTGTCGGAATCGCTGCAAGCATATGAAGTCCAAGATATTTTTTAATATCATCTTCATTTTGGACTGTATCGTTAACCAAATATTTAATCACAATAATTCCTATAGCCAAAAATGCAACCGCCAACGCTCCCATTATTGTATTTTTCATCGTATTCGGTGATGAAGCTTTTTTAGGTACCACCGCTTCCTCCACAATCTTAGGTTTATCACTAGACATAACATACGCTACTCGTTCTGCTGTCACTTCTGCAAGTTCATTTGCAATTGCCTTTGCCTCTTTTGCATTCTCATCAATTACCGTAAAGCGCAAAATTCGTGTATCAGACTGATTATCTGTCTGAATCATTGCCACAAGCTCATCATACGAATATTTCAATTTTAACTTTTCAATCACCTCTTCTATAACTGGGCGGCTCGTCGCAAGAATTTCAAAATCAGCTGTAAGCTGCGATCCCATCTGGATATCTGCAAGAGATGTCACACTGGTTGTCTTCGTTAAAATATAAATCATTGATGAAGCTGAATATTTCGGAGTAAGGAAGAGTTTTGTCCCACTAAACGCAATCACTCCACCTACGATAAAGCACAGAATAATCACCCATAATTTATTCAGCAATAAATGAAAGATCTCGCCAAGATCAATCTCGATCTCGTCATCTCTCTGTGCCTCTAACTGTTTTAATTCATTCATATTTTTCTTTCCTCTTCTGTTTTTTACTTCCAGGATCCGTTTAATTCCACAATTTTTTCGGATAAACGCCATCCTCTGTCATTTTCTTGAATCCGGCCTGTGCAAGTTCTGTATCTTCTTTATAAGTAATACCGATCCATTTATCGTGTGTTTCCAGAACCTTTACATCCACATTTCCTTCTTTTAAAAGATCTCCTACAATATTTGGAAGAAGATATTCTTTTTTCAAAGGATCTCCTGCTTCATCTTTTAAAAATTCTGCAAATCTCTCATCCAGAACCTGAATGAAATCCGGATAACCAGCCCACATATTCATAGATACATTAGAATCTGGTGTGATCCACTTCTGAACCTCTTCGCTGTCGCAGTGAACCCCGTCAGCCTGGATACTGATTCCGGTTGTCTCATGAATCTGTTCAAGCATTCCATTTTCATCTACCACGCATACGCCACGGGTAACTGTTCCATTCTCACTGACCGTATTTTTCAGAATAAATCCAGCCATGCCCATCTGCATCTTATCTGCTGTCTCTGCGTGCGCAATCAAGTAATCATGGAGAAGCTTAAACGCTTCCTTTCCATAATAATCATCTGCATTGATGATCACAAACGGTTCTTTTACTACATCTTTACAACACAGGACTGCCTGACCGGTTCCCCAAGGTTTGGTACGTCCCTCCGGAACTTCAAAACCAGCTGGAATATCTGCAAGATCCTGATATACATATTCCACCTCGATCTGATCTCCGATACGATTTCCGATTACAGAACGGAATTCTTCTTCAATATCTTTTCTGATAATAAATACAACCTTGTCAAAACCAGCTTCTTTTGCATCATAAATAGAGTAATCCATAATGATCTCCCCATTCGGAGACATCTTGGCGAGCTGCTTGATTCCTGTTCCAAATCTTGAACCGATTCCTGCTGCCATAATAATCAGAGTAGTCTTCATAATAAATTCTCCCTCACTAAAAAACTGTCAATCTACATTATATACACTGTTTTTCTCCGTCAAAACATTACATTTTAAACGCTTTATTCAAAAATCTTACATAAAAACAGCTATTCGTAATTATACTTCAATTTTTTCACAATGTCTACCACCTATTACGAAATTAAGGAACTCCCCTCTTCCTATCCATAACATTTTGATATGAATATAATTCATTATTGCTATTTTACGTTATCTTTTACTCATGATATGATGAACCCAGTTAAAAAAATAACAAAAATGAATTAGAGAAAGAGAGAGGTACTAAAATGGAAGACAATAAATTATGTCTTGAAAAGCAGCCATTATCTGATGAACTGCTCAACAAAATGAATGCCTACTGGCGTGCTGCCAACTACCTGTCAGCCGGTCAGTTATACCTTCTTGATAATCCGCTTCTGAAAAAGCCATTGACCATGGATCAGATCAAGAAAAAAATCGTCGGACACTGGGGAACCGTACCTGGACAAAACTTCATCTATGTACACTGCAACCGTGTCATCAAACGTTATGATCTGGATATGATTCTTCTTTCCGGTCCGGGACATGGCGGAAACTTCCTGATCGCCAACACTTACCTGGAAGGTTCCTATAGTGAAGTTTATCCAAACATCAGCCAGGATGAGGAAGGCATGAAGAAAATGTTCAAGCAGTTCTCATTCCCATGCGGAGTTCCGAGTCACTGTGCTCCTGAAACACCAGGTTCTATCAATGAGGGTGGAGAACTTGGATATTCAATTGCTCACGGCTTTGGTGCTGTTCTGGACAACCCAGATCTTATCGCTACAGTTGTTGTCGGTGACGGTGAAGCTGAAACAGGACCGCTTGCTACTTCATGGCAGTCCAACAAATTCCTGAACCCGATCACAGACGGTGCTGTTCTTCCAATCCTTCATCTGAACGGATACAAGATCAGTAACCCGACCATTTTCTCACGTATTTCTCATGAGGAAGTGGAAAACTTCTTCAAGGGCTGCGGATGGAAACCTTACTTCGTAGAAGGTGACGATCCGATGACTATGCACAGAAAAATGGCTGAGACTATGGATGCCTGCATCGAAGAAATCAAAGCAATCCAGAAAAATGCCCGTGAAAACAATGATCCTACCCGTCCGTTCTGGCCAATGATCGTTCTTCGTACTCCAAAGGGATGGACAGGACCAAAGGTTGTTGACGGACTTCAGATTGAAGGATCTTTCCGTGCACATCAGGTACCGCTTTCTATGGAATCACCAGAACATCTTGACCTTCTGAAAGAATGGTTGGAAAGCTACCATGCAGAAGAACTCTTCGATGAAAAAGGACATCTGATTCCGGAACTTGCAGAACTTGCTCCAAAGGGAGATGCCCGTCTTGGTGCAAACCCGCATGCAAATGGCGGACTTCTTCTGAAAGACCTTCGTCTTCCGGATTTCCGCTCATACGGAATCGAAGTAGAACCTGGCAAGACAAAAGCTCAGGATATGATCGAACTTGGCGGATACATCCGCGACATCTTCAAATTAAATGAAGACAGTAAGAACTTCCGTATCTTCGGACCAGATGAAAGTATGTCCAACCGTCTGTACAAAGTATTTGAAGAACAGAAACGTGACTGGCAGGCAGACTTGCTTGACACTGATGACTGCCTTGCAAGAGACGGACGTATCATGGACGGTATGTTAAGTGAACATATGTGTGAAGGATGGCTGGAAGGATATCTTCTGACAGGACGTCATGGATTCTTTGCAAGCTATGAAGCATTCATCCGTATCGTTGACTCTATGGCAGCACAGCATGCAAAATGGCTGAAGGTCTGCAACCAGCTTTCATGGAGACAGCCGATTGCTTCGCTGAACTTTATCCTGACATCTAATGTATGGCAACAGGATCATAACGGATTTACACATCAGGATCCAGGATTTCTGGATCACATTGCCAATAAAAAGGCAGACGTTGTCCGCATGTATTTACCACCGGATACAAACTGCTTACTCTCATGCTTCGACCACTGCATCAAGAGTAAGAACTATGTCAATGCAATCGTAGCGTCTAAACATCCAAGCTGCCAGTGGCTGACTATGGAACAGGCTGTAAAGCATTGTACACAGGGTATCGGTATCTGGGAATGGGCAAGTAATGACTGCGGTGAAGAACCAGATGTTGTTATGGCTTGCTGCGGTGACACTCCTACTCTTGAAGTTATGGCTGCTGTTACTATCCTTCGTGATGAAATGCCAGAGCTCAAGATCCGCGTTGTCAATGTAGTTGACCTGTTCAAACTGGAATCAGACCACAAACATCCACACGGATTAAGTGATGCAGAATACGATGCAATCTTCACAAAAGATAAACCGGTTATCTTTGCATTCCACGGATATCCGACACTGATTCATGAGCTGACATACGAACGTCACAACCACAACATTTCTGTTCATGGATATCAGGAAGAAGGTACGATCACTACTCCATTTGACATGCGTGTACAGAACCAGATCGACCGTTTCAACCTTGTAAAAGATGCAATCATGCATCTGCCACAGCTTGGCAATAAGGGATCATTCCTGATTCAGAAGATGAACGACAAACTGGTTGAGCACAAGCAGTACATCGCTGAATACGGACAGGATCTGGAAGAAATCAGAAACTGGGAATGGCATAAATAATATCAATCGTTTTCTAATCCAAAATTCTACTTTATAACTTTATACTTACAAATATAAAAATGCTCCGGAACTTTATGATCCACACATAAAAAATTCCGGGGCATTCTCCTTATATTTTTCTTTGCAGATACACATCCCGGCTACAAAGGATACCGATTTGTACAATCCACTTTGAAAATCTATTTCTTCTTTAGTTCTTCTGACTGCTCAGAAACTTCTGAAACTCCTTCGATGCAATACTCTGAGGATACTCAGTATCATAGATCAGAATAATATTTCTGGTCGGAAGCTTCTCTTCCACTTCGATTTCAAATACATTTTCCGCCTTCTTCTCTTCTTCGGCAAATTCTTCCGGGACAAATCCAATTCCAAGATTGTGACGGACTGCCGGCAAGATCAGGTCTGTCGTCGCAAGCTCCATATCCGGCAAAAACTGCAGACCATGATCTGCAAAATAATTATTCAGGAATTTTCTTGTCAGTGCCTCCGAAGTCAGGCTGATCCAAGGATAAGCCGAAAGCTCCTCCAATGAAATCTTTCTTCCTTTTAATTCTATGTAACGACTGCCGCCGATCAGCACCTCATGGTACTCCCGCAGTTTCTTCATCCTGAGCGGCTTATTTACTTGCAGATCCGTTGACACAAATGCAAGGTCTACCTTTCCTTCTTTTACCGCGTTGACCGAGTCCATGGTACTGTTATTTAAGATTTTGAAATGTACGTTCGGATAAATGCTGTTGAATTCTCCCATTGCCCGGAACAGGAAGCAGTGTAAGGCTGTCTCAGTCGCACTGATATAGATTGTCCCGTTCTCCAGACTGATCAGATTGCTCAGATCATTTTCCCCTTTAAAAAACTGGGCACACCCTGCCGATACATAGCTGTAAAAGGTTCTTCCCTCCGGTGTCAGCTTCATGCCGGATTTGCTTCTGGTAAATAACCGGCATCCCAGTTCATTTTCCAGGTTGTGTATCGTTCTCGTCACCGCCGGCTGGCTCGTCTTCAGAACGCTGGATGCCTTTGTAAGGTTCTCATACTTCGCCACATAATAAAAAACTTTATAATATTCAAAATTAGAATTCATGTGCCTCTCCTTTGTTGTCTTATCCTGTCAGTTTTTCATCTGCCGTAAGTATAGCATGCTTTTTTAATTCTTACAATTGGAATCATAGCTTACTGAACATTCGGTGCGGATCCGGTCAAGTCATCATCGATTTTTCTACCAGAGAAACCAGTCTGGAGGTACTATCCCTCGCAGCGAAACACTAAAAAAGAACTAGCGACACTTTTTATCGTGCCGCCAGTCCCTTATTTGCTCAACAATTTTCGATTATAATTGTTCAGACGCCTGCGCTTCGATCTTTCTTTTTGGTCTCATCCTCGTTCCTCTCTTCCTTCTGATTGATTTATTTTTAGCACATTTTACAAATCTGTTGTTTTTTTCTTCGGAAGGCAGAGACTGAGGATCAATGACACCACAAACACCCCTGCAACTGCATTTCCATTAAAAATATCTCCTACCTCCTTCGGAAATGCAGAAAAGAAATTTCCGGAAGTCTGTGTCAGTCCGACACCGATACAGAATGCCAGCGAAACGATGATCATGGTTCTGTCATTAAACACACACTCTTTGAGCATCTTGATCCCTTCATACATGATCGATCCGAACATCATAACCGTACATCCTCCAAGTACCGCCTGCGGAAGCGAATTGAAAAAAGCTCCAAGCGGCGGGAACAGAGAAGCAAGGATCAAAATCAAAGCCCCCATCAGAATAGTAAAACGATTGATAACTCCTGTCATAGTGACGAGCCCGATATTCTGACTGAAAGAAGTAAGCGGCAGACAGCCAAAGCATCCTGAAATCGCACTGGAGAATCCATCCACAGCAAGAGACCCCTGCAGTTCCTCCATCTTGATATCCCGCCCCAACGCACCGGTACACACTGCAGTAGTTGCACCTGTTGTCTCTGCTGCCGATACCAGAAAGACAATTGCAATAGTAAAGAATGCTCCCAGATCAAAAACCGGTTTATGGGAAGTAAAAAATACAAGCTTTGGAAGGCTGAATACACCGACCTGCTCGATCGTCTTTGTAATTCCTGAAAAATCGACCATCGGTGCAATCCCCGCCACAGTAAATACAATGGACAGAAGATACCCACAGACCAACCAGTACGTTCAGGTTCTTGTATACACCTTTTAACAGATAGCGGGCAGCCAGACACACAACCAGTGTGAAAAATCCGACCAGAAGATGATACCACGCCCCAAAATCTTCTGCCCTGTTTCCACCGCCCCAGGAATCCATTCCTACCGACAAAAGGGAAAGCCCAATCGCAATCACCACACATGCCGATACTACCGGCGTCAGGAACCGTTTCCAATATTTGGCACTCATTCCTACCAGTCCCTCAAAAATACCTCCGGCGATCACCGCACCAACCATTCCTTCATATCCAAGTTCCGGATTGGTACAGATCATCAGCAGACTGCCAAGAAAGGTAAAACTGACTCCCATAACGATCGGAAGCCTGGAGCCAATCTTCCATACCGGGTAAAGCTGCAGACAGGTCCCGATCCCCGCTGCAAACATCGCACACTGCAGAAGCTGCGTAATTTCCGCAGCACTTAAGTGATTCTCCGATCCTCTCACAAATGCCGCACTGCACACGATCAGCACCGGTGCCAGATTCGACACAAACATTGCCAGAACATGCTGGAGTCCGAACGGAATCGCCTTTTTTACCGGCACTCTTCCATTCAGACAGTAAATATTTTCCTCACTCACTGCTTCTGTATTTTTCTCTTTATCCATTTTCCTTTTCCCTCATTCTACTACAATATATTTATGGATAATCCCCTTACATCCAGTAAGGAATTATCCATCT
>NZ_JAQDVB010000001.1:0-215695 GCF_027674365.1 Coprococcus sp. AM11-30B | reverse complement strand
AGCCGCACGTACGGATCTGTGAGGGGCTAAGATTGAGAGGTCTTAGTCTACTCGACTGTGCAATGGAGATGAAACACAGGAATCATGGAGGCCATTGCCGAACATGATTCCCGTCCTAAGTGGTTCATCGGAATGGTTTGCACAAAGGAATTTGGAATATTTATTTTTTCTGGCGGCGTCTCTTTCACCAAATGAGTCTTTTCCAACCCGATCCTTACAAAAATGTAAGAAACCCCACACAAATTGTCATTTACTTCGATGGAAGGAAATCCCTTACTTTTTTATAATGACTTTATCAAATAAAAAAGAAGGGCAGGTCATAAAAACCATGGCATTACTTGACGTAAAGAACGTAAAAAAGATATACACAACCCGTTTCGGAGGAAATCAGGTAGAGGCGCTGCATAACGTCAGCTTTTCCGTAGAAGCAGGCGAATATGTAGCAATTATGGGAGAAAGCGGAAGTGGCAAAACTACACTTCTGAATATCCTGGCTGCACTTGATAAGCCGACTGGTGGAAAGGTTTACTTAAAAGGGAATGATCTCAGCAAGATCCGAGAAAAAGAGATGGCAGCATTCCGGCGGCAGAATCTTGGATTCGTCTTTCAGGATTTCAACCTTTTGGATACACTAACCCTGAAGGATAATATTTTCCTTCCGCTGGTTTTGTCTGGAAAGAAATACACGGAAATGGAGAGTCGGATCGCGCCGATCGCAGAGCAGTTGGGAATCAGTAAGCTTCTGAACAAATATCCATATGAAGTATCCGGTGGACAGAAGCAGAGAGCAGCCATTGCACGTGCTCTGATCACACAACCGCAGCTGATCCTTGCCGATGAACCGAGCGGTGCGCTTGATTCCAGATCGACGGATGAGCTTCTGGGACTCTTTAATGCGATCAACGATAACGGGCAGACGATTGTCATGGTAACGCACAGTGTCAAAGCAGCGAGCACGGCAAAGAGAGTCCTCTTCATCAAGGATGGGGAAGTTTTTCATCAGCTTTACCGTGGCAATCTGACCAGTGACGAGATGTACCAGAAGATCACCGACACCTTGACGGTTCTCACTACAGGAGGTGAGCACCGTGAATAGATCGATTTATACAAAGCTTGCCATTTCCAATCTGAAAAATAACCGGAAGACATATATTCCCTATGTACTGACTGCCATTTTAACGGTGATGATGTATTATATGATGGCGAATCTGGCGGCAAATTCGCCAATGAACCAGGAAGCATTACAGATTATTTTAAGTCTGAGTGTTCATGTAATTGAAATATTTGCACTGATCTTTCTGTTTTACACCAACAGTTTTCTGATCAAAAGAAGGAAAAGAGAAATCGGAGTGTATCATATTCTCGGAATGGGGAAACCGCAGCTTGCGAAAATGCTGGTGATCGAGACGGTTGTAACCGGTGCGGTCAGTATCCTGGGTGGAATCTTTTTCGGAACTGCGCTTGCAAAGCTGATGTATGCACTTTTGAAAAGAATGATTCATTATGACGATAAACTGGCATTTCGGATGTCATGGGAGATTGCCGGAAATACCGTTCTCTTTTTCACACTGATCTTTGCATTGACTCTGATCTATAATCTTTTGCAGATCCGGCTTGCCAATCCAATCGATCTTCTGCATGCGGGAAGTCAGGGCGAGCGCGAGCCAAAAACCAAATGGTTCCTGACTATGGCTGGAATCATTTTCCTTGGAATCGGTTATTACATTGCGATTACGACAAAAGAACCACTTAAGGCGCTTCAACTTTTCTTTGTCGCAGTAATCTGTGTCATTATCGGAACCTATGCGCTTTTTACAGCAGGAAGTATTGCTTTTTTAAAGCTGCTTCGGAAAAACAAAAATTTCTATTATAAAACAAAGCATTTTACATCCGTATCCGGCATGCTTTACCGAATGAAGCAGAATGCAGTCGGGCTGTCAAATATCTGTGTACTCAGTACTATGGTTCTGGTGATCATTTCGTCTACCGTATCTTTGTACATTGGAAAGGAGGATGTCTTAAGAACAAGGTATCCGCAGGAAGTGTATATCACAAATTCGGTATCTGATGATGTGGAAAATAAGAAGCTGCATGACATGGTGGAAAAGATCTGCCGGGATAATCAGGTAGAGATCACAGATGAGAAGAGCTGGCATATGGCAGAGCTTGTTAAGATAAAAAACGGAGAAGAATATACTTCTGCTATGATAAAGGATAATTCGTCATCTGATATAGTGTTTTTTGATGTGATTAGGTTGGCAGATTATAATCAGCTGACCGGCGAAAGGATGGAGCTTGGGGATAAGGAAGCTATTCTTTTTACAAATGGGGAAAATTACGGAAAGGATAAGATCAGGATTGATGAGGAAACATGGATGGTCAAGAAGGAACTGGATACTGCACCTTTTGGAAAGAAGAGTGATTCTAATACAGAAAATGTATATTATATGATCGTCAGTGATGAAAAAGAGTTTATGAAAGATTATCTGGAAAAATACCAGCTCGAGGCAGAGGACAAACCGGTAAAATGGAGGGAGTCATTCAATTTAAGGGGCAGCGAAGATCAGAAGCTGAAAGCTGTCAAAGAGCTGAAAGCACAGGCAGAAAGTGAATTTGAACATACTGGCGTACAGGGAAGATATCTTGAAAAAGAGACTTTCTTTGGTCTGTATGGCGGTGTGTTTTTTATTGGAATGTATCTTGGAAGCCTGTTCCTGATGGCAACGGTGCTGATCATTTATTACAAACAGATTTCCGAAGGCTTTGATGACAGAGAACGCTATCAGATCATGCAGAAGGTAGGAATGAGCAAACGCGAAGTCAAAAGCTCGATCCGCAGCCAGATCATGATGGTATTCTTCCTGCCGCTTGCGATGGCAATCATCCATATTGCAGTTGCATTTCCGGTGATCACAAAGCTTTTAGCCATATTTTATCTGAAAAATACAAAGCTGTTCTTCGGATGCACTGCCGGTACAGTGGGAATTTTTGCAGTCTTTTATGTGATCATATTTGTGATAACAGCAAAAGAATATTATAAAATCGTTGAATAGAAGAAAAAGACAAAAAGGTGACGAAAGTCATCTTTTTGTCGTATACAGAGGTATTTCTTGCTAAGAACGACCGTTCTGTAGTAGAATACAGATAGACTAATTGAAAAGGATTGCGAGAGTGCAAAGCACGTAGCAATCTGGTATCAAAAGGGTTAAAATACCTTTTGACCTCAACATCATTGAAAAGATAAAATTACAGAAAGCAAGGGACGTATAAATGATAGAAAAAGGGCTGGTATATGGAAGATTTCAGATTCTGCATCTCAAACATGTGGAATATATTCTGGCAGCAAAGATGCGCTGCAAAAGGCTTTATATAGGAATCACTATGTCGGATGATCTGCACGTATCAGGGGGTGAGGAAGACAATTACCGGGTAAGACGGAGCGCTAATCCTCTGACTTATATTGAGCGTTATGAGATGCTTCGTGATACGTTGCTCAGTTTCGGAGTGCCGAGAGAAGAGTTTGAGATCATCCCATTTCCGATTGACAGAGTGGAATATCTGGGGCAGTATCTGCCGGAGGGTGCGGTCTGCTTTATGAGTATCTGTGATGAATGGACTGCGAACAATGAGAAGCGTTTTGAGAAGCTTGGAATTCCGGTGGAAGTTCTCTGGAGAAGGACTAAAGAGGAAAAAGGGGTATCAGGTTCCCAGATCCGGCAGAGGATCCTGGCAGATGAAAAGTGGGATGATCTGGTGCCAAAGACCGTTTTTGATTATGTTCTTTCGCACGGAATTGATGACAGGATCAAGTTTTCAAAATAAAGGAGAAGCTGAAAATGCAGGATTGGGAAAGATTTGGAGAAGAGATCAGACGAACCGTGCAGGATGCTGTAGACTCGCAGGATTACCGGAAGCTGAACCAGACGATCACAGATACGATCAACCGGGCAGTGAATGGTGCGGTAAATGGCGCGGAACAGGGCATGCGTTCTTTTGGAAATGCGTTTGATCAGGCAACGAGAAATATGGGAAGAGGTCCGGGAGGACCGCGTGGAAGATATGGACAGATGGGCGGGACTGACAGATGGGGAAGAACGCCTGGAGGAGGTGTACCTCCGTTTGGAACTTACAGGTGGAGCGGAACGGATGGAAATGGAAGAGCATGGAATCCGGATATGCAGGACTATAAGGCGGAATCACAGGGCAGCAGCCGGTATGGATACAGCAATGCACAGCAGTCACCTGTCTTGTATGGATCGACGACGGGAACAAAGGCAGGCGGAATTGTCATGATCGCAGTAGGCGGAAGCATAGCACTTATATTTCTGATTCTGTTCCTTGCATCTTGTATTGCTTCTTTGCCGGAAAGTCCGGGGGCTTTATGGATCATGCGTGCGGTATTTGGACTGTTTACGGCAGCAAGTGGCATGATCACAGGATGGGGCATTAAGCTTCTGAAACAGGTTGGAAGATTCAAGAACTACAGCCGCAGGATTGCAGGCAGAGAGTATTGCAATATTTCGGAGATCGGAAGCAATTCCGGAAAATCCATAAAATTTGTGACAAAGGATCTGGAAAGAATGATTTCTAAAGGCTGGTTCCGTCAGGGGCACATGGATGGTGAGAAGAAATGCCTGATCCTGTCAAACCGTGCTTACGAAGAATATTTACAGATCGAAACTCGCAGACAGCAGTCGAAAGCGGAAGAGCCGGTAAAGAAAGAAGAGAAGACACAGGAAAATACAAAAGAAAAAGAAGCAAAGAATGAAAAGCTGGCACCGGAGGTGCAGAAGATCATTGACCAGGGGGATGCTTTTATCAGAAAGATCCACGAGTGTAATGAAGCCATTCCGGGAGAAGAGATTTCCGCAAAGATCAGCCGGATGGAGATGCTGGTAGACCGGATCTTCGACCGGGTGGAAGAAAATCCACAGTCAGTTTCGGATATCCGTAAGTTGATGGAATATTATCTTCCGACGACGATCAAGCTTCTGGAAGCATATGAACAGCTTGACAGACAGCCGGTTGATGGAGAAAATATCCAGACTGCAAAACGTGAGATTGAGGCAACGCTCGATACTTTAAATACGGCGTTTGAGAAGCTTTTGGATGACCTGTTTCAGGATACCATGTGGGATGTCTCATCGGATATTTCCGTATTGAATACCATGCTTGCACAGGAAGGTCTGAAAGAGGACGGAATGAAAAAATAAAGTCTCAGGAGGAAGAAGAGTATGAACGATTTTGAAGAATTTAATGTGACACCGGAGCTGACGCTGGATCCGTTCCAGGAAGAAAAAAAAGAGACTCCGCAGATTTATCAGGAGGCAGAACCGGAAACACCGGAGATCGTCCTGACACCGGAAGAAAAGAATATGGTCAGTGCATTTGCAGAAAAAATTGATCTCGCCAATTCGAACATGATTCTTCAGTACGGAGCCGGAACCCAGAAGAAGATCGCAGATTTTTCAGAAAAAGCACTGGAAAATGTAAAAACAAAAGATCTTGGAGAGGTTGGCACACTGTTGAGTGATGTGGTGACAGAACTGAAAGGATTTGATGAGGAAGAGGAAAAAGGATTCCTCGGAATCTTCAAAAAAGGCGGAAACAAGATCCAGGCAATGAAAGCCAAATATGCAAAAGCAGAAACCAATGTAAACAATATTGTCAAAGCACTGGAATCTCACGAAGTGCAGCTTATGAAAGACATTGCGCTTCTGGACAAGATGTATGAAGTGAACCTGACATATTATAAAGAATTGGCCATGTATGTGCTTGCCGGAAAGCAGAAGCTTGCCGAGACAAGAAACGGCGAGCTACAGGAACTGAAGAATAAAGCGATGGCAAGTGGACTTGCCGAGGATGCACAGGCAGCAAAAGATCTGGATTCCAGATGTGAACGTTTTGAGAAAAAGCTGCATGATCTGGAACTGACCAAGACAATCGCCATGCAGACCGCACCACAGATCCGTCTGGTACAGGGAAACGACACAATGATGGCAGAAAAAATCCAGTCTACACTCGTCAATACGATCCCACTCTGGAAAAGCCAGATGGTACTCGCCCTTGGTGTAGAACATTCCGCACAGGCAGCCGCAGCCCAGAGAGAGGTCAACGATATGACCAATGAACTCCTGCGCAAGAACGCAGAAAAGCTGAAGATTGCTACTGTAGAGACTGCCAAAGAATCCGAGCGTGGAATCGTAGATATTGAAACCTTAAAAGCAACCAATGAATCGCTGATCGCAACCTTCGATGAAGTCATGCAGATCCAACAGGAAGGCCGCCAGAAACGTCAGCAGGCAGAGGTGGAAATGCAGCGCATCGAAGCTGAACTGAAAGCGAAGCTGTTACAGGTTCAGGGGTAAGCGTTTGGTGGATGACATACAGGCCGGAACAAGTAGATTCTGTTTTTTTATGAGGAGAAAGCGGCGAAGAGTCCGTAGGTAAAAAGGCAGCCGGTAATTTTGGATACCGGACTGATTCGCTGAATAATCTTGATGATTATTCGGCTCAGCAGTCCTCTGGATTTCGTGTATGAAACACGAAACCAGATCCAAATTACCGGCTGCCTTTTTACAACGGACCCTAATCGCCGCTTTCTAACATAAAAAAACAGAATCTACTTGTCCCTGCCTTGCTGTATTCCACGGGGGGACGCCTGGAGGCTGCCCCCGGTATGTGGTGGGGCGAGTAGAGGAGATGGCAGGTGGTAGGAATAAAGTGCTTAGTGTGAATGCTTATGAAACTAAAAGTTTGCCAGCGCACAGACATAAAGGACTCCGTTTTCTGTGATTAGAAACGGTGCTAGAGTTCGTTAGAAAAAATGCACCAGTAATTCGGATCTGGTTTCGTGCTACAAGCACGAAATCCAGAGGGCTGCTGAGTGGAATAATCATCAGGATTATTCCGCGAATCAGCCCGGTATCCAAATTACTGGTGCATTTTTTCTCTACGGACTCTTCACCATTTCTACCCACAGAAAACGGAGTCCTTTATGTCGTCCCTTTTGTACAGTTATTCAATAACAGTTCCGGTTTTACCCTTCAGAGCATCTTTCAGAGTATCAAAAGAAGTAATCAGAGCACTTCTTCCTTCTTTCTTTTCTATGAATCCTACGGATGCCTGGAATTTTGGAAGCATGTTGTAGATTCCGAAGTGTCCTTCATCCATATACTGCTTAGCCTGTTCTACGGAGATAGTATCGAGTTCTTCTTCATCTTCTTTTCCGTGGTTTAAGCATACCTTTTCCACACTGGTCAGGATGATGAGTTCATCAGCATCAATCTGTTCAGCAAGCTTGCCGGCAGTAAGGTCTTTTTCGATGACTCCGCTGGCACCTTTGAGGTGATTGTTCTGCTGGAGCACCGGGATTCCGCCACCACCGCAGGCGATTACGATATGTCCTGCATCGGTAAGGGTGCGGATGGCATCAACTTCTACGATATCAACCGGGTTTGGAGAAGCAACGACACGGCGGAAGCCCTGACCAGGAACTTCTACTACATAATTGCCCTTTTTACGTTCAGCGGCAGCGTCTTCTGCGTTCATGATACGTCCGACAATCTTGGTTGGTGTATAGAATGCTTCGTCATATGGATCAACAGTTACCTGTGTGATAACGGTGCATACGCTGCGATAGATGCCGCGTCCGATCAGTTCTTCGCGAATCGCATTCTGCAGGTCGTATCCGATGTAACCCTGCGACATAGCAGAGCAGACTGACATCGGAGAAGCGGTATAATCCGGATGATTGGTGCTGAATTCGTTCATAGCAGTATGGATCATACCAACCTGAGGCCCATTACTGTGTGTGATTACTACCTGGTATCCTTCTTCAACAAGATCTGCAATGGAAACTGCAGTTTTTTTAACGGCAACCTTCTGCTCCGGAAGTGTGGTTCCGAGTGCGCGGTGTCCTAATGCAACAACAACTTTTTTCTTCATATTACATCCCTCTGTTTCTCAGAATTTGAATTGTCTGCGTATGAAAAACATATGACGCAGACAACGGCGATAAAAAATATATAAAAATTATAGTATTTTTTTATGGAAATTGCAATCATTAGTTGGCAAAAATGCACAGTATAAAAAGGAATTACTGGTGGACAGAAGCTAAATGCCACAAGGACGGAGATTTTTAGAAAACATGCTGACAACAAGGGGAGATGTTCATATAATATAATAAGAAGTCCGGTGGATGGTGCAGTATGAAAGAGGAACGGATTCGATTTTGCGGATTAAAAGAGCGGGAGGTCATTAATATGTGTGACTGCAAACGGCTTGGTTATGTTGCCGATCTGCTGATCAATATCTGTTCAGGGTGTGTGGAAGCATTGATCGTACCGGGACCGGGAAGAATCTGTGGATTTCTTGGGTATGATGCGGAGTATATTATTCCGTTTGAGTGTATCCGCAGGATTGGAGAGGATATTATTCTTGTGGAAATTAAAGAGGACAAATGTCTGAAGCCCTGTAAATAAGAATAGTAAAAGAGGAAGAAGAGTACAGACTGCTCAGTAAAATAAATGAGAACAAGTAAAAAGACAAAGGAGAGAAGAAAAATGACAGCATTTTTTAATGAAATCGAGCCATTCCGGGGAAACGGAAACGAAAATGAAAAAGGACAGACGCTGGAAGAATTTCTGGAGGAGTATGATCCTTATAAATATAAGAATCCTTGTGTGACAACGGATGCAGTTATATTTTCCTGCAAAAGAAAGGAAGCAGACGGAGAATGGAAAGTTCTGATGGTTAAAAGACGGAATCATCCGAGCATTGGCTGGTGGGCGCTTCCGGGTGGGTTTATTGAACTTCATGAGAATCTGGAAGATACGGCAAGAAGAGAACTGACTGAAGAGACCGGCGTGGCGGATCTTCCGATGGAGCAATTTGCAGTCTATGGAAATGTGGACCGTGATCCAAGAGCACGGATCATCACTTCAGCATATCTTTCGGTTGTAAATGAAGGGCAGGTAAAGGTGCGGGCCGGCGACGATGCGGCGGATGCAAAATGGATGCAGCTTCATTGCCGGACAGAATCGATGAAGGAGGACGGAGAATGGAAAGAAAGCATTTATCGCCTGACATTGGAAAATAAGGAAACAGATCTTACAATTTCAGCAGTTGTTGAGAAGAGAGAAAGAAGCGGTCTGGTAAGAGAAAACTATTATAAGGTAAAAGAATCGGACCGGATTGCCTGTGACCATGCGGCACTGATCGTACAGGCATGGAAGCTGATGGAGAGCCGGCTGGCATAGCTTTTTGATAAAGTGCGAATTTGTTGACAACCTTGTATACAGGATTTATACTATAGACATTAAAAATGTGTGTGATTCTGCAGTAGAATCAATCAAGAACCAGGCAGGAGGAAAAAAGATGAAGTGCCCATATTGTGGTAACATTGATACAAGAGTCATCGACTCAAGACCGGCAGATGACGGAACAACGATCAGAAGGAGAAGATCCTGTGATGCGTGCAACAAGCGTTTTACAACCTATGAGAAGGTGGAGACCATACCGCTGATCGTGATCAAGAAGGACAACAACCGGGAGCAGTATGACCGCACTAAACTGGAAGGCGGAGTACTCCGGGCGTGCTACAAACGTCCGGTATCAGCAGCAGATATTCAGGAAACGATCGACTCGATCGAGACAGCGATTTTCAGCCGGGAAGAGAAAGAAATTCCGAGCAGCCAGATCGGTGAGATTGTTATGGAAAGCCTGAAAAAGCTGGATCCGGTTGCTTATGTACGTTTTGCATCGGTATACAGGGAATTTAAAGACGTGAATACCTTCATGGATGAACTGAAGAAAATACTAGAATAAAAGGGGAAAGACAAATGGAACGGAAAAAGACAGTATTGCTCTGCGTGACCGGCGGTATTGCGGCGTACAAGATTGCAACACTGGCAAGTATGCTGGTAAAGACAGGATACGATGTAAAAGTTGTGATGACACAGAATGCAACGAATTTTATCAATCCGCTGGTATTTGAGACACTGACACAGCATAAGTGCCTGATCGATACATTTGACCGCAATTTTGAGTACAGTGTGGAACATGTGACACTGGCAAAATGGGCGGATATTGTGATGATCGCACCGGCTACAGCGAATGTGATCGGTAAGCTGGCACACGGGATTGCAGATGATATGCTGACTACGACTGTGATGGCATGTGCCGAATGTAAGAAGATCCTTGCACCGGCGATGAACACAAGGATGTATGAGAATCCGGTCGTACAGGATAATTTAAAGCTTCTGGAGCATTATGGATATGAAGTGATCCAGCCGGCAAGCGGACATCTGGCATGCGGAGATAACGGAGCCGGGAAGATGCCGGAAGCGGAGACTTTGTATGAATATATTTACCGGGATACTGCTTATGAGAAAGATCTGACCGGAAAGAAAATTCTTGTCACAGCAGGACCGACAAGAGAAGCAATCGACCCGGTGCGCTACATTACGAATCACTCATCCGGTAAGATGGGATATGCCCTTGCACGCGTTGCTGCGGCAAGAGGAGCGGATGTTACGCTTGTCACCGGACCGACAGAGATCAAAAAGCCGATGTTTGTGAAGATTGTTCCGGTCACGACCGCAAAGGAAATGTTCGAGGCGGTAAAGGAAGAAGCGGCAGATGCAGACATTGTGTGTAAGGCAGCAGCGGTCGCAGATTACCGGCCAAAGCATATTGCGGATGAAAAGGTGAAAAAGTCAGACAGTGAGATGAGTCTGGATCTGGAAAAGACGGACGATATTCTGAAATATCTCGGAGAACACAGAAAAGACGGACAGTTTCTGTGCGGATTTTCAATGGAAACCGAGAATATGGTTGAAAATTCCAGAAAGAAGCTTGAAAGGAAGAATCTGGATATGATCGCGGCAAATAATCTTAAAGTTGCCGGAGCAGGATTTCAGGGCGATACAAATCAGATGACACTGATCACGAAGGAAGATGAGACTGCACTTCCACTGATCAGCAAGGAAGAGACAGCAGCTTGTATTCTGGACAAGATTCTGGAGTGTATGAATAAATAAAAAGCCAAAATGTATTGTATCTCATAAAGAGAATAGTAACAGGAGGAAAAGAAAAATGAATCAAGGCAATGAACGTACTACATCTATGTCCAAAACAAAGGGACTCGTACAGATGGCAATCTTTGCGGCACTTATTGTAGTGCTGGCATTCACCCCGTTTATCGGATATATCCCATTGGGATTTACAAGGGCAACGATCATCCATATCCCGGTGATCATGGGATCTCTGATGCTTGGACCGAAGAAGGGCGCAGCACTTGGAGGTGTATTTGGTCTTACAAGTTTTATCAATAATACGATAAATCCGACATTGACATCATTCGTATTTACTCCATTTTACAGTCTGGGTGAATACAGTGGAGGGATCGGAAGTCTGATCATCTGTTTTGTGCCGCGTATTCTGATTGGTGTAGTACCGTTTTATGTTTACCGTTTGATCAAGAAGCTTTCTAAGAACAACGGAGTATCCTCTGTTGGACTGATTGCGGCAGGACTTTCCGGAGCACTGACCAATACGCTTCTTGTCATGAATCTTATTTTTGTATTTTTCAGAAATGATTATGCGGCAGCCAATGGTATTACCGTAAAGGCGGTATATGGATTTATTCTGAGCATTATCGGAATCAATGGGATTCCGGAGGCGATCGTAGCGGCGGTGATCACGCTGGTACTTGGGAAAACACTGATGAAAAAAGGGGTACAGGAAAGATTAGGAGTGTAAAAAATGATACTTGCGATTGATATAGGAAATACAAATATTGTACTTGGATGTGTGGATGACAACAAAACCTATTTTATCGAAAGACTTTCCACGATCAAGACAAAGATGGAACTGGAATATGCGATTGATATCAAGATGGTTTTGGATATTCACGGAATCAAACCGGAGAAGCTGGAAGGAGCGATCATCAGCTCGGTAGTTCCGCAGATTACATATGTCGTAAAAGAGGCGGCAGAAAAGATTCTGAAAAAAGAGACACTGGTCATCGGACCTGGCGTGAAGAACGGACTCAATATCCTGATGGATAATCCGGCACAGCTCGGAAGTGATCTGGTGGCAAATGCAGTTGCCGGAATTGCAGAATACAAAGCACCGATGATGATTTTCGATCTGGGAACGGCGACAACAGTCAGTGTGATCGATGAAAAGAAAAATTATATCGGAGGCATGATCTATCCGGGAGTGAATATTTCACTGAACGCCCTGACGGAAAATGCATCCCAGCTTCAGGGAATCGGTCTGGAAGCACCGAAGCGGATTGTCGGAAAGAATACGATTGAATGTATGAAGAGTGGTGTTCTCTATTCCAGTGCAGCGGCAATCGATGGAATTATTGACCGGATTGAGGAAGCGATTGGACAGCCGATGACTGCAATCGCAACAGGAGGACTTTCCAAGAAGATTGTTCCGTACTGCAAGAGAGAGGTCATACTGGATGACGATCTGCTCCTGAAAGGACTTCTGATCATTTACCGGAAAAACAGATAACAGAAAGGTGACAGGGACGAGGACTTATAAAGTTTTCGCCCCTTTTATAAAAGGATGAATACTTACCGGATAACAGTTGCCTATGATGGAACGGCGTATCGTGGATGGCAGAGACAGGAGAATACGGAACTTACTGTACAGGGAATTCTGGAACGGCGGATTTCAGAAATTGTAGGGAAAAAGATGGTGGTCAGTGGTTCAGGAAGAACGGATAGTGGTGTACATGCGTTAGGGCAGGAGTGCAGTCTGTATCTGGAACAAGAAATTGATATGGACAGTTTTAAGAAGCAGTTAAATGCACTTCTCCCGGAAGATATCAGAGTGTTGGATATCAGCAGAGAAAAACGGGATTTTCATGCAAGAAAGAGTGCGGTCGGGAAATGCTATGAGTATCAGATCGATCTGCGTGACAAGATGGAAGTATTTCATCGGAAATACCGGTTTCATTTTCCACATCCGGTCGATATCGCTGCGATGGAAAAAGCAGCAGAGTATCTGATGGGAACCCACGATTTTTCCGCCTTTACGGATTTGAAAGAGGACAAAGATACGGTACGGACGATTTATGCGGTTGGGATCGTGTATGAAAAGGATACACTTACGTTATCGTGGATCGGAGATGGATTTTTATATCATATGGTCCGGATACTTACCGGAACGCTTCTGGATGTGGGAATCGGGAAAATAAAAGCGGAAGAGATACCGGAGATTCTGAAAGCGAAAGACCGGAAGAAATCTGGTTTTCCGGCACCGGCGAAGGGACTGTTTTTAGGTCGTGTTTTTTATACAGAAGCGGAGCTTAAAAAAGCGGTACAGAAGATCAGCGAAAAATAAAAACCAAAGAAATGGAGGAAAGAGAAGAGATGAAGTTTATTTCATGGAATGTAAATGGAATCCGTGCATGTGTGCAGAAAGGATTTATGGATTTTTTTAAAGAGGCAGATGCGGATATTTTCTGTCTGCAGGAGACAAAGATGCAGGAAGGGCAGCTTGTACTTGATCTGCCGGAATATCACCAGTACTGGAACTCGGCTGTGAAAAAAGGATACTCAGGGACTGCAATTTTTACAAAGAAAGAGCCGTTATCGGTTACTTACGGACTTGGGATAGAAGAACATGATCAGGAAGGGCGCGTGATCACACTGGAATTTGAGGATTTTTATTTTATTACCGTGTATACACCGAACTCCCAGAGCGAACTGGCAAGACTTGACTACCGTATGACCTGGGAAGATGCGTTTCTTGCTTATCTTAAGAAGCTGGAAGAGACAAAACCGGTGATCTTCTGTGGAGATTTGAATGTGGCACACAAAGAAATTGATCTGAAAAATCCAAAGACCAACCGGAAGAATGCCGGATTTACAGATGAAGAGCGAGCAAAATTCTCAGCACTTCTGGATGCGGGATTCATTGATACTTACCGCTATTTCTATCCGGATAAAGAAGGAATTTACTCCTGGTGGTCCTACCGGTTTAAGGCAAGAGAAAAGAATGCAGGTTGGCGTATCGATTACTTCTGTACATCAAAAGCACTGGAAAGCAGGTTGGAAGATGCGAAGATTCTGACAAATGTATTTGGGTCTGACCACTGTCCGGTGGAACTGGATTTTAAGTAGGGGTGAGATCGATAAGCTGCGACATCAAATTGTAAAAAAATAAACTGATCAGATTCACTTTTGTGCGATGGAATCTGATCAGTTTATTTTTTTGAAATTTTTCGTTCAGGGATAGTGGATGATTCTGTTTGAGGGAATATATAAAATTCTGCCTGCATATAAATATACATGGGTAATTTAGCTTTTGGGATGAGGAGGGACATGTATGGAACGGATTGGAAGTATCTGGACGATGATAGTTCGGTATTTGCTGCTGGTGATGTTTGGTGGAGTGATTGTCTGGGTGTGCAATAGTGCAGGAATATCGGTTTACGCAGATGATGGGGAGACACCGGATGGAGCAGAGCTGATCCGGTTTGATTTTCACAAGTCGGTAAATCAGGAGGTTGGGATCCCGGCAGGAATACCAGGATTTTTCACTTATTTTTATGAAGGAAAAGAATACCATTACGGATTCCGGTTTGACAGAAATGGGACAGGGCCAGAGACAGAAAAGTTTGGTACGGCATATGTCTGGGCACCTTATACGGTTATTTATTATGACGCTGCAGGTGGTGAGATCGAGAATTACGGTACGGCAACAGCAGGCGGAAGAAGGATGTTTGCGACAAGGGGAAATGGTGAAGAGCTTGAAGCCGGGCAGAATAAAGGAAAGAACAAAAGAAAATTTGCGGCAGACTATACTGTGTATGGGCAGAGCCTTCGGTTAAGTGAAGGATGTATGCCAACGGCAGTGAAAGACGGATATCGATTTGAAGGATGGTATGCGTGGACTGATGCCGGAGTTGTGCAGGAAAAAGAACTGGCAGAGCTTGCAAAACAGGAGCAGTATGGGACCCTTGAAGATGAGCTGAATGAGAAATATACGGAGCAGACAAAGCTTCTGGAAAACCGGGAATCCGAAAGATACCCGGCATCCAGTATTACACTTTACGCGAAGTGGGACAAGATCTGGGAGTAGGAGTTAGATATATCCTCCGTCCATACCCAGTATCTGCCCGGTAAAATAGGCAGGGGCATTTGCAAGCTGCCATGCGAGAAGCGCGACTTCTTCTGGTGTCCCGAAACGTCCGGCAGGGATTTCTTCTGCGAGGGCAGCTTTTTCTTCCGCATCCAGAAGATCGTTCATTACGGTATCGATGACACCACAGGCGATCGCATTGACCTGGATATTGCTTGGCGCAAGTTCCTTTGCAAGTGCGCGGGTAAGACCGTTCAGACCGGATTTGGCGGCAGAATAAGCGACTTCGCAGGAAGCACCGACAGTTCCCCACATCGAAGAAATATTGATGATACGTCCCGCTTTCTGATGGATCATGTAAGGAAGTGCTGCGCGGCAGCAGTAAAATGCGGAAGAAAGGTTAGTGGAAATCATTCGGTTCCATTCTTCAATGCTCATATCCGTCAGAAGTCCCATCCATGCGATTCCGGCATTGTTGATGAGTACGTCAAGACCGGAGCCGGACATTTCAATCTGGTCAAAGATACGTCCGACTTCGGATGGAACACCTACATCTCCTGGGAGGATTTCGCAGGAACCGGAGGTTTCCTTTGTGATAAAATCAGCAGTAGCCTGCAATTCACTGATGGATTTGCGGCAGTTTAAAAATACATGCCATCCCTCTTTTGCAAAGTGGATAGCGCAGGCTTTTCCGATTCCACGGGAAGCGCCGGTGACAAGAATCTGTTTTCTGTTCATTTATAAAAACTCCTTTTGCTATTTATAAGAATTACTTTACAGTTGTTTTTTTCTACATAATCAGACAATATTATACACTGATTTTCTTGTGATTTAAAGACGCTGGTGTTATGATAAATATTGAAAAAATGTCATACAGATGCAAGGAGGAAAAACATGGTACAGAAAGCCATTGATTTTGCCACCAAAGTACATGAAGGTCAGTATCGGAAGGGGACCGACAGACCGTATATTGTACATCCGATGGAAGTAGGAAAGATAGTATCCACGATGACACAGGATGAGGAGATCATCAGTGCAGCAATCCTGCATGATACGATCGAGGACTGTGAGGGTGTGGATGCAAATGTGTTAAAAGAGATGTTTTCAGCAAGAGTTGCGGGAATCGTATCACAGGAAAGCGAAGATAAATCCAAGACCTGGATGGAAAGAAAAAGTGCAACCATAGAAAGGCTTAAGACAGCACCAATTGAGGTTCAGATGATCGGACTTGCGGACAAGCTGTCGAATATGCGGGATATTGATCGGGATTATCCTGTATGTGGAGAGGAATTGTGGAACAGATTCCGAATGAAAGACAAAGCAACGATCGGATGGTATTATAAAGGCGTCAGAGAAGCATTACGGGAAGCATTTGCAGAGACAGAAGCATTTGCAGAATACTGTAGTCTGATTGACAAAAATTTTGGATAATAATGAGGTAGAAGAGAGGACAATAAAAGATGAAGAAGATTTTGATGTTAGGTACAGGTGGGACGATCGCATCCCGTCAGACAAAGGATGGACTGGCACCGGGACTGACACCGGAGGATATTTTATCTTATATTCCGGCTGTAAAAAATGTATGTGAGGTTCAGACAAAGCAGGTGTGTAATCTTGATAGCACGAATGTAACACCGGAACACTGGAAAATGATGGTAAAAGCAGTGGAAGACAATTATGCATATTATGATGGGTTTGTAATCTGCCACGGCACGGATACGCTTGCATATACAGCGGCGGCACTTTCTTATATGATACAGAATTCAGCCAAGCCGATTGTTGTTACAGGAGCGCAGAAGCCGATCAATATGGATGTGACAGATGCGAAGACAAATCTGCTGGACAGCTTTATTTATGCGGCGGATGATGATTCCCAGGGGGTCAACCTTGTATTTGACGGAAAGGTAATTGTCGGAACACGTGCAAAAAAAGAGCATGCAAAGAGTTACAATGCATTTTCGAGTATCAATTTTCCGTATCTTGCAGTTATTCAGGATGGTATCCTGGTCCGGTATATTCCGGAGATCCCGTGCCGCCATGCAGTTAAGTTTTATTATGATATGAAAGACAGTGTATATGTATTAAAGCTGATCCCGGGAATGAAGCCGGATATTCTGTCCTATCTGTTTGAACACTATGACTGTCTGGTAATTGAAAGCTTTGGCGTAGGTGGTATTCCGCAGACGCTTGTTCAGGAATTCTATCAGGAGATGGAAAAATGGTCAGGCAAGGGCAAATTTGTCGTGATGACAACACAGGTTGCCAACGAGGGAAGTAATATGACGGTCTATGAAGTCGGGAAAAAAGTTAAGCAGGATTTCAATATGATCGAAGCCTATGATATGACGCTGGAAGCAGTGATCACAAAGCTGATGTGGCTGATGGGAAGAGAAGAACAGGATATGCAGAAAGCATTTTACACGCAGATCAATCACGATATCCTTTTTACAAAGAGAGGATAAAGCAGGTGCAAATAAAAGAGGAAGGGTTCCGGATGAATGGAACACCTTCCTCTTTTTGAATATTTAATTTTATCCGGTTAGATTTTTTCAAAGTCGCCGATCATGTCTTTGATCTCTTCCATGTGGCAGTCCGTCTCGCTTACGGTTTGTGCACATTTCAAAAGTTCGGCTTCGATGGCCTCGATATCTTTGTCAGCACCGATTGTTTTTTTGTAACGAAGTTGATGATCTACACTTGCCCAAAAATCCATTCCGATCGTGCGGATCTGGATTTCGGCGCGCATTGGAACTTTTCCCTCTGTAAAGAAAACCGGGATCTCAACGATCATATGATAGCTTCGATAACCGTTTGGCTTTGGTGCTTTTATGTAGTCTTTGATCTTAAGAACGGTAATGTCATCCTGTGAAGTGATCAGGTTGGCAATTGTATAAATGTCACTGATAAACGGGCAGATCACCCGGATTCCGGCGACATCGTCCAAATTCTTGACAATACTCTCCTCTGTAAATGGCAGATCACGTCTGCGCAGCTTTTCATAGATGCTGGCAGGACTTTTTACACGTGATTTGATAGATGAGATTGGATTGCGTCTGTTTACTGCTGAAAACTCATCATCAAGGACTTCCAGCTTTGTCTGGATCTCGCGGATCGCACAGCGATACTTCATCATCAGAACATCAAAGTTCTTATTATTATTGATAAAATCAGCCGGACTAATCGCATTTAGCCACTGTGATTCCAGCGCAGTGGGATGCTCAGAAGCCGGAATCAGGTTAAGTTGTGTCTCCATATGATTACTCCTCTTTATTCTGGTTGCTTATATTATTATAGCATATCTATGGTAAGGTGCATAGCATACAGAGTACGGAAATTGTTTTAAAAATAACAATCTTTTAAATGCTATGGAATCCTTTTCCGATGATCTCGCTGGTGTTGGAAATCAGAATAAAGGAAGAAGGATCATTTGTCTTGATAAAATTACGGAGTTTGATTGCCTGCTGACGGTTCAGCGCTGTAAAAATAATGTATTTATGTTCACCGGTAAAGGCTCCGTGTGCTTCACAGATTGTGGCGCCTCGGCCAAGTGAGTGGACGATGTAATCACAGATCGGTTCCGGATTACTGCAGACAACGTTGAAATATTTGGAAAGGTTCAGACTTTCGATAAAGCTGTCTACAAGGAAGGAACGGATGATCAGTCCGAAACAGGAATAAAGTCCTGTTTTTATGTCGAAGATAAAGAAACCTGCAACGGTGATCGCAACGTCTGAGCAAACCAGTGCACGTCCGATGTCAACACTTGTAAATTTTTTCAGGATCATGGCAATAATATCTGTACCGCCACTGGAAGATCCGATATTGAAGAGGATTGCAGAACCGAGTGCCGGGAGTGCAATCGCAAACATTACCTCAAGCATAGGCTGATTGGTAAATGGCTGGTTCATTGGAAAGATTCGTTCAAATAAAGAAAGCGCAACAGAAAGCAGGACACTGCAGTAGGCTGTCTTTGCAACGAATTTTTTACCGAGGATCACTGCGCCAAGAATCAGAAGTGACATGTTGGCAACGAATGAAAAGTCGGCAGCAGAAATAAGTCCGGTTTTGGCAATCAGTACGGCAAGACCGGTGATTCCGCCAAATGTGAAGTTGTTTGGAAACTTAAAAAAATAAGTTCCTACTGCGATCAGCAGAGTTGCTCCGCTCATTGCAATAAAATTTTCGATTTTTTCTCTCATTTTATATTCCCCGATTGATTCATAAAGTTTTAGAAAACGAATGAAATACTGAAAAAATATCACCCGATTTCCGTTGGTATTGTAACGCCGAAAATGTATGAAGTCAACCGTTTTAGAGCATTTTCGTAATGTATACGATGATACGAAAATACGGGGATTTTCGTGCATGATTCAGCGCCCGAAAGGACATACTAAAAGACAAAAAAGGAGGATGGATTATGGACCAATATATACCGGTTACAGATATTATTGCGCGGGAAATTCTGGACTCGCGCGGGAACCCGACTGTAGAAGTAGAGGTACTTGCAGGGAGTCATTTTACAGGAAGGGCGATGGTTCCTTCCGGGGCATCGACAGGAAAATATGAAGCAATTGAGTTAAGAGACGGGAAACACCGCTATCAGGGACTTGGTGTCAGACGCGCCGTGGAGCATGTGAATGACCGGATCATCCGGGAAATTCTGGGAATGAACGTGCTGGAGCAGGCGAAGCTCGACCGGATGCTTCTGGAGCTTGACGGGACAGACAATAAGATCAATCTGGGAGCAAATGCAATGCTTGGAGTGTCTCTTGCAGCAGCAAGGGCAGCAGCAGATGCGCTGGGGATTCCGTTGTATCAGTATCTTGGCGGTGTAAATGCAAAGCAGATGCCGGTTCCGATGATGAATATCCTAAATGGGGGTGCTTGTGTTATTATAATGACACAAGGCAGAACCCCTTATAATACAAGGGCTCTAGCGATTTAGTCCTAAATAAATTTCGTAACCAATCAACGAATTTATGAAGGAAAGGCCTCTCTTTTATAAATAACACAGTACAGAAGTAATAGAATTTCAGAACTCTGCTGAGATGTATTTACTATACCACGAAAGCGGTGATAATTGAATAAAAATATATTTTGGACTGAATTAGCTCGCATGAGATTTATATCTCAGCTGTCTGATTCAGTCTTTTTATTTAACAAGAAAGAAGGGAAAGATTATGGCAAAAGTAATTTCTATTGTAAACCAAAAAGGGGGAACGGGAAAATCAGCATGTACAGCTAATTTAGCAGTAGGATTAGCACAAAAGAATATGAAAGTGTTAATCGTTGATGCCGATCCACAGTCTGATGTATCCGCAGGATTTGGATATCGTGATTGTGATGAAAGTAATGAAACACTTACAGCTCTTATGGATACAGTAATGAAAGATGAAGATATTCCTTCAGACTGTTATATCAGGCATCAGGCAGAAGGAATAGACATTATCTGTTCTAACATTGGACTGGCAGGTACGGAAGTACAGTTGGTAAATGCAATGAGCAGGGAATATGTATTGAAACAGATTTTATATGGTATCAAGGATCAATATGATGCAATTATCATTGATTGTATGCCATCATTGGGAATGATCACAATCAATGCACTGGCTGCATCAGATGAAGTACTAATTCCGGTTGAAGCGTCTTACCTGCCAATCAAAGGATTGCAGCAGTTATTAAAAACAATCGGTAAGGTCCGTAAGCAAATCAATCCGAAGCTGCAAGTCGGTGGAATTCTGTTTACGATGGTCGATGCTCATACGAATGATGCCAGGAATAATATGGAACTTCTCAGAAATGTATATGGAAGTCAAATTCATATCTTCGATAATTATATTCCATTTTCTGTAAGAATGAAGGAAGCAGTCAGAGAAGGACAGAGTATTTTCTCTTATGATCCGAAAGGCAAAGCTACAGAAGCTTATCGGAGAGTGACGGAGGAGGTGCTGAAAGATGCCATCTAAAAAAAGAGCAACTCCCGTTTCCTTACAGCCGCTTGATGCATTGTTTGGAACAAACGAAGAGACAACCAATGGAATTAGTGAGATAGCAATAGGAAGTCTTCATCCATTTACGAATCACCCGTTTCAAGTAAGAGATGATAAGAAAATGGAAGAATTAGCGGAAAGTATTACACAATATGGCGTGTTGGTTCCTGGTATTGTGCGGTTGAGAGAATCCGGTGGTTATGAGCTGGTAGCTGGTCATCGGCGAAAACGAGCATGTGAACTTGCTGGACTAGAGAAAATGCCGGTTATCATCAAAGATCTAACAGATGATGAAGCGACGGTGATTATGGTAGATTCCAACATTCAACGAGAAGAGCTGCTGATCAGCGAAAAGGCATTTGCTTATAAAATGAAATATGAGGCGTTAAAGCGTCAGGGAAAACGATCTGATTTAACTTCTTGCCAAGTTGGCAAGAAGTTGGCGGCAGAAGAAGTCAGTCAGAATACAGGAGATAGTTCCAGACAGATTCTTCGATATATTCATCTGACAGAGTTAGTAGCAGAGCTATTAGAATTGGCAGACGAGAAGAAGCTTCCCTTTAACACAGCTGTTGAACTTTCTTATTTGAGAACTGAAGAGCAGCAGATATTATTTCAGTATATGAGTAATCACAATATGGTACCTTCCATGAAGCAGGCAAAGGAATTGAAGCAGATTTCAAAAGAGCGGATGTTGACGTATTCAGAAATTGACCAGATTTGCATGAATGATAGTACTGAAAAAGTTCAGGTGCAGATTCCGGCGAAGAAATTGAAACAATATTTTCCAGATACATATACAAAGACTCAGATGGAAGAAATTATATTTATGCTTCTGGCATCGTGGGCAGAAAGAGAGGGTAAAGAATGAGCAATGAAGATATGGCAAGTAGAATACAAGTCTATCTGAAAAAGATAGAAAAGATACGTGTTAAACGGATAAAAAGAGAGAAGTTTAAACATTTGTTGAAAACATTAGGATTATCAGCAGGAAGGAAGTGAAAGTATGGCTTTAAAAATTGTACGAAGATATGATGCGAACGGAAGGGAGCTTACGGAGAAAGATCTGGAAACCTTTCGATTGGATTCTCCTGTGGTTAGAGAAATATTGGCAAACCTTAATCGGGAGGTGGCGGAAGGAATCAGACAGAGGGAGAAAAAAGATGACGATTGAAGATGTAATTAAAAAATCGATTCTGCCACTGGCATTTATGGTATTCTGGTTTTGGATGACAAAAACAATTATGAAGGTCAGTGGACAGACGGATTGGTTCTGGTGGGTATTTATTGCTGGACTTCCATTTGGAATACATAAAATGCGGTTGATTCTGATTCCGAGAGGAATGGATACCACAGCAACACTTGGGATGGCTGCATTAAGTGTCATCATTGGAGCATTGATTGGAAGTATCATGATTCCAGTGTATGTGATTAGAGCGATATACGTGTTTATACGGTATGTCATTGGAAAATAGAATATTAGATTGATAAGAGGCAGGCTTGCGAAAACAAAAATCGTAAGTCTGCCTCTTTTTTTGTGCTTAAAACCAGGCAATTCAGGGGAAGTCCCTTTTGCAAATATATATTCTTGGAGGATTTTTAATATGAGAGAGCGAATTGAAAGTAAGCATGTAACTAAGGAAATCAAAAGTCAGATGCCAGTAATTCCGGTGGAAATTGTTAAAGAAAGAGGCTGTACGTTCTGCCCGTATTATCTGGGCAATTATGAGAAACAGCCACGTTGTATGATGAAAACCTGTGCCTGGGATGATGAAAATGAACGTTTCCATCCAGTTCTTCGTGAACTGATCCCATTTTACAAAGAGAAGATGGAAAAAGCAGAAGAAAAGTTCCTTGCAATGAAAAAGATTTATACAACACTGTTAGGAATGTTTGCCGATGAAATGAAGCAAGAAGAGTTGGAAAAAGATGAATGTTACGGATGTGCCTATGGAAAATGTGGACCATGTATCGGCATCTGTTACAAATCAATGAAAGCATAGGAGGGTTAAGCCAATGAATACAACAGTTATTTCCGGGCGATTGGTAAGAAATCCCGGATACAACGAAGTGGAGAATGAAAAAGGACTTCATAAGATTGCCAAGTTTGTTCTGGCAGTCAGAAGAAATTATTCCGATGAAGTCAGTTTCATTCCGGTAAAGGCTTTTGCAAAGAAAGCAGAATTTGCCAGAGATTATCTGATGCAGGGCACGAAGGTCATGGTGGAAGGCGAGATTGTCACAGGTAATTATGAAGATAAGGATACCGGGAAAAAAATTTATACCACCGAAGTGTATGCAAACCGGATTGAATTCGCAGGTGCAAAAATGGTTGACAGACCACCGTTTCCAGAAGATGCGGAAGGGTTCTTAGAGATCCCAGAGGGCATGGAAGAAGAAATGCCGTTTAGATAGAGGAGGATAAAAGATGGTTTCAGTAGATCAGGCGTATATGGTAGGGCATATGAAAAATGCCGATGGAAGTATCAATAACAAAAATGTAGTGCTGTCAGCAGCATGTGAAGCAGCGGAACTGTTCCAGTGCATGATGTCAGTAAATCAGAAACTGGAGGACTGGCAGAGATTTAACCACACCTTGGAGCAGCATCTTAGAAGTGTGGAATGTGAGAAAATCCATGATATCTGTCAGGCAGTATATGGAATGAAACATCCGTCCGATGAACTGGAAGGATTGTATCTGGCAAGAGAGGATGAACAGATATGCCTTCTGTACTATCAGGTATTTGTAGGGATGTTGGAAATCAATATCAATTCAGCTGAAGTGCTGTACAAACAGAAGGAGGAAACAATCAATGAGTAAGATGGAGTATATGCCGGTAGATTGTCTGCAGGTGCCGAAGGTGCTGTTCCAGATGGAAAAATACAAAAATCTGTCAAATACAGCAAAGATTTTATACAGCTTATTTCTGGATCGTTTGAAATTTGCGGTGCAGAATGATTGGGTAGATGGTAAGGGGGATTTGTATGTAATCTATCCAAAAAGTGAAATGAAGAAAGACCTGAATACAACTAGATATGGGGTAGATCAGGCAGTACAGGAACTGGTGGATGTTGGAAATCTGGTGCGTATCATTCCGAACAATGGAAAGGCAAACCACTTTTATATCAACGATATTTATGAAAATGAGATGGAGGAAGAATCAATGATGACATTAGACAGCATTATGGCAAATATGCCGATGGAAGAAAGAGAAATCATTATGGACAAAATGGTGAAAGCATCCAGAGATATTCTGGAAACAATTGCAGATATGGGATATCTGGATGAATATGAGACACCACTGACTTCAATGGAAGAAAGAAATTATCGAGATGAGCTGGGACAGCTTGATGTTGATCAGATTTCCTGTGATGGCTATGAATTTGGCATGGATCTGGCGTTTGGAATTCTTGAAGAGAATGAGGAAAATGCTGATAGAGTACTGGATATTCAGCAATATGTGAACAGGCAGAATAAAAAGTGTTCAAAAAAGAAATTTATGAAAGTTCTGGAGACTCTGGTACACGCAATAGGAAATGATGAAGGATTTATTGCCGATATGTATGCGTGTGATAAAGAGGCTAGGAAAATCTATTTGGAAGAAGCGATGAATGCATTCAATTATGTGCTTGATGAATTATGTCATGGTACAGGCAGTGCTGCAAATTGTGATTTTGATGTAGAAGAGTAGGAAAATATTATGGCAGATTTTGAATATTTCAGAGCAGAAGAATCTGACCAGTTTTCTTTCTTTCGGATACCAAAAGCTCTGTTCACAGAAAAAGAGTTTGCAAGCCTGTCCACAGACGCAAAGCTTCTTTACGGAATTCTGCTTGATCGAATCAGTCTATCCAAGAAAAATGGCTGGATTGACAGTGATGGTTATGTCTATATCATTTACACGATTGCAGAATTGCAGGAGCTGTTGCGAATGTCGCATACAACAGTAACAAAGCTTCTTTATGAGCTTGACAGTGTGCATGGAATTGGATTGATCGAACGGTATCGGCAGGGGAATAATCGTCCTTCTGTCATATATGTGAAAAATTTTGTAAAACGGAGTAGAGGAAAGCCAGTAAGATACTTTTCTTCTGGAATGCCAGAAACTGGAACTCCAGACTGCAAGGAATTGGAAATCCGGATTGCAAGAAACTGGAAGTCCGGAACGCAAAAAAATAGAAGTCCGGACTGCAAGAATCTGGATGGAAGTAATACTAAGATAAATAAGACTGAAAAGAATCATACTGATAAGAGTAAGGGCAATACTCCCACTTTGGAAGAAAAATTCAGTCAGTATGGTAGATTTAAAAATGTTGTTCTGTCGGAAGCTGAACTGCAGGAGCTGATGACGCTATTTCCATGGGATTACCAGAAACGGATTGATCATCTTTCTGTTTATATGAAATCCAGTGGAAAAGAGTATCAGAACCATTTTGCAACAATCTGTCTTTGGGCAGAAAGGGATGGAACCAGGACAGGAATGGATAAATATGAATTTCAGGAAGGAGAAAGCCTGTGATGGAAAATAAAGTAACAGCAGATTATCTGGACGAAGAGGGATGTCTTCATTGTGGCACCTGTGGAAAAAGAAAACAGATGAAAGTCAGTCTGATGGGATTTGAGCATGTAGTGTCCTGTTTGTGCGAATGCGAGGTAAAAGCCAGGCAGGAACTGGATGAGAAGATGCAGTGGGAAGAAGCACAGCGGCAGCTTTATCAGAGAAAATCCGTCGGACTTCGGGAAAGAAGATTCTGGGAATGGAAATTTGAAAATGACAACGGAAGTAACCAGAAGATACTAATTGCCAGGCAGTATGTAGAAAACTGGACAGATATGAAGAGAAAAAATGTAGGATTGCTTTTGATGGGATCAGTTGGAACCGGGAAAAGTTTCTTTGCAGGCTGTATTGCAAATGCACTTTTGGAACAGGGAGAACGTGTCATGATGACAAATTTTTCCAGAATCTTAAATGAAATGACCAGCTATCAGGCAGATAGGAACCAGATTATACAAAATCTTGTGGATTATCCGTTGCTGATTATTGATGACTTGGGAATAGAACGAAATTCCGAGTTTGCCCTGGAGCAGGTCTATAATGTGATAGACAGCCGCTATTGTAAAATGCTTCCGCTGATCGTAACAACGAATCTGGGACTGAATGAAATGAAATCCACAGATTTGGATACTGCCCATCAGCGTATTTACAGTAGAATACTTGAAATGTGTGTTCCCATCTATTGTGGTGGAGAAGATAAGAGAAAAGAAGAAGGGACAGAAAAACTCGTACAGGTGCAGAACCTGATTACCGGTTAATCTGTCTTTTTTCATTAAAGGGGGTGATTGCCATGATTACAGATCTGGACAGCAGTTGAATCGCTGAAAGGAGGGAAAAGTCATGCAGGAAGAGGTAACTCAGAAAACGGTCACGTTCTGTATTCGGGCTACTAAGATTACGGCAGACCTGTTGAAAAAGGTTCTTGTTGCGTATCTGCGTCATCAGAAGCAGAAATCAGTAGAGAAGAAAGCACAGAAAAATCAGCCGAAACAGGGAAAGGTCACGGTAAAAGAGCTGGCAAAACAGAATGCCGGGATGGTCAATATCGAGATCACAAATAAGAATATCAAGTCCTTTGAACGGTATGCCAGAAAATACGGGATCAATTATGCTCTGAAAAAAGACAAGAGCAAGGAGCCTCCGGTTTATCTGGTATTCTTCAAGGGACGTGATCAGGATGCACTCAATGCTGCTTTCCGTGAGTTTTCCCAGAAACAGATTCAAAAAGCGAATAAACCTTCCATTCATAAGCGTCTTGCAGCTTACCGGGCAATGATGCCAAAGAAGACGAAGGACAAAGTAAAGAACCGGCATCAGGAGCAGAGTCGATGAAAAAGAAAAGCGGCAAAACTCTGATGCAGAAGTGGAAGAATAAAATCGGGGGTAAGCTGTCCGCCCTGGATAAAAAGAAACTGGTTCTTACAAATATCCCTTATGCTCTGGCTGCTTTCTATGCAGACCGGGCATTTTTTCTTTACCGGAACAGTCCGGGAGAAGATATGGGGAACAAACTATTATATGCAATGGAACACGCAGACCGGATTTTTGCAGGTTTTGTGTTAAGCAATAACGGGAAAGATCTGTTAGCAGGTATTGTTGTTGCAGTCGTTCTGAAAGTGTTGGTCTGGCAGAAACAGGCAGATGCAAAGAAATTACGGAAAGGCATCGAGTATGGTTCAGCCAGATGGGGAACCGCAGAGGATATCAAGCCTTATATGTCGGAAGATACATGGATGAACATTCCATTGACAGCAACAGAAGCACTGACCATGGAGAGCAGACCGAAGCAGCCGAAGTATGCAAGAAATAAAAATATAGTGGTCATCGGCGGCAGTGGTTCCGGTAAGACACGTTTTTTCGTAAAACCATCGGTCATGCAGATGAACTGTTCCATGGTCATTACAGATCCGAAAGGCACTTTGATTGAAGAGTGCGGGAAGATGTTAGCAAAGGGACCACCTAAGAAAGATAAGAATGGAAATATCATGAAAGATAAATCTGGAAAAGTGGTACATGAGCCATATGTGATTAAGGTTCTGAATACCATCAATTTTTCCAAGTCCCTTCATTACAATCCATTTGCTTATATACGGTCTGAAAAGGATATCCTGAAGCTGGTGACAACAATCATTGTGAATACCAAAGGTGAAGGGGAAAAAGCTTCCGAAGATTTTTGGGTGAAAGCAGAGAAATTGCTCTACACAGCACTGATTGCTTTTATCTGGTATGAAGGTGATGAAGAGGAAAAAAATCTGAATACCCTTCTGGATCTTTTGAATGAAAGCGAAACCCGTGAAGAGGATGAAACTTACCAGAATCCAGTGGATATGATGTTCCAGGAACTGGAAGAAAGAGATCCGCAGCACTTTGCGGTCAGACAGTATAAAAAATACAAAATGGCGGCTGGCAAAACTGCCAAAAGTATTCTTATTTCCTGTGGTGCGAGGCTGGCACCATTTGATATCGCAGAACTTCGTGAGATCATGTCTTATGATGAAATGGAACTGGATAAGATTGGGGACAGGAAAACAGCCTTGTTTTTGATTATGTCAGATACAGATACAACCTTTAACTTTGTGATTGCCATGTTACAGTCACAGCTTTTCAATCTGCTTTGCGATAAGGCAGATGATGAATATGGTGGAAGACTTCCGGTGCATGTGCGTGTCATCGCTGATGAGTTTGCCAACATCGGGCAAATTCCTCAGTTTGACAAGCTGATTGCAACTATCCGAAGCAGGGAAATCTCTGCTTCTATTATTTTGCAGTCACAGAGTCAGCTAAAGGCAATGTACAAGGATAGTGCAGATACCATTCTGGGTAACTGTGATACTACACTATTTCTTGGTGGAAAAGAGAAAACTACCTTAAAGGAAATGAGTGAACTTCTGGGTAAGGAAACCATTGATCTGTATAACACTTCGGAAACGAGGAGCAATCAGAAGTCCTTTGGATTGAATTACCAGAAAACAGGCAAACAGCTGATGACAGAAGATGAGATTGCAGTCATGGATGGAGGAAAATGTATCCTGCAGATTCGTGGTGCCAGACCATTTTTCTCAGACAAATATGATATCACGAAACACAAAAATTATCGGTTTCTTGCAGATGAAAATGAGAAAAACCGATACAAAGTAGAAAAAGAGTTAAATCCGCAGTACACACCGAAACCCGAAGAAGAGGTGGAGGTAATTCAGGTGGAGCTGTCGGAGTAACCATGGGAATGAACGAAAAATAATGAGGAAAGGAATAACTGACATTAGGTGCGCCGGCTTTTTAGTCGGTGTTTTTTCATTCCCGTAAACACCTGAAAGAAGTCAGTTTTGGTGAATGTATATGGCATTTTTTAGCAGTGCAATTACAACTTTAAAAACTCTTGTAGTCGCAATCGGCGCAGGTCTTGGCGTGTGGGGTGTCGTAAACCTTCTGGAAGGATATGGAAATGACAATCCCGGCGCTAAGAGCCAGGGCATCAAACACTTAATGTCTTCTATGTGAAAAGATTTTAAAGGAAAAATGCACATCCTACGCAGATAACATGACAATTTCATGCAAAGCGAAAGGAAACACCATGAAAATCGAATACACAAAAGTGGGAGACTATTATTTACCGAATCTTTACTATCCGGAGGAAACCAGACCGATTGGATTCTGGGGAATGCTTCGGAAGGAATATCTGAAAGAACATAAATCTGGAACTTATACATATCTTCTTCTGACCGCCAGATTGGACAGCTATCTGGCAGATCTGAATGAACAGGCACAGGAACGCTTTGAGCTGATTGAAGCTCAAATGCGAAGTGCGGGGGGAGTTACCGAGGAACTGAAGAGACAGAATTCTATGGAATGGGTACGCCACTGCAACAATATCCGCAACCGGGCTGCTGAAATCATCAAGCAGGAACTGATTTATATATAAGGGGGATTCCAGATATGAGAAGAGAATTGATTGAAAGTTATTATGAAGAATACCAGCGGGAATTGGAAAGATTTCTTGAATCTGATCCAGAGATGATTTCTCTGGAAGCAGAAATTCATCATTACATAGATATACTGGAACCAGTCCTCAGAGATGCCGGACAGGAGATGTGGCAGACATTGGACAGAATTATTTCAGCGAAAAATGCCATGGAAGGGATTGTGGCAAAAGAAATGTATATCCGAGGATTTCTGGATTATGAAAGGCTGGTGTGTGAAAAGGACTGTAAAATTTAAATATTCATCTTACAAGCACTGACTGTAACGGTCGGTGCTTCTTTTTTGATTTTTTAAAAAATCATCTGACATTCTTCAAGTCCCCACGTGTGATTAGTAAGAAAAATAAATTTTTCTGCGAAAGTACCGTCCAAAGATACTCTGAAACTTGCAATTAGTGAGGGAATAGTTCATTTTTGCGAAAAAAACTTGCAAAAGGGGGTTGGTAAATATCTTTTCAAAAGCTTTATAGGTAGAGGGACAAAATTTTTTCATAATTTTTCAAAATCATGTCCGCTTTTATCTCTCCCAATACAGAGTAAGTGAAGGGACTAACAAAAGTAAAAGAAAAAATGATAAAAATGCAAAAAAATATCACGAATTTTTTGCATCATGCCAAGTCATTTGACTTTAGTAATCAGAGGACGTTTTGGAATGTTCCTTCGTTGAACCTTGACAACCGATAAGTGCATCCTGAAAGTCTACCAGGAGTTCTGCCATGACCTTTCTTTTTCAGAGAGTGAGCGGAATCATAATGACACTCCCGATGATGGGCGGCTGACCAAAGCCTTATGGTCAGTGACCTGCTGATGCAGGCAGAGGCAGTCTGAGACGACTGCAGATGACAGGAAAATGCACGCCAGACCGCCGGACGAATGAAAATGATAACAATGTTTACAGGGCGAAATGCCTGGAAAGGAGCAGTTTATGACAGAACTGAAAATGAAAGAAATGCAGATAATCCACTGGTTTGGATGCCCGAATCTGAACTGTACAAGGGAGAGAATCCATCTGGCTGCTATGCTTGCAACGGATGCAGAGATGAAAAAGAATCTTTACAAGGTATGTAGATTCCTCGCAAGAGAAGAAATTGCATATCGGTATCCGATCATATATGAAATGATTCAGAAAATGTTTTCGCCGGATGATACCAATCCACCGGAAGCATGTGCAATGTTTATGCCAGACAATGAACCAGATGATGAAGAATATGCAATGGCAGCGTAGCTGCGGAAAGGACGATAACGATTATGAATAAAGTGATTTTAATGGGAAGACTGACAAAGAACCCGGAAATCAAATATGCCGGAAAAGATAATGATATGGCAGTAGCAAGATATACACTTGCGGTAAATAGAAGATATAAACGTGACGGAGAACAGGAAGCAGATTTTATCTCCTGTGTCACATTTGGAAAGAGTGCAGAGTTTGCACAGAAATATCTTCACAAGGGAACGAGAATTGTGATCGGCGGTCGTATCAGCACCGGTAATTATAAGGATAAGGACGGGAAAACAATTTACACCACAGATGTGATCGTCGAAGAACATGAATTTGCTCAGAACAAGGATAACGGTGCCGGTGCAGATTTGTCAGAAACACAGAAAACAGATAAGGACGGATTTATGGAAGCACCGGAAGGTGAGATTCCATTTGATTAAACCGGAATAAATGGTTGGAGAGGCCACTCTTTGCCGGGGCATTCTCTTTTCCATTTTAAAGAGGAAATCAAAAATTACAGGTATTCAACCTAACGAAAACGTGATATAATCAAAATATGTTTGAATGAGAAATATGGAGGCAGCTTATGGGCGTAAGTTATAACAGATTATGGAAAATGCTCATAGATAAAAATATGAAGCGGATAGAGATGCAGTACCTCACCGGGATCAGTGGTAATATTCTTGCCCGGATGGGAAAAAACCAGTATGTATCAATGGAGACGATTGAGAAGATCTGCAAGAAGCTGGACTGTACTGTTGATGAGATGATGGAATTTACAGATGATGAATAACAGGAGGTTGCTGCAATGACAGATACACAGCAAAGAGCAGCGGCGAAAGCATTTGCAAAAAACTGGAAAGACCGTGGATATGAAAAAGGCGACAGTCAGATCTTTTGGGTGGAGCTTCTGACAACGGTATTTGGTGTAACGGAAATATCACAGTTTATTTCTTTTGAGGATCAGGTACACCTTGACCACACCAGTTTTATTGATGGGTATATTGAGAAAACCCATGTCATGATTGAACAGAAAAGTATAAATAAGAGCCTGACGGCTGCTATCCGGCAGTCCGACGGCTCTATGCTGACACCATTTGAACAGGCAAAAAGATATTCTTCCGAATTGCCATATTCAAAAAGACCAAGATGGATCGTAACCAGTAATTTCCAGTCATTTTATATTTACGATATGGAAAAGCCGGGTGGCGATCCGGAGATTATCCAGTTGGAAGATCTGGAAAAAGAATATTATCGGTTACAGTTCCTTGTGGACGAGGGAAACACAAATCTTCAGAGAGAAATGGAAGTTTCCATTGCCGCAGGTGAAATTGTAGGGCTTTTGTATGATGCACTGGCAAAACAATATGTTGATTCGACAACAGAGCGGGCAATGAAAAGTCTGAATATCCTTTGTGTCAGAATCGTATTCTGCCTGTATGCAGAGGATGCCGGTATTTTTGGACAGCATGGCATGTTCCATGACTATCTGGAAGAATTTGATACAAGGCACATGAGAAGAGCCGTGATTGAGCTGTTCCAGGTGCTTGATACAAAACCAGAAGACAGAGATCTATACATGGAAGAATCTCTGGCACAGTTCCCATATGTAAATGGTGGGCTGTTTGCAAATGAGGATATTGAAATTCCACAGTTTACAGATGAAATCAGAAACCTTTTACTGGAAAAAGCCTCAGCAGATTTTGACTGGTCAGAAATTAGTCCGACTATATTTGGTGCGGTATTTGAGAGTACACTGAATCCTGAGACAAGACGCTCCGGCGGTATGCACTACACCAGCATTGAAAATATTCATAAAGTCATTGATCCGCTGTTTCTGGATGAACTGAAAAATGAATTGAAAGAAATTCAGCAGATAACGGTTCAGAGAACAAAAGATAAAAAACTGAGGGATTTCCAGACGAAGCTGGCAAATCTCCGGTGGCTTGATCCGGCATCGGGAAGTGGAAACTTTCTTACAGAGACATATATCAGTATCCGTCGATTGGAGAATGAAGTCATAAAAGAATTGCAGAGAGGACAGATTACTTTTGGATTTGATGAATCCTCACCAATCCATGTTTCTATTGATCAGTTTTATGGAATTGAGATCAATGATTTTGCTGTCACAGTTGCAAAGACAGCGTTATGGATTGCGGAATCACAGATGATGAAAGAGACGGAAGACATCGTTCACATGAATCTGGATTTTCTGCCGTTGACGACAAATGCGTTTATTGTAGAAGGTAATTCTTTACAGATTGACTGGGAGAGCGTTGTACCAAAATATCAGGTTTCGTATATTATGGGAAATCCTCCGTTTGTGGGTTATTCACTACAGAGCAAAGAACAGAAAAATGATATTTTATCGGTTTACGTGGATGAAAAAGGAAAGCCATATAAGACTGCAGGGAAAATTGATTATGTTGCGGGCTGGTATTTTAAAGCTGCGCAGTTTATGCAGGGAACAACTATACGGACAGCATTTGTATCAACTAATTCCATTACGCAGGGAGAACAGGTGGCAGGTGTCTGGAAACCTTTATATGACCGATTTGGGATCCATATAGATTTTGCACACCGGACATTTATCTGGGACAGCGAAGCCAATATGAAAGCGCATGTACATTGTGTGATTGTTGGATTCAGCATTGCACCAAATCAAGCAAAACGCAGAATCTATGTTGATGGAAGATTTAAAGAAGTAAATAATGTCAATGCGTATTTGTTGGACGCACCTAATGAATTTATCTGCAATCGCAGCAAGCCATTATGGAATGTTCCACAAATGACGACGGGAAACAGACCAGCAGATGGCGGTAATCTGATTATTGAAAAAGAAGACTATGAAGAATTTATAAGAAAAGAACCACAAGCCAAACCTTATATTAAAAAATTAGTTGGTTCAACTGAGTTCATCAACAATAAAGAGCGGTGGTGCTTATGGCTGGTAGATGTTAAACCAGCAGAGTTAAGAAAAATGCCGCTTGTACTTAAGCGGGTAGAAGCTTGTAAACAGGACAGAGAAAATTCGCCAGATGCAGGAAGAAGAAAACTTGCAGAAACACCTACGCTATTCAGGGAATTGAATAATCCTGCATCATTTATTCTTGTGCCAAAAGTAAGTTCTGAGAGAAGAAGATATGTACCAATGGGATTTTTAGATTATAATACAATCTCAACAGATCTTAACTTTATCATACCAGAAGCAACGATGTATCAATTTGCAATATTAACGTCAAATATTCATATGGCATGGATGCGAGCTGTTTGTGGTAGAATGAAAAGTGATTATAGGTATTCTGCTAATATTGTTTATAATAACTTCCCATGGCCTGAGCCGACCGCTCAGCAACGGAAAAAAATCGAACAGACTGCACAGGCAATTCTTGATGCGAGAGCATTATATCCAGACAGTAGCCTTGCAGATCTTTATGATGAACTGACCATGCCGCCGGAGTTGCGAAAAGCACATCACCAGAACGATATGGCTGTCATGCAGGCATACGGATTTACAAAAGGCAGCGAAGCCTATAAAAGCGAAGCAGCCTGTGTTGCAGAACTGATGAAACTTTATCAGAAGAAGGTAGAAGAAATCGAAAAAAGATAACACGCCGGATACGGCATAAATCTCTTAGCAAAGCTAAGAGCGCACTTCTATACAGGCAATTACATTTGCCTGTATCGTGCGACCTGCGGTGCTATCCCTGATTTGGGAAAATCTCAATCCGGGAATTAAGCGAAATCAGAGATTTCGTACAAGGGAATGGATTCCCTTGCGGCACAGGTGCCTATCACTGACGTAAGAATTGGAGATTGACAAAGAGATGAAAGAAAAATATAATTCGCAAGCAAGCAAGCAAGCAAGCAAGCAAGCAAGCAAGCAAGCAAGCAAGCAAGCAAGCAAGCAAGCAAGGGTAGAGGAGACCAGAATGGAAAATTACAGGGAAATGCGTGAACAAAAATTAAAAAGTGTGGATGAAATCCTTCATCAGATTTCCTGTATGGATCGTGCAGTAAATGAAAAGCAACTGGATGCGGTCATTCCATTTATACTAAAAGCGATAGGGAAATATGCAAATGCGGATCGTGTCTACATTTTTGACTGGATTACCGGAAAAAGAGAAAGGATTACAAATACCTTTGAATGGTGTGCGACCGGGGTAAATCCTCAGATCCAAAATCTTCAGAATATTCCCGGTGATTTTGTACCAAGATGGACAGAGAAGTTTTTGGCAAAAGAAAATATTGTTATTTATGATCTGGAAGATATTGCAGAAGAAATGCCGACAGAATATGAAATATTAAAACCGCAGGAGATCCATTCGCTGATCGCAGTACCATTTTTTGAAAATCAAAAGCTGATCGGTTTCATTGGTGTGGATAATCCGGATATGGAGTTTGCACATCTTTTTGCATGCTTATTGACAGATATGGGTGGACATCTGCAGAGTGTACGTGAAAATATGCGGATGAGAAAAAAACTGGAAGAAGAACATGCAAGCCTTGAGCAGAGTCTGGTGGAATTGCAGAAGGAGAAAAATATACTGGATGTGTTGAGTATTGATTACACATCCATATACACTTGTGACCTTTTGAAGGATAGGATGTATCCGGTAAAATTATCCGAAAATACAAATGCGATTCTGGTAAAGGAACAGCTCGGATGCGAATGCCATTCTTATTCTGAACGTATCCGATATTATTATGATTACTTTGTGGTAAAGGAATCAGCACCGGACTTCCTCGAAAAAATGAGTGCAGATTATCTGATGGAATATCTGGCATATCATGATCGTTTTGCCTACAGATTCCGATGTCTGCCAAGTCCTGCAGGGCAGAAGCACTTTGAGGTACAGATTGCCAGGATGAAAGAGACTAAGGGATTTCAGGTGGTTATGGGTTACCGCTATATAGATGATATTATCGAGGAACAGAAAAAACAGAAATATGAACTGGAGCAGGCTCTGGAAAGTGCGACGCTCAATAGTGAAATTGTAAGTTCAATAAGTAAGCTCTACTGGCTCATTTATCATATGGATCTGGTCGAAGGAACGTATGAAGAAATTTCGGCAGGTCAGGAAATGTATCGTTTGACAGGAAAGAAAGGCCATACAGAGGAAGCTTTTAAGGAAGCAAGCAAGACGATCGTATCCTTTGAATATCAGAATGCAATGAAAAAATTTCTTGATACCGGTACTCTGGCGGACAGACTGAAAGAAGCTGACAGTACAGCTATGGAATACCGGACAACCAGTGGTTCCTGGCATCTGGCGAGATTTATCGTTAAGAAACGAAACACAGCAGGAAAAGTGACCAATGTGCTCTATGTGGTTCGTCAGATAGACAAGGAAAAAGAACTGGAAATTAAGTACAAGCAGGAAGTACTCGAACACAATCGTGTTATGTCCGGATTAAGTCTGGATTATACGATTGTATTTGTGCTTAATCTCGATACAGATGAATACAGGATCGTATTCACACAGACAACGAATCATGCACAGATCAGGCAGAACATTGCAGGTTTTTCGGAGTATGTGGATGAATATGTAAGAAAATATACGCTGTCTGATTTTAAGGAAGCAATGAAAAAAGAACTAAGTGCTGCTAACATCAGGAAACGGTTTCATCAGGAAGATGATTATCATTTTTCCTTTGAAACAGTACCAAATGAAGCCGGACTGAGTCATTTTCAGGCTCATATAGTAAAGGAATATGATGGAGAGGAACACTATGCAGTTCTTGGTTTCCGCAGTATTGATGAAATCGTGAATCAGGAACGTTTTTATAAAGAAGCCCTTAGCAATGCAAATCAGGCACTTCAGAGCGAGTTGGATATGATTGCATCTGCATTGCCGGGAGGAGTAAAGATAAGTAATGATGATCCACAATACTCTTTCAAGTATGTATCGGAACAGTTTGCAAACATGCTCGGATACGATACCCCAGAGGAACTGATGGAAGCATGTGACGGCTCGATTGCAGGAATTGCTCATCCGGATGATCTTGAGACGGGGATTGCGGAAGCACTTGCACAGTATAAGAAAGCTGACCATTATGAGATTACTTATCGAATGAGATGCAAAGATGGATCCTATAAATATATTGAGGATCATGGGCGAAAAATCTGCAAACCGGAGGGGCTGATTGAGCACTGGAATCTGATTTTAGATAAGCATGAATTTGTAGAAAAGACAATTGAGCTGGAGAGTGAGAAAAGGGCGAATCAAAGCAAATCAGATTTTCTCGCCAGAATGTCTCATGATATGCGTACACCGTTGAATGGGATTATCGGGCTGCTTGATATATGCAGAAGCCATCCGGATGACAGGGAGCTGGTCGATTCCAGCAGAATAAAAGCAAGAGTTGCAGCAGATCATCTGCTTTCTCTGATTAATGATACGCTGGAACTCAGCAGACTGGAAGAAAGTGACCGGCCATTGATGAAGGATGTATTTAATCTGCCATCTTTGCTCCACGATGTGGAAACGATCTGTAAGCTAAAAGGAGATGAAAATGGAATCTCTGTGATTTGGATAAATGAAATCGGCCATTTCGAATATCCGTATCTGATAGGCAGTTCATTGAGTGTCAAACAAATACTATTGAATCTCATAGGCAACAGTATTAAGTACAATCAGAGCAAAGGTTCTGTATTTTGTTATTTGAAAGAGAAGATTATATCTGATACCAAATTGGAACTGGATTTTACCATAAAAGATACCGGGATTGGAATGTCAGATGAATTTATTAAGGATATTTTCAAACCATTTGTACAGGCGAATACAGGTGCCAGAACCAAGTATATGGGAACAGGTCTTGGGATGTCAATCGTAAAGAATCTCCTGGATAAAATGGGAGGCACGATCCAGATTGACAGTGAGGAAGGAGTGGGAACTTCTGTAAATGTAATCATTCCTTTTGAAATAAGTCAGAATGTCGGAGAAGAGCAAACGGAGAAAACAGTACAGAATAATTTGAAAGGAAAAAGAGTTCTCCTGGCAGAAGATAATGAACTGAACCGGGAAATAGCAGTTTTTATTCTTGAAGATGCCGGAATGTCTGTCACAGAAGCGATGGATGGTAGGCAGGCAGTAAAAATCTTCATGAATCATCCGGAAGGCTTTTTTGATATTGTATTGATGGATATTATGATGCCGGTCATGGATGGATATCAGGCGACAAATGCAATTAGAAGCTGTGAAAGAGCAGATGCTAAAATAATTCCAATTATTGCGATGACTGCTAATGCTTTTGACGATGACAGGAAACGGTCAAAAGAGGCAGGAATGAATGCACATATATCAAAACCTATAGAGATCCCCAATTTATTAAATACTATAGATGGACTCTGTAATAATGCTACGAAATTGACTGGAGTCACGCTGTAAGTTTTTACTGACAATTAAATATTTCAACCAAAACTGGGGTTAGCAGTTCTTCTGTATGAGAACAGCAACCTCAGTTTTTTATATCAGAGAACTGGCATTTTTGAGATAGCCGGTTCTTTTTGTTTACAGAAAAAAGAAGGAGATGAAGACAATGAGCAGAGCCAAAAATCCAAAGTATGAATCCATGTCGCTGGAGGAATTGAAAGCAAACATGGAAAAGAGCAAAAAGGAACTGGAGCAGGCAATTCACAACAAAAATATCCTTGAGCAGAGAAAGAAGCTTGCTGAACGGCGAGAACGCTCCCATCGGCTGATCGTCAAAGGGGCAGAGTTTGAGAAAGCGTTTCCGTTGTCCAAAGATCTGGAACAGGGAGATGTTCAGAATGTAATGAACCAGCTGCAGAACAGCAGTTACAACAAGAGTATTGTGCGGCAGACTTATATCTCTGCGTCACAAAAAGACCGACAACAGATTGCAGAAGCGGTTAAAAAAACAGAGAAGGGAGATGACAGTTAATGGCATTGTATCATTTTTCAGTAAGACATGTATCCAGAGGGAAAGGGCAGATGGTGGTTGCTTCCGCTGCCTATATTTCCGGGCAGAGGATTTATGACGGTTATTACAATAAGATACACGATTATACAAGCAAGTCGGGTGTGGTATTTACAGAAATTCTGACACCGGAGTATGTGCCGGAGCGTCTGACTGACAGGGAAACACTCTGGAACGAGGTGGAGCATGTAGAAAGGAACAACAAGGCGCAGCTTGCTTATTCATTTGACATTGCCCTGCAGAATGAACTGACACTTGAGGAAAATATAAGACTGGCGAAAGAGTTCTGTCAGGAGCAGTTTGTGGCACGTGGCATGATCGTGGATCTGGCAGTCCATGAGGGAAAATCGGAAAATGAAGAAGAGCCGGATAATCCCCATTTCCATGTGCTTGCCCCAATCCGTCCTTTTACAGAGAAAGGAATCTGGGGCAATAAACAGAGACGGGAATATATTTTTGATGAGGATGGAAACCGGGTGAAGGATGCAAAAGGAAAAGATATGTTCAATGCTGTTTCTACTACCGGTTGGAATAATCCCGAACTATTAAAAGAATGGCGGCGGGCATGGACAGAGAAAGTAAATGGGAAATTTCGAGAGTGCCACATGGCAGCCAGAATCGACCACCGTTCCTACAAAGAACAGGGGATTGATCTGATCCCGACTATCCATGAGGGGTATGAAGTCCGGGCAATGGAGAAAAAGGGGATCAAAACAGTTATTGGAGAATTGAACCGGGCAATCCGGCAGTTCAACCAGATGTTCATTTCCCTGAAAGAATCCATTCAGTGGATGAAGACAGCTTATGAGGAAATGAAAGCAGAGCTGGATCGTAGGCAGAACCCTACACTTCTGGAGAGTTTGCAGGATTATTATGATAAAAAGACACAGGGCAGACCGTCACTTCCAAATTTCTATGAGGAAATGAAACGAAGAGGGAAGAATCTCTCCAATTTACAGGAGTTTTCAAAATCCATCAATTATCTTCAGACCCATCAGATAGAGACGATGGATGACTTGCAGGAACGGATTGAGGAACTGAACGGTGTTGTTTCTGTCAGCAAAAAAGAAATTTCTGAAAAGCGGAAACAGTTAAAGGAACTGGAGAATCTGGAAAAGATGGCAGAGGTGATTAAAACAAACCAGCCATTGATTGATGAGTATAATCGTTTCTATTTTCAGAAAAGACGGGAGAAATATTATCAGCAGCATAAAAAAGAAATCAATTATTACCGCAAATGTGAACGGGAACTAAAACAGTATCTGGATAAAAATGGAAAGGTGCCTACTGCCAGATGGAAACGGGAGAAAGAAGAACTCCAGGCGGTGATTGAAGAGCTGAAAGCAGATAATCAGCCGTATCAGGAGGAACTTGCATTTGTAAAAAAGGTACAGAGCTGTGCGGACATTGCCAGACGTGACCGGGAAATGGCAGAAGCAGATACTTCCGGGCGTTCAGAAGAAAAAAGAGAGAAGCAGGCGAAATTCCCGGTATTTCATGGAGTTCAGACGGAAGATATTTTTGAAGGAAATGGGAAAGCAGAGCAACAGCCGGTGAAGCAGTCGGAGCAGAAGCCAGAAAAGAAAACTTCTCTTCTGAGAAAGCTGGATGAAAAGAAGAAAGAATGTGCAGAGCGTGATGCAAAACAACAGGCAGTGAAGAAAAAACGGAACCGTGAGATAAGTTTATAACAGTCTGTCAGCAGGACAGATGGGAAAGGATGAGGAAAATGCAGTATACAGAAGAACAGATTACAAGAGCTAACCAAACCAATCTTGTTTCTTTTCTGAACGCACAGGGGGAACAGTTGGTGAAAAGTGGCAGGGAATATCGCTGGAAAAGGCATGACAGTGTAACGGTATCCGGAAACCGGTGGTATCGGCACAGTCAGGGCAGGGGCGGCTATCCGGTGGATTTTGTGATGGAATTTTACAACGCTACATTTCCGGAAGCAGTTAAAAAGTTGATCGGGGAGGAAGGCGAAGGCAGGAACAGTACCTGCCCCGCCCCGTCCCCTGACTTTCGTTTACCAGAGAAAGAGGAAAATAATGATAGAATCATCAGATATCTGACAGAAAACAGAGGGATTGAAAAGAATCTGGTGGAAGAATGGAGCAGCAGTGGGGATATTTATGAAGAAAAGAAGCACCATAATGTGGTGTTTGTTGGCAGAGATGCAGACGGTATTCCTAGATATGCCCATTGCAGGGGAACAGGTGAGATAAAATACCGGGGAGATGTGGCTGGATCTGACAAATCTTGCGGATTCTGTCACAGAGGGACGGATAATCAGTTGTTTGTGTTTGAAGCAGCCATTGATCTGCTTTCTTTTATCCAATTATTTCCCAAAGACTGGAAAAAGCGGAGCTACCTGAGTCTGGGTGGCATTTCCAGTGCGGCACTGATGGCTTTTCTTTCTGAACGCCCTCAGATTACTTCTGTATTCCTGTGTCTGGATAATGATCAGGCAGGGAATGAAGCCTGTGAGAAACTGGCAGAAGAAATTCCGGACGGATACAGTGTCATCCGTCTGAAACCGTCCCGAAAGGACTGGAATGAAATCCTCTGCGATAAAAATGCAGACAGGAAGAAAGCAATCATTGAAACAGTTACAATGAAAGCACCGGAGAAGGAAGAACTGGTGCCAATGCTGTGTTATGAAGACATTGAGCAGACCAGCGTAGAATGGCTGTGGTTTCCATATTTGCCATTTGGAAAACTGACGATTATCCAGGGCAATCCAGGCGAGGGAAAAACTTATTTTGCCATGATGCTGACCGCAGCCTGCACGAACAGGAAGACTTTCCCGAATATGGAAGAAATTGAACCTTTCAATGTGATCTATCAGACCGCCGAAGATGGCATGGGAGATACGATCAAGCCGAGACTGCTAGAAGCAGGTGCCGACCTGAGCCGGGTGATGGTCATTGATGATACAGAGGAAGCACTGACATTATCCGATGACCGTATTGAAAAGGCTATCCGTCAGAATCAGGTCAGACTTTTAATCATTGATCCGGTACAGGCTTTTATTGGTGCAGATGTGGATATGAACCGGGCAAATGAAGTCCGTCCGGTATTCCGAAAACTTGGAATGATTGCGGAGCAGACAGGCTGTGCCATTGTACTGATCGGGCATCTGAACAAATCTTCGGGTACACAGAGTACTTACCGTGGACTTGGTTCCATAGATATCATGGCGGCAGTGAGAAGTCTTCTTTTTATCGGGAAAGTAAAGAAAGACCCGACAACAAGAGTGCTGATTCATGAGAAAAGTTCCCTTGCACCTCCGGGTGAGACGATGGCATTTAAACTTGGAGATGAAGAAGGTTTCCGATGGGTGGGAGCTTATGAGATTTCCGCAGATGATCTTCTGGATGGAAAGGAAGGAAAACCGACAGAAACAAAGCTGCAACGGGGAACGAAACTGATCTATGAATTGCTTGCAGACGGAAATACGATCACCATCCGGGAAGTGGATGAAAAAGCAAAGGCACAGGGAATCTCCCAGAGAAGCATGCGTGAAGTAAGAAGCCGGATGAAAGAAGAACTGGATTATCAGATGAATGAAAAACAGGAAAATACCATCCGGTTGAAAGGATAAAAAGGGTGTGTGGCGGCAGGATTTTAAATCCGGATGGCAGATGTTATAGATACCCTGTCTGCCGCCTGCCGTCTGCCAGTGCAAGGCAACCGAACGAAAACAGTAGGTATCCATACGAAAATTAAAAAATGCAACCAACAGTCTGGGCAGTTAATCTAAAAAATGGATTAGCTGCTCTTTTTTGCGAAAAATGGAGGTTTTACAATGGCAGCGAAGAAGAAAATCATCAATATCAAAGTGTATTTTGACGGTGATCAGGACGCAAAAGAAGTATTTGCCGAGGTGATTGCACAGAAAATAAGAGACACGAAAGCGAAAGATAAACTTGCAATAATGAAAGATAAGCAGTATAATGATTATGAGTTCAGTAATCTGAAATCTGCGTAGGATGTGCAACGTAACGGAGGTATCAGATGAACAACAGATATATGAATCAAAACAGCAATACAGACAGAAATGCAACATGGAGAGTTGGTGTATACTGCCGACTTTCCAAAGATGACGAACTGACCGGGGAGAGTGCAAGTATCTCCAACCAGAGGGATATTCTGGTGAATTACTGCCAGTCACAAGGATGGCAGGTGGTGGATGTGTTTCAGGATGATGGTTATACAGGATTGAACACAGACCGACCGGACTTGCAGAGACTTCTCAAAGCCTGTGAAAAAGGACTGGTGAATCTTGTAATTACCAAAGATCAGAGCCGACTGGGACGAAATCACGTACAGACAGGATTCCTGATGGAAGAGTTCTTCCCTAAGCATGGAGTAAGGTACATTGCATTATATGACAATGTGGATACCTTTGACGGAGACAATGAGATTGCTCCGTTTAAGAATGTGCTGAATGAGATGTATTCCAGGGATATTTCCAAGAAAGTCCATGCGTCCTATCACCTGCAGGCAACCAAGGGCAAGTTTACAGGCGTTGTTCCTCCGCTGGGATATCAGAAAGACCCGGAGGAAAAGGGACACCTCCTGATTGACGATGAGACAGCACCGATTGTCCGGAAGATTTTCCATTGGGCGGTGGATGGTCATGGGATCAACTTCATATCCAGGGAACTGGAACGCCAGCAGATCCCATGCCCTACCTGGTGGCACAGGAAACGGGGACTTCGCACTTACTACACCAAATGGGAAAAGAAAGATCCAGAGAATGGGAAATTTGTCTGGGATGAATCTTATCTCAAGTCCCTGCTGAAGAACCCAGTGTATTGTGGCGATATGGCTTCCCAGAAGCGCTACTACCGTTTCAAAATCGGGAATCAGGGAGACAAGGCACCAGAGGATTGGATTACAGTCAGAGATACCCATGAAGCAATCATTCCGCAGGACGTATTTGAGCTGGTACAGGCGAAGATGAAAGGCAGGAAACGCCAGACAGAGCAGGGTGAATATAGTATGTTTGCCGGATTACTCCGCTGTGCAGAGTGTGGCGGTGCATTGACATTAAAGAAGACGCACACCAAAGACCAGCATGAAGTTTATACTTGTTCCACTTATATTCATAAGGGAAAAGCACACTGTACCCAGCACCGAGTGGACGCTGATGACTTGTATGATGCAGTACTTACCAGAATCCAGGAATGTGCAAAAGCAGTCACCGGAGATGGGACAGAACTGGAAAACCGGGTAAAGGAGTTATGCGAGGAAGATACACAGGGACACAGGGACAGTCTGGAGAAGCTGGTATCAAAACAGAAAGACCGCCTGGAGACATTAGACCGGTTGATTGCAAAACTGTATGACGATCTGATCAATGACAAGATTACAGAATCTGTTTTTGATAAGATGTTGGAGAAGACACAGAAAGAGCAGGCAGACATCAAAAAGGAACTTTCCCAGAACCAGAATGTGCTGAATACAGAAGAAAAACTGGATGCACAGTCACAGCAGTGGATCGAGGATATCAGCGAGTATGTGGACATTAAAGAACTGGATGCCAATCTTTTGAACCGGCTGATCAGTAAAATTATTATCTCAGAACCGCAGAAGAAAGACGGAACAGAGAATTATCGCCGCACTCCTGAAACGGTCACAATGGAAATTCATTTCAATTTAAAACCAATACCGGAGCTTGGAACCATCGAAAGAGGTTCCGGCTCCCATAAATAAGAAAATCTATCAAAATTTAATCTATTTTAATCTTTTCAAGGCTCATTTCGAGCCAATATTTTCTCATAAAAGACATAAAACAGCTGATGGCTGGTGCCGGAATCATGCTGCTGGGAACTACCCTGATTCCACAGCTGGCAACATTGTTCTCTTAAGAGGAGTGGTAGATGAACACCATCATTGAGAGAATTACGGAAGCGATAAAGGATATCCTGATCGGGCTTATCAAGTCAAGTTTGGATAACATGTTCACGTCTGTCAATGAGCAGGTGGGAACCATAGCCGGGCAGGTGGGGCAGACACCGCAGGGATGGAATGCAGGGATTTTTAATCTGATTCAGAATATATCCCAAACGGTGATTGTCCCCATTGCGGGACTGATCATCACCTTTGTCCTGTGCTATGAATTGATCACGATGGTAACACAGAAAAACAATTTCCATGAATTTGAGACTTATAACATTTTCCTCTGGATCTTCAAAGCGTATGTAGCCATTTATCTGGTGACAAATACGTTCAATATCACGATGGCGGTCTTTGATGTTGGTCAGCATGTGGTCAACAATGCCGCCGGGGTGATATCAGGAAACACTGCGGTGGATGCAACAGAAGCAATTACACGGATTGTGGATGCCCTGGAGGATATGGAGTTAGGGGATTTGTTCCTGCTATCCATGGAAACGATGTTAATCAGTGTTACCATGCACATTCTGTCAATTATCATTACGGTAATCTTGTACGGAAGAATGATAGAAATTTACCTTTATACTTCCATAGCACCAATTCCGTTTGCCACCATGACCAATAAGGAATGGGGCAATATCGGAAACAACTATTTAAAAGGCTTGTTCGCACTGGCATTTCAGGGATTCTTCATGATGGTCTGTGTGGGAATTTATGCAGTTTTAGTAAATGCAATGACCATATCCAGTGACCTTCATGCAGCAATGTTTTCAGTAGCGGCTTATACCGTGATTCTTGCATTTTCATTATTCAAGACCGGAAGCCTTAGCAAATCGATATTTAATGCCCACTAACGGGCAGGAAAGGAGCGCATACCATGGCGTATGTACCAGTACCAAAAGACCTTACCAAGGTCAAAACAAAAGTAGCGTTAAATCTGACAAAACGGCAGTTGATTTTCTTTTCACTTGCCGCAGTAGTGGGAATTCCGTTTTATCTGTTCATGAGAAAACCAATCGGTTCCAGTATCGCAGCCATCCTGATGGTAACGATCATGCTTCCATTTTTCTTCATGGCAATGTATGAAAAAGACGGGCTTCCATTTGAAAAAGTGGTGGCAAATATCATTCGACAGAAGTTTATCTGTCCGGCGGTAAGACCATATAAGACAGAAAATTTTTATCAGGAGATTTCCACCCTTGTAAAAAAGGAGGGTGTGCCGGATGGCAAAAAAGACAAAGCAGGAGGCTCAGCAGGAGCGTCTCTCCCTGGCGGAAAAAAGAAACCGTCAGGAAAGAAGAAACAAAAAAAGCAGAAAAGAAAGAGAACAGGAAAAGCGTAGGAAGAAGCAGGAACGGGATCGTAGGAAACAGAAAAACATTCCTACAACTGCACAGCAGAGCATTCCGTATATTCGGATGCTGCAGGAAGGTATCTGCCAGGTGACAAAGACCTTTTTCTCTAAGACGATTCAGTTTTATGACATCAATTATCAGCTGGCTTTAAACGAGGATAAGACCACGATATTTGAGAATTATTGTGATTTCTTAAATTACTTTGATTCTTCCATCAGTGTGCAGCTGTCCTTTATCAATCAGCAGGTGGATGTGGCAGAATTTGAGAAAAGTATTGATATTCCGGATCAGAACGATGACTTCAATGCCATTCGTGAAGAATACCGTACCATGTTGAAGAATCAGCTTTCTAAGGGAAATAATGGTCTGGTGAAGACAAAGTATATCACTTTTGGAATTGAAGCAGAGAGTCTGAAGGTAGCAAGACCGAGGCTTGAAAGAATTGAAACAGATATCTTAAATAACTTTAAGGTTTTGGGTGCACAGGCACATTCACTGAATGGTCTGGAAAGGCTGGAGATTATGTATCATGTGTTCAACCAGGATCGGATTGAACCATTTAAGTTCCAGTATAAGATGCTTCCGGAAACAGGATTAAAGACCAAAGATTTTATTGCACCGACTTCCTTTAACTTTTCCAAGAATCAGACATTTATGATGGGAAGAACGATGGGAAGTGTGAGTTATCTGCAGATTCTTGCACCGGAGCTGACAGACCGAATGCTTGCAGACTTCCTGGATGTAGATGACAGCATCAATGTCAACATTCATATCCAGTCCATTGATCAGAGTTCAGCAATCAAAATGATCAAGAGCAAGATTTCAGATTTGGATAAGATGAAGATCGAAGAGCAGAAACGAGCGGTACGTTCCGGTTATGATATGGACGTGCTTCCGTCGGACCTTGTGACTTATGGAGAAGAGGCGAAGAATCTGCTGGAAGATCTGCAGTCCAGAAATGAGCGAATGTTCCTTGTGACAGTTCTGGTAATGAATACTGCAAAGAAGCGTCAGAAGCTGGATAACAATATTTTCCAGGTGCAGGGGATCGCACAGAAATATAACTGTTCTTTAAAACAGCTGGATTATCAGCAGGAAGCAGCACTCATGTCCTGTATTCCACTTGGAGTCAATCGGATTGAAATCCAGAGAGGGCTTACCACATCTTCAACAGCGATCTTCGTGCCATTTACGACACAGGAGTTGTTTCAGGAAGGGGAAGCTCTTTATTATGGATTGAATGCATTATCCAACAACATGATCATGGTTGATCGGAAACGTCTGAAGAACCCGAATGGACTGATTCTTGGTACACCAGGTTCCGGTAAGTCCTTCTCAGCAAAGAGAGAAATTACAAACTGCTTCCTGATCACAGAAGATGATATCATCGTCTGCGATCCAGAAGCCGAATATTCGGCACTTGTGCAGGCACTGCACGGGCAGGTGGTACGGGTTTCTCCGGTATCTGACCAGTATATCAATCCAATGGATCTGAACCTGAATTATTCCGAGGAAGACAATCCACTGTCACTGAAAGCGGATTTTATTCTGTCGTTGTGTGAGCTGATTGTTGGAGGAAAGAATGGACTGGAGCCGGTAGAAAAAACTATCATTGACCGTTGTGTGCGGTTGGTTTATCAGGAATATCTTGCCGATCCCGTACCGGAGAAGATGCCAATCCTGGAGGATTTATATAATCTGTTGCGGAAACAGGAAGAGCCGGAAGCACAGCGTCTTGCAACTTCATTGGAGATTTATGTTACAGGCTCCCTGAATGTATTTAATCATCGCACAAATGTAGATATCAACAATCGTATCGTTTGTTTTGATATCAAAGAGCTTGGAAAACACCTGAAAAAGATCGGGATGTTGATTGTGCAGGACCAGGTATGGAACCGAGTGACTATCAATCGTTCCGCTCATAAATCTACCCGTTACTATGTGGATGAATTCCATCTTCTATTAAAAGAAGAGCAGACAGCAGCTTACAGTGTGGAAATTTGGAAGAGGTTCCGTAAATGGGGAGGTATTCCAACTGGTGAACTGGTTTGTTACTTGTTAGTCGCTTAAAGTGCAAACTATCGCCGTTCTGACTGAAACCGGCAAGTAAGTCAGAAGTATCAATGCGGAAAAAAACGGGAAAGGGGTAGCGACCTAATCCGAGTGGAAGGCTATTCATAATAGAATAGCCACACGCAACGCATAGAGCTTGAACCTGCATAAGCAGAATATAACAGCTCCAAGAGGCCGCATTGCCAGCCGGTACGATATAATCGTGGTAAAAAGATATGCTATGCTGAGCGTGAAATGACACGCTGATGAAAATGGGCGAAAGCCCCAGAGAGGTGGATAAAAAGCCGCCTGATAATAACAATCAGATAACACAGAATATCAAAGATTTATTGGCTTCCAGGGAAATCGAGAATATTTTTGAAAACTCTGATTTCATTTATATGCTCAACCAGGCTTCCGGAGACAGGCAGATTCTGGCAAAACAGCTGAATATCTCACCAACCCAGCTGTCCTATGTAACCAACAGTAATGAGGGTGAAGGACTTCTGTTTTATGGAAATGTCATTATCCCATTTGTAGACAGATTCCCGAAGAATTCCCTCTATAAAATCATGACAACCCGCTTGGAGGAGACTTCTGAAGCAGGTTAAAACAAAGGAGAAAACAATGTTACGAGCAATTTCATATGTATTAACTTTTAGTGGCGGTGCTGTTTTTGGCATCGCTTTTCTCTGTTTATTACAGGCAGGGAAAGGGTATCCGAAGAAGGAGGAGTAAGTAGTGGCAGAACAGAGAATGAAAGTCAGGGACAAGAAAATCCAGAAGATGACCAAGGATGGTCTGGTGGAAGAAAACCTGACAGATAAATCTTCTGTTCGTGTTAGTAACCGTGTCGGTGACGTACAGATGGGAAGAAAACAGGGGGAAAAAGAAGAAAACCTTGTGGATAAGTCTCCCCGCCAGTCTGAACGGAGTGGGAAAAATATTCGTCCCTCTGTGCAAAAATCCAGAGATGCACCGGAACTGATACGGACAGAGAAGCAAAGTGAGGATTTTGGACAGAGTAGTAAACAGCAAAATAGAAAAAGAATCCGTGCTGAAGTCGGAAAAGAATCCAGACTTGCAGAAAAATCCGAAGCCGGACAGTCAGGGAGACTGAAAGAAAAACGTGCTGATCTATCAGAAAACAGAGGAGACAGCCGGAAAAATCAGACCGGTGGCAGCAAAAAGCCAAAACAAAAACAGCGTTTGAAGTTTGCTTATGAGGAAACTGGTGCTTCTGTGAAAAATGATAAAGATATGGAGAAATTGAACCAGATGGATGCGGATGGAGTCAATTTTCGACATCAGAAACAAAAGGAAAAAGCCAAAAAGTTTTCTTATGAGGAAGCCAAAAAGAAGAAGGAAGCAAAGCAGCATTCCAAGAAGGCACAGGTCTACCAGGTAAATGATGGAGAAGCTCCTGGAAAGAAGAAATCCCGCTTGAAGTTTGGCGAAGGGGAATCTGTGAAAACAGAAAAAACTTCTGTTGTTAAGAAAGCAGGAAGTGCGACTTCCGCAGCATTGCATCGTGAGATCAGTAAAAATGAAGACAACAATGCGGCAGTGGAAGGTGCCCATAAGTTGGAAGAAGGCGGCGAAGGTATTTACCGGCTGGAACAGAGAAGTGTCAGACGCAGGAAACAGAGGGCTTCCAGAAAGAGAAGCAGACTGGAGAGACAGAAAGAGAAACAGACACAGGCTGCAGCCCGTCAGGAGCAAAAGAAACTAAAAAAACAGATTCAGAAGCAACAGATCAAACGGGATTATGCCAAAGCAAAACGAAGTGAACAGACAGTAGGAACAGCTGCAAAAGGTACGATTGATTATATCAAGAAGATTGGCGGCAAAGTTACAAACTTCTTTAAAGAAAACCGGAAGGTGTATATCAGTGTAGCAGTTCTGATCGGATTGATGTTTCTGATCATAACGAATGTCACGTCATGCTCTGCGGTGTTTTTACAAAATGTGATCACTTACACGGGAACTAGTTATCTGTCATCGGATCAGGCAATCCGGGAAGCAGAATTGTATTATACACAGCTGGAAGCTAATCTGCAGGAGCGGATCAACAACATGGAATCTGAAGAACCGGGACATGAGGAATACCGATATAACATCGGACCCATTGAGCATGATCCGTTTATCCTGATCAGTTATCTGTCAGCAAAGTATGAAGAGTTTACCTTTGAACAGGTCAAGCCGGAACTGGATGCTCTTTTTGCATTGCAGTATCAGTTAGAAACAGAAGCAGTCAATGAGACTGTGACAGAGACAGCAACTGTAAGAGTTGGAGAATCTTTGGGACAGGTAGTTACCAGTGGGTATTGTAACTGCCCAATCTGTTGTGGTATTTGGAGCGGAGGACCGACTGCCAGTGGAGCATATCCAACAGCCAATCATACCTTAGCAGTAGATGCTTCCAATCCGTTTGTTCCAATGGGAACAAAGGTGGTCATGAATGGTGTCGAATATACGGTAGAAGATACCGGAGCTTTCGCAAGATACGGTGTACAGTTTGATGTGTATTATGACAGTCATGCGGCAGCATCCGCACATGGTCATAAGACCTGGGAATGTTATCTGGCAGATGATAATGGAAGCCAGGAAGTGGAAGTGACCAGGACAAGAGATGTAGATGTGCTGAATGTTACCTTAAACAGTGGAAATCTGATGTCGATCTGTCAGGAAAGGCTGGGATTTTTCCAGAAAGAACTGTTCAGTGCCTATAACGAAACGAAAGGTAATCTACAGATGTTTGCGACACCGGTTGATTTTAACTGGTATTCCAGTGTGACAAGCTATTATGGATATCGGATTCATCCAATTTCAGGAGCAAATCAGCTTCATAATGGGATGGATATCGGAGCACCGGAAGGGACAAAAGTAATGGCAGGGCTGACCGGAACAGTTACAACTTCTGCTTATAACGACAGCTATGGAAATTACGTCATTATCAAAGACAGCAAAGGTTATGAGCTTCGCTATGCACACCTTAGCAGCCGGAGCGTATCTGCAGGAGCATCTGTTACCAAAGGAGCTGAAATTGGTCTGGTAGGAAACACCGGAAATTCGACAGGAAGCCATCTTCATATTGAACTGTTAAAAAATGGAGAACGGTTGAATCCGATCTTTTATCTGGAAACAGGAGAAGGTTCTATTTTTGGTGGCAATGAATACACCAGTGAAGCAGCACAGCGTTTGTTGAACGAAGCAGCGAGATATCTGGGAACACCGTATGTGTGGGGTGGATATTCCCCAAGTGGATTTGATTGTTCCGGATTTGTCAGTTACTGTCTGGTTCATTCCGGGGTAAGAAATACTGGAAGGCTGACAGCACAGGGACTGTACAACATTTGTACACCAGTATCCCAGTCGGAGGCACAGCCGGGAGATTTGATTTTCTTTACTGGAACTTATGACGCAGGGGAGCCGGTAACGCATATTGGAATCTATGTAGGCAATGGTCAGATGATCCATTGTGGACATCCGGTGCAGTATACGTCCATCAATTCCCCATACTGGCAGAGCCATTTCTATGGATTTGGACGATGGTAAGAAAAAAGGGCGGCTGCATCAGCCGTCCGGAAAGGAAAAGCGATGAAAAGTCTTGAAAAAGCAACGGCAGATTATGAGAAAGCCAAGGAAAAAATGGAAGCATCCAAAGCCAGATATGAAGCAGACTTAAAGCGTTTCAAGGCTGCGGAGATTGCAAAAACAGAAGCAGAGAATCTGGAAATTGTAAGAATTATCCGTGCAATGGATATGAGTATTCCGGAATTGGAAGCTTTCAAAAAGAGAATGAAAAATGAACTGCCCGGCAGGGTAGAAATACAGAAGGAGGAAACAAAAGCCGATGATGAATCTGGAAAAAATGAAACAGAAGAAGAGAACAATTACTAAAAGCAGGGTAAAAAAGAGCTTGCTTGCAGCAACGACATTTCTTTGCCTGACAACACCTTTGCTCCAGACACAGACTGCTTATGCAGATGAGAATACCACACCTGCAATCACGATTGAGAAGCCGGATGGCTGGAAACAGGGAGAAACAACCATTGCTGTTACGGTAGATGCCAGCCATATGCCGGAAGGTTTCTCAATAGCAAAGATTGAAGCAAAAGCAGGAAAAGATGGAAGCTGGCAGGATGTAACCGGAAGTGGAAGTATCACGATCACTGGAAATCAGACAGTGTATGTACGTGTGACAGATGGTGAGGGGAAGGTCTATGAGCAGAATCGCTCTATTAAGTGTTATGACACGGAAAAGCCGACACTCTCTGCTTCCCTGACAGATGGTGTGCTGACGATCCAGGGGAATGATACAGTATCCGGGATTACTGCGGTAACAGTCAATGGCACCACTTATACAGACTTGAAGGATGGAATGCTGAGAGTGCAATTGACACAGAAAGATTTTACTACAAAACAGATTGAGATTACGGTAACAGACGGTGCTGGAAATACTTCTGAAAAGTATGTGTTGCAGAATCCTTACTATGAATGGGCAAAGAAGCAGGCAGAGAAACAGAAAACTTCCAGTGACAGTAATGGTGCAATGGCAACTACGACCAGTGCAGATGCAACGGGGACTGAGAAATCAACGACTTCACCACTTCCGCAGGATGCACAGGCTTCTGAGCCAACAGATGCAAAAGGAACCGTGGATGATCGGACAGTAACAGGTATTGAGGAACAGCTTAATAAAGAAGGCGAAACAGCAGATTCTGTTACTAAAACAGCTACGGAAGGTACAAAAGAGTTTTATACCATTTCAACTAAGAGTGGTAAGATTTTCTATCTGATTATTGACAATTCAAAATCTCAGGATAATGTGTATTTTCTTACAGAAGTCAGTGAAAAAGATCTGATGAACTTTACACTTTCTGATTCGGTGACACTTCCGGAAGTAGATACGGTTTATGCGGAACCAGAGAAAAAAGCAGAGGAAGAAAAGCCGGAAACGACAGAGTCAGCCGAGAAAGATAAGGTAGAGGATGATATTCAGATGCCTGAAGATAAAAGTCCATTTGGAACGTATCTTTTGATTGCACTGGTTGCAGTCGGAGCTGCGGCAGGAGGATATTACTTCAAAGTCTATAAACCAAAGCATGAATATGATGACGAGGATGAGATGGAAGAGGATGAAGATGAATCCGAAGATTCAGAGTCAGAAAAACGGGAAGTAGACGATGCAGATGAGCAGGAAGAAAGTACAGAACCGGAAATCCTGAGAGATGAAGATTTTGACGATAATGTGCTGGAAGATGAAGAAGAGGAGCAGGAGTAAATGAAATTAGTGATTGCAGAAAAGCCATCGGTTGCGATGGCACTGGCTTCCGTGCTTGGAGCCAGAACAAGAAAAGATGGCTACGTGGAGGGAAACGGTTATATCGTTTCCTGGTGCGTAGGACATCTGGTGGGATTATGCGATGCATCGGAATACGATGAAAAATATAAAAAATGGAGATATGAGGATCTGCCGATTGTGCCGGAATGTTGGAAACACAAGATTTTGGAGGGCACAAAGAAGCAGTTCGGAATCTTAAAGAAACTGATGAGAGATTCCAAAGTAGATGAGGTGATCTGTGCTACTGATGCAGGACGTGAAGGTGAGTTAATCTTTCGTTTGGTGTATGAGCAGGCAGGATGCAAAAAGCCGATGAAGCGGCTCTGGATCTCATCTATGGAAGAACAGGCAATTAAAGATGGATTTGCGTCATTAAAAGACGGTTCGTGTTATGACAGTCTCTACCAGTCAGCACTTTGCAGGGCAAAGGCAGACTGGTTGGTTGGAATCAATGCGAGCCGTCTTTTTTCCGTTCTGTATAACCAGAATCTGAAAGTTGGAAGAGTACAGACACCAACACTTGCCATGATTGTGGATCGAAATCAGAAGATCAACGAATTTACCAAAGAAAAATATTATATGGCTCATATCAAGTTTGACGATATGGATGCGGTCACAGAGCATTTTCAGAAAAAAGAAGATGCAGATAAAGTGGCTGCAGAGTGTCAGGAGCGTATGTGCGAAGTGGAGAAGGATGATGTGAAAGAGAAAACGGTCCGCCCTCCAAAACTCTATGATCTGACCACCCTGCAGAGGGAAGCTAACAGAATGTTTGGCTATACCGCACAGCAGACATTGGATGCTGTGCAGGAGATGTATGAGCAGAAGCTTGTTACTTATCCGAGAACAGACAGCCAGTATCTGACAGATGAGATGGGAGAAAGCACAGAAACTCTGATTCAGATGTTACTTGGGAAAATGCCCTATGCCGAAGGGCTGGAATATCAGCCGGACGTGAGTAAGGTATTAAATTCAAAGAAAGTATCTGATCACCATGCAATTATCCCGACCGTGGAAGTAGCAAAGGCAGATATAGGTAAACTGAAAGAACAAAACTGCAAGATTTTGTATCTGATCAGTGCCAGGGTACTGACAGCAACCGCAGATCCTTATATTTATGAAAGCCATAAATGCCAGATTACCTGTAATTATCATACGTTTTATCTCTCAGCAAAGAAAACAAAGCAGGAAGGATTCAAGTCGATCGAAAATAAATGGAAACAGTTCTTTGGCGTAAAGAGTGAAAAAGAAGAGCCGGAGTTGGATATCTGGGAAGGCAAGCATTACGGTCCCTGTGATTCTTTTGTATCGGAGCATTTTACACAGCCTCCGAAACAGTACACAGAAGATACCCTGCTTTCTGCGATGGAACGTGCAGGGAATGAAGAGCTGACCGAAGATACAGAAAAGAAAGGACTTGGCACACCGGCAACAAGGGCAGCAATCATTGAAAAACTGATTCAGTCTGGCTTTGTGAAAAGGGAAAAGAAAAATCTGATTCCGACAGATGATGGAAATGTACTGATTACGGTTCTGCCGGATGAGATTAAATCTCCGAAGATGACAGCAGAGTGGGAAATGGCATTGAATCACATTGCCCAGAATACAGAAACAGCAGATGAATTTCTAAATGGGATTACAGAGCTGATGCAGGAACTGGTAGCCAGATATCAGGGGATTTCAGAAGAAAAGAAAGAGCAGTTTCAGGGAAAAGCAAAAGGAGAAGTCATTGGTAAATGTCCCCGTTGTGGAGCTGATGTCAGGGAAGGAAAAGTTAACTTTTACTGTTCTGACCGGAACTGTGCTTTTACCTTGTGGAAGAATGATAAATTCCTTGCAAGCCAGGGGAAAAAGATGGATAAGGCGGCAGCAAAGAAGTTCCTGTCTAAAGGAAAAATCCATTATAAGGATCTGGTATCCAGAAAAACAGGGAGACAGTATGAAGCAACTGTGGAAATGGTTGATCCCGGCGAGGGAAATGTGCAGTTCAATCTGAGTTTCCCGCAACGATAAGTAGTGTATTGCAGGCAGTCTAAGGACTGTCTGTTTTAATACAAATATATGAAAGAGAGGACCTTAGCATGAAGAAAAAAGGTAATTTTAGAAAAGTAGTATCTGGCTTGCTGGCAGGCATGACAATGCTTAGTACAGTGTTATCTCCGATGACTGCATATGCAGCGGAGATCCAGCCAGAGGAAAAACCTCCACTTTATGAGGAAGTGAAAGACCTTCTGGATGAAGATGAGGTGGTGACTGCCAAAGATTATGAAATTGAAACAGGCAGTGTATTTGATGTGAAATCAGATTACACGGGACTGGAAATCAAGGATGATAACAAGGTCAAAGTCACATTTGAGGAAGCAAAGAATGACAAGAATGAGGATTTTACGACAGATCATGTGGACACTTACAAAGCGGTCTATTATGTGGAACCGGTAAATCAGGAGCATCCGAAGTACCAGATCAGCCGAAAACTGATTGTGCGTGAGAAAGAAACAGAAGTACAGACAGAGGCGGCAGGAGGTGAAGCAATGACCGAATCCAAAACAGCTGGCAGTGAACAGCAGACAGAGGAAGCGGAGGATTCAGAAGCAGACTCGGAATTGCTTCCAACAGAAAAAGTGACGGAAAGTGAGATAGAAGAATTTGATTCTCAGGCAAGCGAACTATTACCGGACATGGAAGAAGATACTGAAAATACAACAGATCCGGAAACAGGTCTTACAGTATCGGATGCAATGGAGCAGGCGGAAGAAGAAGGAATTGATTTATATGCCATGGGAGCTGGTGAAACAGTCACTTTTATGGCAAAGACAAGTGCAAGAAGTGTACAGAAAGTATCTGTTACCAGAGGAACACTGTATCGTTATGCAGATTATGGTTATGGTTCTTATCTGACCTATCAGTATACGGTTCAGTTTGGAAATGTATCTGCGACTGCTTACTGTGTACAGCCATCAAAACCGGGACCAGGAACAGGTAATTATACCATTAGTAAAGTCGGAGATGGAAAAACATTAGCTAAGGTATGTTATTACGGAACCAAGGCAGCAGGAGATGAAGGATTTTTTACAGAAGAGAATGGTTATGGAAATCTTAGTGCTGGAGCAAAATTCATTCTTGTCCATCTGGCGGCTTCGTATGCTAATGGAAGTGGCGATGCTTTTTCCGGAGCGAATAGTACAGCCAAGAATTTAGCAATGAAATTGTATAATTATTGTGTTTCACAGCCGGAAATACCGGATGTAGCAATGTCATTTTCTGATGCAGATGTAAAAGCTTATGTGGATGGCAATTCACAGAGAACTAAAGATATTACATTCAAAGCAGATAAGCTACAGACAATTACAATGAAGCTTCCGTCTGGTGTGAAACTTCATAATCTGAGTACAGGCACAACAAGTAAAGCCGGTGCAAGTGTAGAGATTTGCGGAGAAACAAAATTTTATCTTTCTGCACCACTGACACAGGTGAGTGACGTGGCACAGAGCTGGTCTTCTACAATGAAGGGAAGTATTACAAAAGATTACTCTGCTTATAAAATCACCACCGGATCTGATACGCAGGATCTTGCTCTGGTATTTGGTGAAGGTGTGACAGATGAAAAATATATTGATTTCAAAGTGTCCTGGATTGAGCAGGCTACGATTGAAATCGTAAAGAAAGACGATACAGTGGATGTTAATCTTGCAGGTGCAGTATTCGGTGTTTACAGCGATGAAGCTTGTACAAAGCTGATCACTCAGATGCCGGCAACAGATAAGAATGGAAAATCCTCTGTTACGATCATCAAGACACAGGATACCGTTTATCTGAAAGAAATCACAGCACCACAGGGATATGTAGTAAATGCAACGGCAACAAATGTAAAACTGGTAGCAAGTAAGATCTCGGCTGTGACCGTGGAAAACAAGGAACAGCTGGCAGAACTTACCATTTATAAAGAAGGACAGGTTCTGACAGGAGCAGAGGTCAGTGAGAGCGGAACTGTATTTCAGTATGAAAACCGTAGACAGAAAAATGCTGTTTATAACGTGTATGCCGGAGCGGATATCGTTACTGCTTATGGCACAAAAGTGTACAGCAAAGGTGATCTGGTAAAAGAGAACCTGACTACCGGAGAGAATGGTTCTGTTACACTGAAGAACCTGCATCTTGGAACCTATGTGGTAAAAGAAGCAAAAGCACCAGACAATTTCTATAACGGCAATGAAGAAAAGTCAGTGACTCTGACTTATGCCGGACAGAATAAAGAAGTTGTATTTGCAGATGTGACTTTTAACAACGAGAGACAGAAAGCAGCTGTTTCTGTAGTAAAACAGGATAAAGACACCAGGAAACCACTGAAAGACGGTATTTTTGCTCTGTATGCATCCGATGATATCAGAAATGCAGACGGAACCGTTGTTGTGAAAAAAAGAACGCTGATTGAGAAAGCAACTACTGGCGTAGATGGAACTGCAAAATTCACAGCAGATCTTCCGATTGGATATTCCTATTCTGTAAAGGAAGATCAGGCACCGGAAGGTTATGTAAGAAATACAGAAGATGTGTATACGTTCAAGTTTTCTTACACCAATGATAAAGAAGCAACCGTATCTTTTGCCCATACCTTCAGCAATGACCGTGTGACAGCAAAGATCAATCTTTATAAGGTGGATAAAGAGACAGGAAAAGCAGTACCGCAGGGAGATGCCACACTGAAAGGTGCAGTTTATGGACTGTATGCCCGTGAAGATATTGTGCATCCGGACGGAGCAACCGGAACTATTTATAAAGCAGGAGAGCAGGTAGCTTCTCTTACAACAGATGACAAAGGACAGGCTTCTGTAAATGGCTTATATCTTGGCAAATATTATGTCAAAGAGATTACACCGCCGACCGGATACCTGGCAGATACAGAAGAGCATGATCTTGTGTGCAGTTATGAAGGAGATATGACAGCAGAAGTAAAAAGAGAGTGCACTTCCAGTGAGCAGGTCATCAAGCAGCCATTCCAGATCATCAAAGCAGCCAACAATGGAAAGACAGATGCAGATCTGTTATCCGGAGCTGGATTTACAGTTTATCTGAAATCTTCCCTTACAAAGAAAGCAGATGGAAGCTATGATTTTGATTCTGCCAAACCAGTAGTGAGCGGAGAGAATGGAGCAACTGAGATTTTCACAGATGAAAAAGGGTATGCCTGCAGTATTCCATTACCATTTGGAAGCTATATCGTGCGTGAAACTACAACACCGCATAATTACAAGCCAGTCGATGATTTTGAAGTAAATATCACAGAGCATCATCCAAATGAGCCGCAGATCTGGCGAGTGCTTCTGGATGAAGAGTTTAAGGCAAAACTGAAAATTGTGAAAAAAGACGATGAAACAAAGAAATCCGTATTGATTGCAGGAACAGAATTTAAGGTATATGACCTGGACAACAAAAAGTATGTGGAACAGGTAACAACTTACCCAGTGACAACCACTCACAAGTCCTATTTTACGGATAGCCAGGGATATCTGATCATGCCGAAGAATCTGAAGATCGGACATTACCGGATTGAGGAAGTCAACGCACCGGAAGGGTACACAATCAACAAGAACTATGTAGAGATTGCGGTGGATGCAAACACAGCATACCAGATGGATTCTGAGAGCGGAGATGCCATTATTACGGTAGATTACGAGAACCATCCGGTAAAAGGAAAACTGACGATCTATAAAAAAGGTGAGATGCTGACCGGATTCAAAAAGGATTTTGTTTATGAAGAAAGGTATCTGAAAGGTGCATCATTTAATGTCTATGCAGCTGAAAATATCTATACACCGGATTATCAGAAAGATGAAAACGGAAACAGACAGCTGATCCATGCAAAAGATGCACTGGTAACAACGGTAACGACTGGGGAAGACGGAAAAGCAGTTGTTGATAACCTGCCACTTGGTTCTTACTATGTGGTAGAAAAGACTGCACCGGAAGGATTCGTTCTAAACCATGATAGATCAGAAGTCGCATTTGTCTATGCCGATCAGGATACACCTGTGATTGAACAGGAAGTGACTGTTGGCGATGACCGACAGAAAGTTGCAATCAAGGTAGAAAAACAGGATGCAGAAAATGGTGCAACCGTAGCAGGGGCTGTCTTTGGTATCTATAACAAAGAGGATATCAAGGCAGATGGAAAAGTGATTGTGAAAGCAGATACACTTTTACAGGAAATGACCTCTGATAATGATGGTCTTGCAGCATGTACGCTGGATCTGCCACTTGGACAGTATTGTGTGAAAGAGTTAAAAGCACCGGCGGGATTTGTATCCTCTGATGAAGTTCTGAATCTGGATGCTTCTTACCAGGGACAGGATGTGAAGACAGTAAAAATGAAAACAGTGAAAAAGAACCAGCCGACAACAGTAGAAATCACAAAATCTGATGTAACAACAGGTGTGGAACTGGAGGGGGCAAAACTTACCGTTCTTGACAAAGAAGGAAATGTTGTGGATCAGTGGACGTCTGTAAAAGATCAGCCACATGTGATCAAACGACTGACAGTTGGTGAGGAATACACCCTTCGTGAGGAAATGGCACCTTATGGTTATCTGAAAGCAACGGATGTGAAGTTCACGCTGGAAGATACCGCAGAGATTCAGAAAGTAGAGATGAAAGATGAAGTACCGACAGGACTTCTGATCATCAACAAAAATGGAGAGTTTTTGGATAAGGTGACACTTCTGGATTATGTAAAAGGTAGCGTGGAGCATCTTTTTGAGTATGTAACCGGAAGCCTTGCAGATGTGACTTTCGATGTATTTGCTGCGGAAGATATCAAAGCGGCAGATGGTGTCAGCGAAGATTATTTCAAAGCAGATGAAAAAGTGGGAACCATTACTACAGATTCCAATGGTATTGCACAGATGGGAGATCTTCCGGCAGGCAAATACTATGTGAAGGAAGTAAAAACAGCCCATGGTTATGTGCTGGATGGAGAGCCAAGATATGTTGACCTTTCTTACCGTGATCAGGACACACCAGTCATTACTTATGATGAGAAATGGCAGAATGTCCGTCAGAAAGTAAAGGTTACGGTTCTGAAGAAAGAAAAAGATACAGAACGTGTCCTTGCAGGTGGTGTCTTCGGTCTTTATACCAGGGAAGATATCAAAAATGCAAAGGGTGAGGTACTCCTTGAGAAGGACAGTCTGATCGAGCAGCGAGTAACGGATGAAAAAGGACAGATTACTTTTACGGCAGATCTTCCGGTAGACGGAAAATACTATGTGAAAGAAATCTTTGCGCCGGACGGATTTGTTACAACAGAAGAAGTACAGGAGTTTACCTTTGAATATGCCGGAGAAGACCAGACAGAAGTAAGCTACGATTTTACTTTTGAAAATCAGCCAACCATAGTGGAGTTGACCAAAACAGACCTGACAACAGGTAAAGAACTTCCAGGTGCACACCTGAAAGTGACGGATTCAAATGGTAATACAGTAGATGAATGGACTTCTACGGAAGAATCCCATGTGATCAAAGAACTGGTTGTTGGTAAGGAATACACCATGGCAGAGACAAAACCGGCAGATGGATATGTCACTGCAGAAAGTATTACCTTTACAGTGGAGAATACAGCAGAGATTCAAAAGCATGAGATGAAAGATGATGTGACAAAAGTAGAGATCAGTAAGACGGATATCACAGGAGAAACTGAGATTCCAGGTGCAAAACTGACGATTCTCGATAAGGATGATCAGGTAGTAGAGAGCTGGACTTCCACAGAGGAAGCACACTATATCGAAAAACTGCCAATCGGTAAATATACCTTACGTGAAGAGCAGGCACCGAAAGGATATCTTCTGACTGCTGATGTAACATTTGAGGTGAAAGATACTGGAGAAGTTCAGAAAGTGACTATGAAAGATGATACTGCCAAGGGAAAAGTGATTCTTAATAAGACAGATAAGTCATCAGGAGAACCGCTGAAAGGGGTAGAATTTGAACTCCGTGACAGCAAAGGAAAAGTTCTGGAAACCTTAAAGACAGATGCTGCCGGTCATGCAGAAAGTAGGCTGTATGAGATTGCCACATTTAAGAACGGCAAATATGATACCGCTATCAAGTATTATCTGGTGGAAACAAAGACACTGGATGGATACACCCTGGATCAGACCAAGTATGAAGTGACATTTGCTTATGCAGATGACAGTACGCCGGTCGTGGAAGTCACTTTCAATCTGACAAATGAGAAACCGGAAGTTCCGGAAACACCGAACACACCGGATACGCCACAGTCCCATGAAGAGACGAAGGTATCAAACGCACCGAAAACAGGTGACAGCACGAATATCTGGCTGCCGATTCTGCTTCTGGTAATCTCTACAGGAGGTATGGCAGGACTTTATATCATCAGAAAAAGGAAAAGCAAATAAGGAAACCAACCGTTATGATTGGGAGCTTCTATGTGAGGCTCCCTTTTTCATACAAAAAATCACAGAAAGGAACAGAAAACTATGATGAAAGCAATGGAAAAAAGACAGGAAGCACGAAAAAACCAGGAGAAAACTTTAAAGAGAATGATGGCTTATCAGAAGAAAGCCGAGCAGATGGTCAGCAGAAAGAGAATGAATCATCACATGATCAGAAAGGGGTAAAAGCGTATGATGAACAGAAAAGAATTTTATGAATATGTCAAAGACAATGTAAAGGAGTATCTGCCAGAGTCGTACAAGGACGCAGAAATTAAACTGCAGGAAGTAGTTAAGAATAATGGGTTAAAGCTGACAGGAATTACCATTCCAAAAGGGAACCAGAGAACAGTGCCAACGGTATATCTGGATTCTCTTTATCAGAAATATGTAAATGGAAAAGATGCCGATTCCTGTGTGGGTGATGTAGCCGATATGCGTATTGAGGCACAGGATAAAGCAGAATTTATTGACATGGGAGTACCAGATATTTTCGATTATGAGAAAATGAAGGATAAATTGCAGGTGAGAATCTGTGACCGAGAATGGAATGAAGAACGCCTGGCAGATAAAGTGGTTACAGAACACGGAGATTTCGATGCTTATTATGCAGTAAATTTGAAAGAAAATGAAAATGGAATCGGCAGTATTCCGGTAACTATTTCGCTGATGAATGAATGGGGAGTATCTGCCGAACAGATTCAGACAGACGCAATGGCGGCAGACCAGAATCGTGGTGTTGTTCTGATGGACATGAATGAAATGGTAAAATCTATGATTTTCGGTGGAGAGCCGGAAAATCTTCTGCATGAAAAACTGGATATTGAAGCAATCGAAAATCCAATGTTCTGTCTGACAAATACACAAAAAATGAATGGTGCTTCACTGTTATTGCAGGAAGATATTCGTAAGCAGATTGGCGAGTGTCTTGGCAGTGATTATTTTGTTCTTTCATCTTCAATTCATGAGGTGCTGATTCTTCCGGATAATGGGATGCTTGAAGTACCAGAATTAAATGCCATGGTAAAAGAAGTCAATGAGACACAGGTGGAAAGACAGGAACAGCTTTCTGATAAGGTTCAGTTCTGTGACAAAAAGACCGCAGTAATGGAAAATGCTGAGCGCAGGGAAGCTCGTCTGGAGAAGGAAAAAGCAGCTGAAAAAGCGGAAGTAAAAGGTGGAATCCATGGAAAACTGGAGAAAGCTAAAGCAGAGATCAAGGCAAAAGAGGCAGACAAAGTGCCAAAGAATAAGTCAAAAGATCTTGCCGCAGCATTATAAAGAGAAACAACGATGATTTTAAGGGGACTGTACTAAGCAGTCCCTGATTTTATGAAAAGGAGTAGCACATGGCAAATAAATTATATGCAATGGAACAGCTGACGGAAGAGGTGGCAAAAGATGTAGCTGCCAGTCCGCAGGAATGGATGCGGTTCCTAAACACGGCATCCAGACTGTATAAGTATACTTTTCCAGAACAGCTTTTAATTTATGCACAGCGACCGGAAGCAACTGCCGTAGCATCCATGGAAATCTGGAATCAGAAGATGTACCGTTGGATCAAAAAGGGATCCAAGGGGATTGCCTTGATTGACAATACTTCCGGACCGAAAACAAAACTTCGGTATGTATTTGATGTGCAGGACACTTATAAAGTGCGGAATCTTGGAAAGGATCCTCAGTTATGGAATCTTCCAGTAAAAGGAGAACATCTGGTGGCAGATTATCTGCAGGAGCAGTTATCACTGGAAGATACAGAAGGAGGACTTGCTGAAAGTCTGCATCAGGCAACGAAGGAGAGTATGCAGGAATGGCTTCCAGATGCATTGGAAGAACTGAGACTGGATGTGACAGGGACATTTTTGGAAGAACTGGACGAACAGAATCAGGAAGTAGAATTCCGGGAACTGATGACCAATAGTGTCTGGTATGTATTACTAAACCGGTGTGGACTGGATGTACAGGAGTATCTGGATGCAGAGGATTTTCGGCATATAACGGACTTCAATCAGCTGAAAATATTAGGACATCTGGGAAGTGCAGTCAACGAGATCAGCAGACCAGTCCTGATGCAGATTGGACGGTATGTATTGAATGATCTGGAAAATGACCTGAAAACGGTTGCAAAAGAAAAAGAAGTGGCTTATAATGAGTTTAACACGTTAATTCGTGAAAGCATCAAAAAGAATGTTAGCAATAAAGATGAAAATAAGGAGGAAATTGTCAATGAGAGAGATCACTTACAGCCAGAACGGAGAGTATCAGATTCCAGATATCAGCCTGGAAGAGACGAGAGGAATGATCGGGAAATATGGAATGATGAGGAAAGAGTATCTGAGAAATCACAAGGTAGCAAGGTTCAACATTCTCACACTGCAGAACCGTCTGGACAGTCATCTGATGGAGATCGACAGTCAGGCAAGACAGAGAATAGACAACCTGATGAACGAACTTCTGGAGAAAGATCCGGCACCGGACAAGATGGCAGACACAATGGCGTGGACCAGACACATGAACCAGATCAAGGCACAGGCAGAGGAACTGGTGATTCAGGAGATTATTTACAGTTAAGCCTGTTCCCAACAGAAGAGGAACAGTTAGGGGAAATAAGGAAAGCGGCAGCTGCACTTACACAGCCAGCCGCTTTTTTGATTTCAGATGATATTGTAAATGATATTCTTCGTACCGGAAGTGGAGGCAATAATACGCTTTTTCATATTACAGCAAAACTGATTGAAGGATTAGATCATGAAGAAATGCGAAAATTTCTGATCAGTGAGTATGGTACGGGTGGAAAAGGTTTTACCATCCGTGGACAGAAAATCAGTATCTGGTATGACTGCGATGGTATCCGTATCCGCCGTGGAGATTCCGCCAGACGTAATTTTGACCGTATGGTTACATGGGAGGAAGCAGCTGACCGCATTCGGGATATGTATGAGGAGGGGAATTATGTTTCTAACAGCATTTCCAATAATGCTATCGAAAAAGAACGGGAAGGAACAAGTATTCAATTAGCATTGCATTTTCGGGATACTAACAGAAATCCAGACGAGCGATTGTCTTATCAGGAATGGCAGGAAATAATCCTAGATTGCTTGCTTGAACCGGAAGCTATTCAGGAAATCTATGAGCGGTTTGAATATCTGCAGAAAGACATGGATGAAAATCCAGGGGAATATCATCAATGGGAAATTCAGAACAATCCAAAATTTTTTAGCCGTTTCCGTGACCTGCAGCGGGATATGTCCTGGCGGGATCAGAAACAGCAGGTAGAACGCCCGGAACTTTCTTTTATCACACAGGATGAGATTGACGCAGTATTAAGAAAAGGCGGCATTACGGCTGGTGGTCGTAACCGTATTTATGAATATTTCATGGAACATCATGATACAAAAGAAGCTGCGGATTTCCTGAAAAATGAATATGGGACAGGTGGTTCCTCACCGGGAATCATTGGAGCCTATCAGTCGGATGCGTCTCACGATGCGAAAGGCTTGCGATTGAGTAAAGGGAAAATCGGAAATCCGGATGTGACGGTTTTATTGAAATGGAACAAAGTTGCAGAGCGTGTTCGTCAGCTGGTTCGTAGTGATGATTACCTGTCACCGGAAGAAATGGAAAAGTATGAGGAAAGACAGGAAGCACAACGTCTGGCTGATCTGGAAGAAGCACAGCAGGCTCTTAACTCAGAAAATGATTTGGAAAGTCCGCAGGAAGAACCAGTCCATGAAGTGCAGGAACAGGAAGATACCACAGAATCATTAGAGGAAACAGTATTCAATGAATCGGAAGCAGAAACGGAGTCTCCAATACAGCAGCTAGAAGAAATGGTTTCGGCAGGAAATTTTCATATCACGGATGATGAGCTTGGACAGGGAACACCGAAGGAGAAATTTCGAGCCAATATTATGGCTATCCAGCTGTTAAAGAAATGTGAGGATGAGAACCGTAATGCTACACTAGAGGAACAGGAAATCTTATCCAGGTACGTTGGCTGGGGAGGTCTTGCAGATGCATTTGATGAGACAAAAGCCGCATGGGAGACAGAATATCTGGAATTAAAGACTGTTCTTACACCAGAGGAATATGCTGCAGCCAGAGCTTCCACCTTAAATGCTCATTATACACAGCCGATTGTGATTGACAGTATGTATCAGACGTTGGAGAATCTGGGATTTACAAAAGGAAATATCCTGGAGCCATCTATGGGAGTTGGTAACTTCTTTGGGATGCTTCCGGAGAACCTAAACCAGTCCAAACTCTATGGTGTGGAACTGGATAGTATCAGTGGTAGAATTGCAAAGCTACTCTATCCAGATGCCAATATTCAGATCAAAGGTTTTGAGAAGACAGATTATCCTAATGATTTTTTTGATGTGGCGATTGGAAATGTGCCATTTGGTGCATACAAGGTCAATGACCGTCAGTATGATCGCTACAATTTCATGATCCATGATTACTTTCTCGCCAAGACGATAGATCAGTTACGTCCAGGTGGTGTGGCGGCACTGATCACAACAAAGGGAACTATGGATAAGGCGTCACCGGAAGTCCGGAAATATCTGGCAGAGCGGGCAGATCTGTTGGGAGCAATCCGACTGCCGAACACAGCTTTTAAGGCAAATGCGGGAACAGAAGTCAGTGCTGATATCTTGTTTTTCCAAAAGAGGGAAAGCCTTACGAAAGAAATGCCGGAATGGATAAATCTGGATAGTGATGTCAATGGAATTACGGTCAATCAGTATTTTGTTCAGCATCCGGAAATGATTCTGGGTGAGATGAAAGAAGTGTCCGGTCCGTATGGTATGGAAACAACATGTGCTCCAATGGAAGGAGCTGATTTGGAATTACAGTTACAAGAAGCTGTGAAACAAATTAAGGGAAGCATGGTACCGGCAGTAGATGTGGAAACAGAACTGGATGAGATGCCAGAGAGTATTCCGGCTGATCCGAATGTTAGAAATTACAGCTATACGGTGGTAGATGATCAGGTATATTATCGTGTCAACTCTTTGATGAATCAGGTGAAAATGCCTGCAACCACTGTAGAACGTGTAAAAGGCATGGTTGCAATCCGTGATACCGTTCGTGAGCTGATCGCCATGCAGATGGAAGAATTTGTCACAGACGAAGAAATCCAAAAACAGCAGGAAAAACTGAATCAGGTGTATGATACCTACACAGCAAAGTATGGAGTTATTGGAAGTAATGCTAATAAACGGGCATTTTCTGATGACTCTTCTTATTGTCTGCTGTGTTCCCTGGAAGACTTGAATGAAGATGGAACATTGAAGCGGAAAGCGGACATGTTCACCAAACGAACCATCAAAAAGGCGGTTGCTGTGACAAGTGTGGAGACAGCCACAGAAGCACTTGCTCTGTCTTTAAATGAAAGGGCTAAAGTAGATCTCCCATATATGGCACAGCTGACCGGAAAGACCGAAGAGAAAATTACAGAAGAGCTGGTTGGAGTTATCTTCAAAAATCCACTGACAGACCAGTGGGAAAGCGGAGATGAATATCTCTCCGGAAATGTTAGGGATAAATTAAATACTGCGAGAACTTTTGCAGAGAATCATCCGGAATTCACATCGAATGTGCGTGCACTAGAGGCAGTTCAGCCGAGAGATCTGGAAGCATCGGAGATTGAAGTGCGTATTGGAGCTACCTGGATTGAACCTTCGGATTATCAGGATTTTATGCAAGAAACATTGCATACACCATGGTATCTGCTTCAGAAAGAAATACAGGTGAAATTCTCTGAGGTAAATGGTGAGTGGAGGATTACAGGAAAGAATGCCGACAGTCCCCAAAATGCGTTTGCCTATGCAACGTATGGAACTGAGAGAGCAAATGCCTATAAGATTCTGGAAGATACCCTGAACCTGAAAGATGTACGCATCTATGATAAGAGTGTCAATGAAAATGGTGATGAGATCCGTGTCCTTAATAAGAAAGAAACCATGCTGGCATCACAGAAGCAGGATGCCATGAAAGCAGCATTTAAGGACTGGATTTTTAAAGACCAGCAGAGACGAGAGAGGCTGGTAAAAGTGTACAATGAACGATTTAACAGCATCCGTCCCCGTGAATACGATGGCAGTCATTTGACTTTCCCAGGAATGAATCCGGAAATTGAACTTCGCCCACATCAGAAAAACGCTGTCGCACATCAGCTTTATGGAGAGAATGTGCTTCTTGCTCATGTAGTAGGAGCTGGAAAGACCTACGAAATGGTAGCGGCGGCAATGGAGAGCAAACGCCTGGGATTATCTCAGAAAAACCTCTTTGTCGTGCCAAACCATTTGACGGAGCAGTGGGGTGCAGAATTCCTACAGTTATATCCGGGAGCCAATATCCTGGTTGCAACCAAGAAAGATTTTGAACCAGCAAACCGAAAAAAATTCTGTGCTAGAATTGCTATGGGGAATTATGATGCCATTATCATTGGACATTCCCAGTTTGAGCGTATTCCAATCTCTGATGAGAGACAGAAAGCTATGTTACGGAAGCAGATTGATGATCTGGAAATGGCAATCCAGAGTGCAAGGTATGAACAGGACGGCGGGCGTTATACCGTCAAACAGATTGAAAAGACCAGAAAGACACTGCAGACAAGGCTGGAAAAACTGAATCAGAAAGAGAAGAAAGATCAGGTAGTTACGTTTGAAGAACTGGGCGTGGATCATTTGTATGTAGATGAAGCACACAGCTATAAAAATGCGTTTCTTTATACAAAAATGAGAAATGTAGCCGGGATTGCACAGAACGAAGCACAGAAGTCCGCAGATATGTTCAATAAATGTCAGTATCTGGACGAGATTACCGGAGGAAAAGGCATTACTTTTGCTACAGGCACACCAATCAGCAACAGCATGACGGAATTATATGTTATGCAGCGGTATCTGCAGAACAGCAAATTACAAAATATGGGACTTGGATTGTTTGATTCCTGGGCTTCCACTTTTGGAGAAGTTGTCACGAGTATCGAACTTGCGCCGGAAGGAACAGGTTATCGTGCAAAGTCCAGATTCGCACGGTTTTATAATATTCCGGAACTGATGAATATGTTCAAGGAGATTGCAGATATCAAGACTTCCGATCAGTTAAAGCTTCCTGTGCCGGAAGCGGAATATGAAACAGTGGTGCTGAAACCAACGGAACAACAGAAAGAAATCGTAGAAAGTCTGGGAGAACGTGCAGAAGTTGTCAGAAACGGCGGGGTAGATGCCTCGGTTGATAATATGCTGAAAATTACCAATGATGGAAGGAAGTTAGCACTGGATCAGCGTTTAGTGAATGAACTATTGCCGGATAATCCGGAAAGTAAAATAGCAGTCTGTGCAGAGAAAAGCTATGAAATCTGGAAAGATACAGCAGCACAGAAATCCGCACAGTTGATTTTCTGTGATTTGAGCACACCAAAAGGCGATGGCAGTTTTAATGTCTACGATGACCTGAAACGGAAGCTGATGGAAAAAGGAGTGCCGGAAAAAGAGATTGCGTTTATTCATGATGCAAATACAGAAACAAAGAAGACGGAGCTGTTTGGGAAAGTGAAATCCGGACAGGTTCGTTTTTTGATTGGCTCAACAGCAAAGATGGGTGCAGGAACCAATGTGCAGGATCGTTTGATTGCCCTGCATCATCTGGATATTGGTTGGAAACCATCTGACTTGGAACAGAGGGAAGGACGTATTATCCGTCAGGGAAACCATAATAAAAAGGTTCATATCTTCCGGTATGTAACTGAATCCACATTTGACAGCTACATGTGGCAGTTGATCGAAAACAAGCAGAAGTTTATTTCCCAGATCATGACCAGCAAAGCACCTGTCCGAAGCTGCGAGGATGTGGATGAAGCGGCACTTTCCTATGCGGAGGTCAAAGCCCTTGCAACCGGAAATCCGGCAGTAAAAGAGAAGATGGCATTGGATGTGGATGTGGCGAAATTAAAGCTTTTAAAAGCGAGCCACATGAATAACCAATACCGACTGGAAGATGATATTGCAAGGAATTTTCCGCAACAGATTGCAAAACTGACAGAGATCATTGACAGCTACAAGGCAGACATCGCACACTTTTCCGAGCGTAAAATCACAGATCCAGAGCAGTTTTCTATGGAAATCAGTGGAAAAGTGTTCACAGAAAAGAAAGAGGCAGGTGCGGCACTTCTGGCGGTCTGCAAAGACATTAAGTCTGTAGATGCAGCTATGGACATTGGAAGCTATCAGGGATTCAACATGAGAATCCAATTCGACAGCTGGAGCAAAGAGTTTATCCTGTCTGTAAAGCATGAATCGGTAGCTAAAGTTCGGTTGGGGGCAGATGCCCTGGGAAATATCACTCGTATCAATAATCTTTTGGAAAGCTATCCGGAGAAACTGGCAGAAGCAGAGCAACGGCTGGAAACGGTTCAGGAGCAGATGACAAATGCCAAAGAGGAAGTCGGGAAGCCATTTCCAAAAGAAGAGGAACTGAGCCAAAAACTGGAGCGGCTGTCAGAATTAAATGCACTTCTCAATATGGATGAACGGGAAGATACAGAAACAGAGCAGTCGGAATCAAAAGAGAAAGAAGAAAGACCAGCACGAGGTTCTATCCATGAAAAACTGCAGATTTATAAAGAAAAGAGTCAACGGGAAAGTGAAACTGGCAAGGAAACCAGAAAACGGGACTTCGGTTTGGAATAAGTAAACAGGAAAGATGGCATAATTTGGTAGAAGAAGGTTCTGCCGGTTATGCCATTTTTTAGAACACAGGAGGAATTTGAATGGCTAGAAATATGATAACAGGAAAAGAAACGCAGAAAATGCAGGAATATACGCAGGAACAGATAGACCGTGCAGAACACATGGAAATAGTGATTCCAGCGGATGTAAAGGAACAGATTTTTGAATATGCAAATCTGATTGGCGAGGAAGAGAAAGTAAGGACGTTGGTAAGAAATCTGACAGATGCAATCAATCAGGTAGATGAAGATAAAGTAGAGGAACTTCTGGATGATGCAAAAATGGATATTCAGGACTTACCAGATCCAACCATAGGCAAGCTGGAATTACGTGATTATGGATATACAGCAGAGGATATGGTACCGCTCAGAAAAGAAGCAGCCTTGGATTATCACAGAATGGGTTCTAAGATTTATTGCCTGGGCAGCGATGGCGGCAAGGGAGAGTATGCAAGTAAAGAAATGATACAGGCGCATGAAGGTCTGTTTGGCATGGAATTACAGATGTGGGAACGGATAAGGGATCAGAATCTGGATTATGCCGATGAAGATTTTGGAGCATTTCAGGAGCCTATGAGTGTCATTGAGCAGGAAGAAGCACTGAAATTATACGATGCCGGAGCAGATATCTATCTGATTACTAATTTTTCATCACCGATGTATGTCACAGAACGCATGGAAATTGAACGAGGACCGGAGCATTATCAGATGTCTATGACAGAACTGGAGCGTTTCCGTAATCTGGAATGGGAAATGCAGAAATATCCACAGATTCAGTCTTTGAAAGAAGCAAACCTGTTGTTAGGAACAGGAAGGACATTTGGAATTTATCAGATCCGGGAGGATTCACCGGGCGAAAACTATGCATTTATGAACATGCGCTTTATTGAAAGTCATGGTATGCAGATAAAAAAAGAAGATTATAAGCTGGTCTATGTTGGTGGATTATCAGGAAATGTGTCACTGGATGATATTTTTGAAAAGTTCAACATTGACAGACCGGAAGACTTCCGTGGGCATTCTCTGTCTGTCAGTGATATCGTAGTTCTGAATGACGGGGAAAAAGTAACTGCTCATTTTGTAGACAGTATCAGTTTTGAACAGCTGGATTCCTTCCTGAATCTGGAAGAACAGGTTCTTAGTGAACTGGCATATGAGGTAGGAAAACGATATTTTGCTATTCAGAGAACAGAAGAAGGATATGATTATTCCTTTTACGATGAAGATTTCCGCTTGATGGATGGTGGCATTTATGAGAATGATGAAATTTCTATTGAAGAAGCGGCGGAGGAACTTTTGGAAGACGAAGGCTGGACGGGAGAACGTATCCGTGGGGATTATGATCAGTTGATGGAAAAAGTAGAAGAAATGGATGAGATTGTAATGGCAGAGATTCAGAAAAGCCAGGGCGAATATAAGCCACTGGCAAAGGTGGAGGAACTGGAAGAAGCAAATTACAACATGATTGATAACGTCCTCAACAATATGCCACCGAAGAAAGAACCATATCTGGAATACTTTGCGGCAGAATGCGATGAGTTCCATGATATGGGAGCTTATGAAAAAAGTACCGATGTTAATCAGATAGCTGCAGTCTATGAAAAATACAGGGAAAATCCAAAAACTGCGTATCTGGGATGCTCAATGGGAATTATTTATCGTGATCCGGAAGACAGTTACTACGATGATGCTGAATTTGCAATCGTAAAAGGAAATACAGTACTTGGAAATCTGATGGATGATGTTCGGTTTTATGGGGAGCTTGCACTGGTAAGGGAAGGGATTGAGAAAATTCATGAAGCATTGCCGGACTATAAGTATGTACCGATGCGGGATGTTCGGGAAGCGATGTATTCAGAGAAGATGACCACAGAACAGCTGGCAGAGGCACTGGATGAGATTGCAGAAGCGTTTGATCCATATGAGTATCGGGATAATGTGGAGCTGGGAGAAAATACGGTACAGGAAGTAATGCTGGATTTACGAAGTGGAAATATTCATTCCTATATTTCGTATCTGAAGGATATCGTAGACGAAGAATGTGACCAGTCTGTGCGTGCAGGTGTATTGATTGAAAGACTGAAAGCCTATGAACCTGAACTTCCAAAGGATATGGAACCAATGGTGTATGTAAACTATTGTGAAGAAAGTGATCTCATGAATCCAAGATGTCAGAAGTTGTCCGAGCTGGATGCCAAAATAGCAGAAATGGATAAAGAATGGTATGCAAAACGTGATCCGAAGACAGACGAACCTACGAGAATAGCAAAAATATATGTGACTGTATATTATGCGGAAAAAGGTGAACAGAAGCTGCATCATTTCAAGAAGTTAATGGATATTGGAAATGGACATGGCGGTATTGTAAGTCAGTTGAAGTATGACAATGAAATGAAGCTTACAGATGAGTATTGGATCAATTACCAGAAAGGCAAAGGAAATGAAGAGTTCCAAAAGTATATGGAAGATCTGACAGACATGCAGAATCATGTACTTCCATATTTGCAGAGCTTTTGTAATCTGGAAGAAAAAGGTGTGAAGGAGAGACGAGAACAGCAGATAGTAGAAAGAAATGAAGGAAGAGCAGATGAGCTGGGAACAAGTATCAAAGCGAATGCAGTGGTTAAGGATGCAGGAAAAGCAGATAGTAAACCGGTACAGCAGAAGCAGGCGGTAGCTGGAAAAGATAAGAAATTATCCATTCATGAACGACTTGAGATTAATAAGAAGATTATTCAAGAAAAGCAGGGAAAAGATAAGCCGGAGAGAGGGGCTGATTTGGGTGTAAGGACGGTGTAGAATAAGCATAACGAGTCGGAGGTCACGAATGATAACGTGGCTTCCGGCTTTTTTTGTCTTGAATGATTTGTGCTTCAAACTTTTATGTGACAAACATAACTGTCTGTGTTATTATAAAAATGATATAAGCGAAAATGACTTTTGCGGAAACGAAAATATCTTTATATTTTTTTATCCGTATACTTCCTATAATGGGGATAAATACTTGCAAAGTTGATTACTAATATTTTTTCATTATTACAGGTACAATAAGAACATGTAATAGCGGAAATGAGGTATAGTTACTTGCAGGTAGAGAAGTATATTGCGGATAAAATAACATCTTTATGTGAAAAGCGTGATATCAGTAAATACAGATTATCGCAACTGTCGGGAATTTCCCAGTCGTCACTGGGAAGGATCATGGCGCAGGAAAACCTGCCGTCGCTGATCACACTTGAAAAAATATGTGCAGCTTTGGGCGTGACATTATCGCAGTTTTTTCAGGAAGGTAATTCAGAGAATCTGACAGAAGAGCAGGAAGAAATTTTAAGGATATGGAATGATCTGAATACAAATGAGCAGGAAACAGTAATGTCAATGCTGCGTGGACTTCGGAAGTAGAAGAACAGTTCGAGTATAAGTATCGGCTGTTCTTTTTTGTTTTTCGGGCGCTAAAACGGTAATGTTTTTCTTGTGTACAGTAGAGCGCTATAGTATAATAAAATCAGTTTTTTTGCATAAGTTTAAAAGCTATATCTATAATAAGGAAATCGGCAAACCAGACGAAAGTCTGGGACGCAAAGCTACAGGGCCTGTAAAATGGCAGCCAGTTGCATGAAATGAGGTACACTGTCTGTCTGACAGTGCTTTTTACGGTGTTATTTCACAGACGTAACAATAATGATTTTATCAGGAAAGAATGAGGAAAATAAAAGTATGAAAAAGGCAAAACGTTGTCTGATAGCAGTGGTGTCAGGTGTACTTGTAGCAACTGCTGTCTTGTCTGGATGCGGAAAATCAAAGAAAGAAGTATCTAAAAACGATGATCATCTAACAGTTTATCTGTGGGAAAATCGTTTGATGAAAAATATTGCACCCTATATCCATGAACAGTTCCCAGATCAGGATATTGAATTTATTATTGGTAACAATGATACCGATTTATACAGTTATTTTAAAGAACATGATGAATTACCGGATATCATAACAGTACGTCGATTCTCCGGAACAGATGCACAGGACTTACAGCCTTATCTTATGGATTTTGCTTCTTATGATGTTGTTTCCAAGTATTATTCTTATGCGGTGCAATATTATAAGAATGCGGAGGATGAAATCCAGTGGCTGCCAATCTGTGGTATTCCGCAGACGATCATTGCCAACAAAACACTGTTTGATCAGTATGGAATTAAGATTCCAGAAAATTATGAGGAATATGTACAGGCTTGTCAGCAGTTTTATGATAATGGCATAAAACCGTATTCTATGGATTTGGGGGAAGATTGGTCAAATCAAGAAATAATTCAGGCTGCGGCAATCGGTGAGTTTACAAGCCTGGATGGTATTGAATGGCGAAACGGTGCAGAAACTGCAGTGGATGAAGTAAAGTTTGATGATGCATTATGGAAACGTATTTTTTCAGAAACCAGTCAGTTTCTTAAGGACTCGCACTTTGGTAAAGAAGATATCAATATTGACGTCGATACAGGAACCCAGATGTTTGTCGAGGGAAAATCAGCAATGTTTCATGGACATCCGACGATTATGCAGCAGCTGCAGAAACAGATGGATGCGGAGCTGATCCGTATCCCTTACTTTTCACAGACATCGGATGAATCCTATGTGTACATGACTCCGTCCTTAAACATTGCATTTAACAAAAACCTGGAAAAAGACCGGGAGAAACTGGATACTGCACTGGATGTGCTGGACTGTATGATTTCAGAAGAGGGGCAAAAGCTGATTGCGGATGGAAGTGGTGTTATTTCATTGAATACAGATGTTCCAACCATGATGCAGGATGTACCTGGACTGGAAGAGGAAATTAATAATAATGCTGTTTATATCCGATATTCCGCCCAAAAATCATTTCATGCAGGTCTTGAGGCTGTTCACGGATTACTGTCAGGGGAAATGGATGAAACACAGGCTTTTGATACTTTGCGCAGTGTAATGAACCGTAAAGATCCAGAAGAAAAAGCAACGGTGAATTTTGAAAATGAATATTCCATTTCACTGAACGATAGAAGTGGCCGTGATGCAGCATCTTCCATTTTAACTACGATCAGAGAAGAAAATGATGCACAGCTGGCTCTGACACCATATTATTATTTCACTTCTTCTATGTACAAAGGAGAATGCACCAATAGCCGGGTTGGCATGATGACAGCGAAGAGTTCAGATACAGCATTATATTTTGCAAAAATGAATGGTAAACAGGTTTGTGAACTCGTGGAAAATTATCTCGCCGATGCGGATGAGAATTTTTATGTAACCAATAAATACGAATTACCAATTGCATCCGGTATGAAAATGATCGTCAATCAAGAGGAAAGTGGATTTTCGTTAAAGGACTTAACAGTTAATGATAAGAAAATAGACAAAGAAAAGGAATACTCGATTCTTCTTACAGACACCACAATGTCTGTTTTGAAAAAAATAAATCCGAAATGTGAGATTGAGCAGCTTAAAGATACAACATTATCAAGTGCATGGATCGAAGCAATGTCAAAAGGACAGCAGCCGTCAGCACCGGAAGATTATATAGAGGTTGAACAGTAAAAGTGGAGATAGAACAAACGGTAAATAAAAGAAAAAAAATAACAAGACTGTTGCTTATACTACTTATGATTCTTTTAAGCTTAGGTTGTATCAAGTATCTTATAAGTAAGTCTAGCAAGTATATCAGCGAAAATGGAAAAAGCAGTATGGGAGCTGTTGTTGAACAGATACAGCAGACCTATGATCTTCAAGTGAGTGGATACTACAGCCAGCTGCAGTTGGTTGAGAAATTTTTACTTCATGAGAGGGAGCTGTCTCTTGAAACGGATGTGAACAAAAGTTTCTTTGAAGCATGGGAAAAAGAATCGGAAAGTACACTTATATTCCTTCAGGAAAATGGTCAGGCAATATCAGCAGGTGGAACAAAAATGCGGATTGATATGCCAAGTAAACTTCTGCTGGACTTAAAGAACGGATACAATATTGGAAAACTGGTGCGTTTTGATTATGATCAGGAGAAAAAAGACAGTTATCTCGTTGCGATCCCATGTCAGGAATATACGATCAATGGGGAAACTTATACGGCAATTGGAACTGTGTATGATCATTCGAAACGGGATTCCATGTTAAAACTGAAAGGTTATGATGGGAAAGCATATTTGTTCATGCTGGATCATGACGGAAATATTACGTATACGAACCTGAGTGGTGATAAATACCTGCGTAATTATTCTTTGTTAAAACATTTAAAAGGGGAACAGGCTATTACAGAAGAAGAGGCTGATTTGCTCAAAAAGAAGTTTGATAACAGAGAATCCGGAGTTGCACTTTTGGGAAAACAGAATCCCTATTATCTGGGGTATTGCCCGATAGAAAGCAACAACACCATTTTGGTATGCATTGTGGAAAAGGAAGTTGTTGACAATGTGCTGATGGATTACCAGAAGACGGTGTTGTTTACAACAATACTCATGGCAGGTTCTATACTTTTACTTTTTGCCGGATTATTCTACAGTATTTCCAGACTCAGTCTTGCAGATCAAAAAGCAGAATATGAAAAAAGAAATAATGAACTTCATTTACAAACAATGAAGGAAATGGAAGTAGTCAATCAAAAACTGAAAAAGGCAAAGAACGTTGCAACAGAGGCTTTACAGACAGCTGAAAATGCAAATAAGGCGAAAACGGATTTCCTGTCTAATATGTCACATGATATTCGCACACCTATGAATGCAATCATTGGTATCACATCTTTGATCAGACATGATGCAGGTAATAAAGCAAAAGTTATAGAGTATGCAGATAAAATAGATAGTTCATCACAGCATCTGTTAGGAATTATTAATGATGTTTTGGATATGAGTAAGATTGAGGCAGGAAAAACAGTTTTCAAGTATTCTGACTTTTCTATTCTGGATTTTATGCAGGAACTCGACACTATATTTCATTCTCAAATATATGAAAAGCAGCAGACCCTTACAATCATAAAAGAAAATATTCAGCATGAGTGGGTGAATGGGGATCAGGTTCACCTGATGCAGATTTTCAGCAACCTGCTTTCCAATGCAGTGAAATATACCCAGGAAGGTGGAGAAATTCAGTTCTATGTAGAAGAATGTGAGACAAAGTCATCTGTCTATGCAAAGTACCGTTTCTTAGTTAGCGATAATGGTATGGGAATATCGGCAGATTTCAAGGATACAATTTTTGATGCGTTTACCCGTGCGGAAAGTTCCCTTACAAATAAAATACAGGGAACCGGACTTGGAATGGCGATTACTAAGAACCTGGTTGAGGCAATGGGAGGCACCATTGATGTGGACAGTGACCTGGGACAGGGAAGCTGTTTTGAGGTTCTCTTGGATCTGAAAATTGCAGAGGATAGAACGGTTGCTCTGGCGGCACAAGAAGAAACAGATGAGCAGGATGGTAATATCCTTCAAGGAATGAAATTCCTGTGTGCAGAGGATAATGAGTTGAACGCAGAGATCCTGACGGAACTGTTAAAGATTGAAGGTGCGGAATGTACCATCTGTGAAAATGGCGAGGAGATTTTGAAAGCATTTGAGCAGTCTACTCCAGGTGATTATGATATGATTCTGATGGATGTGCAGATGCCTGTTATGAATGGCTATGAGGCGACGAAAGCAATCCGCAGAAGTTCCCATGAACTGGCAAAGACGATTCCTATCATTGCCATGACTGCCAATGCATTCTCAGAGGACATTCAGCATTCTCTGGCAGCCGGTATGAATGCACATATTTCAAAACCGGTTGAGATGAAGGTGCTGGAAAAGACGATCAGAAGCATAAAATCTGGTGGGGGGGGGTACCGAACCGCAGGTTATTGAACAGTGACAAATGGATTTGATGCGGCAGTGCAATTTTATCGGATGAATGAAGTGGAGGATGACAGATATGATCTGATCTTCATGGATATTCAGATGCCTAAAATGGATGGTTATATGACAACCAGGGAAATCCGCACTCTGAGGAATAACAGAAAAGCAAATATTCCAATCGTTGCCATGACCGCAAACGCATTCGAAGAAGATAAAAAGAAGGCATTTAAAGCAGGTATGAATGCTCATATTGCAAAACCAATTGATATAAATACAATACTTGCTGTTTTTGACCAGATGTTTGGTGTATAGAAGTTGTTGTTTCCCAATTGGAGCATACGTAAGTAGCAAGAAGACAGGCGGCTAATAATTATAAACTGGGGAAAAGTGATATGGAAGAATACAGAGATGATAAAAAAAGTAAATTGTATTACATGGATGAAATCCTTCATAAGATTTCTTCCATGAGTCAGGCAGAGAATGAAAAACAACTGGATGACATTACGCTATCTATACTGAAGAGCGTTGGAAAATATACAGCAGCAGACAGAGCGTATATTTTTGAATGGAGTTCAGAAAAAAAGGAAAGTTTTAAAAATACATTTGAATGGTGTGCCTCGGGAATCGAACCGCAGATACAGAATCTGCAGAAAGTTCCCGTCTGCCTGATGCAGAACTGGGTGGAAACATTTATCCAGAAGAAAAATATCATCATTTATGACCTGGAAGAAATAGCAGAAGAAACCCCACAGGAATATGAAATTTTAAAGCCTCAGAATATTCATGCTCTGATTGCTGTGCCGATTTATACAAATCATAAATTTATAGGCTTCATTGGATTGGATAACCCGGATCTGAATCAGAATATGGTGTCCATGAATCTGTTATCTGATGTGGGGTGCCATATGGGAAGTGTCCGTGAAAACCTGAGAATGATGAAGGCACTTGAGGATGCACTGGAAACTGCAAATCTGAATGGAGAAATCATTGATTCCATCAGTAAATTATACTGGCTGATCTACCGAATGAATCTGGAAACAGGAACTTATGAAGAAATATCTGCCGGCAACGAGATGCATAAACTTACAGGCAAGCATGGAAAAACGGAAGAAGATTTCCAGCATGCTATCAATACAATTGTTGATGGGGAGCATCAGGAAATGATGAAAAAGTTCCTTGATACATCGACTCTGGCTGACAGGCTGAAAGACACGGAAAGTATTGCGGTTGAATACCGGGCACAAAGTGGATCCTGGCATCTGGCAAGATTTATTGTAAAAAAACGGAACCCATCTGGTAAGGTTACAAATGTTCTGTATGTTGTCCGGCAGATTGATAAAGAAAAACAGGTTGAAATTACTTATAAGCAGGAACTGATAAAAAAGAACAGGATTTTGTCAGGACTGAGCCGTGATTATACGACAGCTTTTGTTTTGAATCTGGATACGGATGAGTATGAGTTTGTATTTAATCAGGAGACAAATCATGCCCAGAAACATGAAGAGTTCAAAGCATTTTCAGATTATGTGGATGCCTATGCTTTTGCATTTGCACTTCCGGAATTTCGTGACGTAATGCGTCGGGAACTGGACCGTAATATGATTAAAAAGCATTTTGAAACAGAAGACGAATATCATTTTTCTTTTGAGACGTCACCAAATGCAGCAGGTTTGTCCTGCTTTCAGGCACATATTGTAAAAGAGTACGAGGAAGGCAGCCATTTTGCGTTCCTTGGTTTCCGAAGTATAGATGAGATCGTACAGAAAGAGCGTTTTTATAAAGATTCTTTGCAAAAAGCAAACCAGGAACTTAAGCATCAGCTGGACATGATCACATCTGCACTGCCGGGTGGTGTGAAAATCAGCAATGATGATCCGGAATATTCTTTTAAGTATGTTTCAGAGAATTTTGCACAGATGCTGGGATATGATACTCCGGAGGAATTGATGGAAGCTTCCGGAGGGACGATTGTTGACCTGGCGCATCCGGACGATCTGGAACAGGGAATTGCACAGGCGTTGGAGCAGTATAGTAAAGCGGAGCATTATGAAATCACATATCGAATGAAATGCAAAAATGGATCCTGGAAATATATTGAGGACAGGGGACACAAAATCCGCAAACCGGATGGAATGATCGAACACTGGAATCTGATTCTGGACCAAAATGAACTGGTGGAAAAAACCATTGCCCTGGAGAGCGAGAAAAAAGCAAACCAGAGTAAATCAGATTTCCTTTCCAGAATGTCCCATGATATGCGGACACCATTGAATGGAATTATCGGGCTTATGGATATCTGCATGAAGCACCCGGAGGACAGAACACTGGTGGATTCCAGCCGTCTTAAGGCAAGAGTAGCGGCAGACCATCTGTTGTCGCTGATCAATGACACGCTGGAACTGAGTAAACTGGAAAATGAAGAGGCAAAACTGGCTAAAGAAGATTTTTATCTGCCGGAGCTGCTTTGCGAGGTGGAAACCATTGCACAGATGAGGGCAGATGAAGAGTGTATTACGATTCATTTTATGGATGATCCTTATTCGATTCCATATCCGAATCTTATCGGAAGTTCCCTGCATGTAAAGCAGATATTTTTAAATCTGATCACAAACAGTATTAAATACAACCGTAAAAATGGCTCTGTGGATTGCTGCCTGAAAGAAGAGAAGGAATCCGATGAAAGAGTGCTGGTAGATGTGACTATAAAAGATACGGGAATCGGAATGTCAGAGGATTTCCTGAAGAATATATTTCATCCATTTGTTCAGGCTGATCAGGGAGCAAGATCGCAGTATAAAGGTACCGGACTAGGCATGGCGATTGTAAAGGAACTGCTTGATCGCATGGGCGGAACCATTCAGATTGACAGTGTGGAAAATCAGGGCACTACCATACATGTGGTCATACCTTTTGAAATAGCAGAAGAACCTGCAGTTGTACAGGAAATGTCTGAATTACCAAAGGAAAATCTGTCCGGGTGCCGTATTCTATTGGCAGAGGATAACGAACTCAACAGGGAAATTGCGGTATTCCTTCTGAAAGATGAGGGGATTTCCGTTACTGAGGCAGAAGATGGACAGCAGGCCCTGGAATGTTTCCTGAAAATGCCGGAAGGATATTACGATGCGGTTCTGATGGATATCATGATGCCGGCGATGGACGGATATCAGGCAGCCAGAGCGATTCGTGGCAGCGGGAAGAAAGATGCGGAAACGATTCCGATCATTGCCATGACAGCCAATGCTTTTGCTGAAGATAAAAGAAAGACGATGGAGGCAGGGATGGATGCGCATCTGTCAAAACCATTAAATGTACCGGAACTGATGGAAACAATCCGAAAATTTTGTGTTGGTAAGCAGATGTGCCAGTGACCGGGAAAAGAATAACAGAGGAGTAGAAGAATGAAAAAGGATAGCGAACCATATAAAAGGATAAGAATATATTGTTATATTGTTGGATTGATTACTTTTCTGGCAGCGTTCTTTATTGGCGTTTTTCTGCTCTATAACCTGGAAAAGGATGAAAAGACAACTGGAAAATATATGGCGCAGATCACGGAGAAGAGAGTCAGGGCAAGACTGGATCAGTATATCATGCTCTCTGATCTTTTGGGAAATTATATCAGTGCCGGAGAGAATCTGGATGAAAATACTTTTTCTGAACTGGCAGAAAAGATTCCAAATGAAGATGGAGTGATAAAGGCATTTGAACTGGCACCTGAGGGAATTGTTACAGACATTTATCCGAAACAGGGAAATGAGGGAGCTTTTGGCCTGGATATGCTGCAGGAGCATGAGCGAAAAAAGGATGCAGTTCTGGCAAAGGAGAGTGGAAAATATACGCTGGGAGGACCATACCAGCTAAAGCAGGGAGGAACAGGGGCACTGCTTTTTAATCCGGTTTACCAGGATAATAATTCAGATGATGGTGGGTTCTGGGGATTTGTGATCCTGGTGATTGACTGGAATCGCTTCCTTGGTGAGATAAATCTTGATTATTTAAGCGATGCAGATTTCTGTTACAGAATCTGGACATATAACAGAGACAGCAGCGACAGGATTATTCTGGCAGAAAGCCAGGGTGATATGCCGGATAACATTCTGACAGTAGAATGTGCAGTTCCCAATAACACATGGTATTTTGATATTATACCCTCAGAGGGATGGAGTCCACGTTCTTACTGGATTATGTGTATTGTCATTTCTTATGTATTCTCATTATTGATTGCTACAGTATTTTATTTAATATCCAGTAAAAAACACAGGGAAAGACAATATGAAGCAGAACTGGAAAAATCTGCTGAGCAGGCGAAAAATGCCAATGAGGCAAAAACAAGATTTTTATTTAACATGAGTCATGATATCCGGACTCCGATGAATGCAATTGTAGGTTTTTCCGGTTTGTTGGAGAAGAATCTGCAAAATGAAAGAAAGGCAAAAGAATATCTGGAAAAGATACAGTCTTCCAGTAATCTTTTGCTGAGAATCATCAATCAGGTTCTGGAGATGGCCCGGATTGAAAGTGGTACTGCGGTATTGCAGTTAAAAGCTGAAGATATGGATGCATTATTTCACAGAGTAAATACAGTGTTTGAAGAGGATGTCAGAAAGAAGAACCTGCAGTATCATGCTGTTTTAGATGTAAGACATCATTATGTTGTCTGTGATCAGACAAAGTTACAGGAGATCATGCTGAATATTATCAGCAATGCTATAAAGTATACCCCGGAGGGACATTCAATCTATGTAGAAGTACATGAGGTGGTATCAGAGAATCCTTCAAAGATACGCTATATTTTTTCATGTGAAGATACGGGCATTGGTATGAGTGAAGAGTATCTTCCACATATCTATGAAGAATTTTCCAGAGAACATAGTACCACAGAAAACAAAGTGCCGGGAACCGGGTTGGGACTTCCTATTATCAAATCTATGATAGAGCTGATGGGTGGAAGTATTCAGGTAGAAAGCAGACAGGGTATTGGAACAAAATTTACGATAGATCTTTCTTTTGACATAGCATTGAAAGAAGAGGTATATGGAAGTGAGGATACCATAGAGTCATCTGCAATTCATACAATAAAAGGGAAAAGAATTCTCCTTGTAGAAGATAATGAGCTGAATGCGGAAATAGCAAAGACAGTTCTCGAAGATGTCGGAGCGTCAATTACCAGAGCGGAGAATGGACAGCAGGCACTGGAACTATTTAAAGAGAAACCGGCAGGAACATTTGATGTAATTTTGATGGATCTGATGATGCCTGTTATGGATGGATATACAGCTACGAGAAAAATCAGGGAATTAGAACGTTCAGATGCAAAAACAGTACCGATTATAGCTATGACAGCAAATGCATTCCAGGAAGATGCTGAAAAGTGCATTGCCGTGGGTATGAACGCTCATTTGGCGAAACCTTTGGATATTGAAAAGATGAAAAAGACTATTAAAAGTATTTGTTCCTAATATAGGCGGAAATTAAGGAAATATTGAAATCCTTGTACAGAGAAAAAGATAGATTAAATAGTTATGAAAATCAAATACCAATCGACTATGCATGCGGATGGGCATTATCCTCCGATGATATGTCGTGTACAATGCAGATGTTATTGGATGATGCAGATGCTTATATGTATAAAAATAAACAGTTATGCAAGAAATATAAAGGAAACAGAAAATATGAATAAAAGACAAAAAATACTGATTGTCGATGATGCAAAGTTCAACAGGGATATATTGAAAGAATTTCTTGGAGAAACCTATGATTATCTGGAAGCCGAAAATGGAAATCAGGCAATTCAGATGATAGGAGAAAATTTGGGAATTGATCTGATGCTTTTAGATATTAATATGCCACAGATGAATGGTTTTGAAGTCTTGAAAATAATGAAAAGAAGCCAGTGTATTGCTGAAACTCCTGTCATCATGATATCTTCTGAAGATGCTGTTGATACTATGCGTAAGGCATATGAGCTGGGAATTACAGATTATATCACACGACCGTTTGATTCTGTGATTGTAAAGAAAAGAGTTCAGAATACCTTAGGCCTCTATATGAATCAAAAGCATCTGATAAATGTGGTTTATGATCAGGTTTACGAAAAAGAAGAAAATAATAATATCATGATCCAGATTATGAGTAATATATTGGGATCTCGTAATAGCGAGAGCAGAGAACACATCCTGCATATAAAAATAGCAACGGAGATGATGCTGAGACAACTGGTGAAAATAACTGATGCTTATCCACTGACAGAGGCGGATATTTCTTTGATTACAACGGCATCTTCCCTTCATGACATTGGTAAGATTCGCATTCAAGAGGAAATACTGAACAAACCTGGCAGACTTACTGATGAAGAATTCAAGATCATGAAAACTCATAGTGAGCTTGGGGAAGCTATAATCAAGGAGATGGATTTTCCACAAGATCATCCGTTGGTACGTGCTGCATGGGAAATCTGCAGATGGCACCATGAAAGATGGGACGGAAAGGGCTATCCGGATGGCTTGAAAGGAGAAGAAATACCAATCTGTGCACAGGTGGTATCGATTGTTGATGTTTATGATGCACTTACCAGTGAAAGATGTTATAAGAAAGCATTTGATCATGACACAGCGATTCAAATGATTCTGGATGGGCAATGCGGACAATTTAACCCCATCCTTCTGAAATGTTTGAAAGAACTGAGTTTTCAATTTTCAAATATGTTTGATAAGGAAATGGATGAAAATAGCTATCACCATGAAGTACGGAGACTTTCAAATGAAATACTCAGCGACAGATCTTTACCGAGCCAAAACTATTCACAGAGTGTTGTCAAGGTCATGCAGGAAAAAATCGATTTCTTCAAATCAAACAGTGGAATGAACTCAATTGATTACAACACAATTTCAGGTCAATTAACTATATTAAATGGAGAACATAAGATATTATGTCAGAGAGATAATCCGAAATTTGATTTGTTCAAAGAATTTGGAGTAAATGAAGAAGATGTTCAATGCATTCGTGTTTTATTACATCAGACATCTGTACAAAATAAAGAAATATCTGCCACGATAAAAGCGACGGTGGATAATAACAGTCAGATGTATAGAATGAAATTGCATACATTGTGGTCGCCTTTAAAGAAGGATGGATACATTGGAATCATTGGATATTTTGACACTGTAAAATAAATATGAAGATTACAAAAGAAGAAATCTTGCAAGATGACAGATTTTTCTTTATTGCCGGTTATACCTCCGGAGGTGTACCGTATGGTGTCACCTGGGAGGAAATGGGTCTGAAACCTTGGGAAAATTTGGAAGAGAATAATTGAGTTGTCAGTGCAATCTTATTTATCTCTTGTGACAGAAACAGGTTCCCGTTTTGCCGGAAGTAAGTCTGAATTGATTTCAGGAGCATCGAGCAGCACAGAGAAATTTTGCTGAATGATTTCCAGTGTCTTTTGTTTTTTCTGTAATTTCTGTTTTTCCCGGACAGTAGCAGTCTGTTCAGATTCAAGATTTTCAATCCGCTTCTGGATTTTATTAGAGCTTGGGATTTTGGTAACGCCGAGATCCTGAAGCTCTTTTTTTAGTGAATCGTGGAGCTGGTATTCTGCCTGATGCTTGGTACGGTAAGCTTTTGGATTTTTAACAGATTTGCAATCTTCAATCACTTTTCGGCAGAGCCGGTAAGAATCACAGTGTTTCTGAATGACTTTCTGTGTACTCAGCTCGCTGGTGATTTGTGCTATTCTCTGATCAGCCGCTTTAACAGAAGCATCAATATCGGAAACGTGCTGCTTGAAATCTTCATAATTCAGCAGATTATTTTCGGAAAGATAGTTGAAGGTGCGAGCAGCCTCTTTCAGATTATTGAGCTTTGCCCATCGTTCAAATCCTTCTCGATTGCCGGTCGTAACATAAGTGGAAATATTGATATACAGGCGAGCTTCTCTGGAAAGATGCTTTGGAACTTTCACTTTGCTACGATTTTTAGCCAGACGGATGCGGACATTTTCTTCGCTATAATAACTTCCAAGAGATTTCATATAAGTGAAATTCTTCTGCTCCGGTGCACGGAAGGATAGGTGCTTTCCTTGGCGGACTTCGTATCCGGCTAACTGCATTTTTTGTAGAAATTCCTCATAGTTGATGGAAGTCCAGATTGCTTTGTCAACTGCGACACGTAGTTTGGCTTTCCAGCTGGTGCCACGATGATACTCCATGTTCTCTTTATAGCTTTTACCTTTTTCTCCGGTTGGCATACTGGTGGCAAGTCCATTTTCATGGCAGATACGATTACTGATTCCGCAGAGTTTATGGTAGCTCCGCTTATTGGAAACATACTTGTGATGATCAACAAAGCTTGCAGCGTTGAAGATGATATGGTTATGGATATGATTTTTGTCAACATGGGTACTGATCACATATTCATATTTTCCTTTCAATACTTCGTCTGCAAATTGCTGACCTAAGCGATGGGCATTTTCGGCATCAATTTCTCCAGGTTTGAAGGACTGGATCAGATGAAATGCCAGGTTATCACCTTTGTCCATTCCATTCTTTTTTGCCATTTCTCTTGTCATAGAAAATTCAAGATCTGCAGTTTCAGGGGAACAGCCAAAACTGGAAACTAACAGTTTTTCATCTGTCTTATCTGGATTTGTAATATAGTCCAGTGCTTTCTTGTCTGTTACTTTAATGGGGAAGATCTTAAGATACGCCATAATTCTTTCACCATCTCTTTCAATTCTTGCATTTCTTCTGGATATAGATCTCCGGTGGTATTTACCTTTTTTGCAATCTGGTTGATATTTACACCAATCTTGTGCATTTCCTCATACTGTTTCTTCAGTGGAGAGGTATCGGTGTTGACGATGTAACCGTCGATTGCCATTTTACGAAGGTAAGCTCCCATGTTTTTGGTCTTTGATTCAATCATCTTTCTACGGATAAGTTTCTTTTCTTCGGGGGAGACACAAAACAAAATCTGTATATTTCTTTTTCTCTTTGCCATAGGCAGATTCTCCTTTCTTTGGTTCTTCGAAGTAGTGACTTCTGGGTTTTTAATTTAGGGTAGGGTTCCCTAAATTACTGGTTTTTCGGAAGTGTATATACACTTCCTGTCCTTGCTGTTTTACCCCTCTATTAGTTAAAGTCAGGAGAACCGGAAAAATGCAAAAGAATTTGGCAGGTAGTATGGGATACGAAAATGTGGTATGATTATGGGCAGGATATCAGAAAAATCAGGAGTTGAATAGATTGTGAAGAAAGAAGAAATTTTTGAATATGTGCAGAAACAGTATGGCACAATGCCGGAATACTTATGGAGTAAACTATCGGACAGTGCAGTACTTCAACATAAAAATGGGAAATGGTATGCAGTGATCATGACGGTTGAAAAATCGAAACTGGGATTAGAGGGAAATGATCTGGTTGAAATCATGGATGTAAAGTGCGATCCAGAAATGACCAGCATGATTATTCAGACTTATGGATTTTTACCAGGATACCATATGAATAAACAGCACTGGATCACGATTTTACTGGATGGTTCAGTCAGTGAAGCGAAGATATTGGACTTTTTGGATATGAGCTATGACCTGATTGACGGAGCAGACAGAAAGGAAGAAAAATGAGAACAGCGATAGTATACGCATCTGTGCATCATGGAAATACAGAAAAATTAGTAAAAAGGATCGCAGAAGAATGTCAGGTGGATTTGATTGATGCTGTGAAACAGCCAGATGCAGACCTGAGCAGTTATGATATGATTGGGTTTGCATCAGGAATCTATTTTTCAAAGTTTCATCAGTCGATATTGGAATTTGCAGAGAAGAATCTACCGGACGACAAAAAGATATTTCTGATCTGTACTTATGGCGGGAGTGCGAATTATAAAACCATAGAGCAGATTTTGGATAAAAGACATGCCAGTTTGGTTGGAAAATTTGGCTGTAAAGGGTATGACACATTCGGACCATTTAAACTGGTTGGAGGTATTGCTAAAGACCATCCGAATGAAGAAGATATGAAAAACGCAGCGGACTTCGTAAAAGGATTACACTGATTTTTGAGTAAAAGGAAAACCGGGGATTTTACTCCTCGGTTTTCTGGCAGTTGTGTTTCTAGTCTTCAACCTGAAAAATATCTTCTACAGGCACTTTCAGGTAATGTGCCAGCCGGATTGCAATCTCAAGAGAGGGATTACGTTCTCCACGTTCGATGCGGCCTATAGTCTGGCTGCAGGAACCTATGGCTTCAGCCAAATCTGCTTGAATGAGATTCCGTTCTTCACGAATATCTTTTAGTGTATTATTGATTGCCATTCAATCACTTCCTTTGCTTATTGTTATCAGCAGGATCATGAACCTGCTGTTGAAATCTAATGAAATCCCGGAATTTCTGCACCTTTGCATTTCCCGATTACTTTTCCAAAAATCTTAAAAGAGTCAGATTCCAAAACCTGGATAGGACGATATTTTTGATTTAAAGAAATCAGATAAACACCATCTGGCTCATCGTGTAATTCCTTGATGTAAGTATTGCCGTTGAGATAGAAGATTCCAATTTCACCATTAGCAAGAGAATCTTTTTTCTGAATCCATGCAACATCGTCTGTATGATAAAGTGGCTCCATACTGTCACCGGAAATCCGTACACCAAAGTCAGTCTGCTCAGGAGCAAGGTGTCCTACATCATAGGTTTCTTTTACAGAATCCTCCAGGTAATTTCCAGTACCAGCAGAAACTGGTTCCCAGGTAATTTCTACAGGATGATGGAATGGGATAATTTTTGCAGACAGTGGAGAAAACTTTTTAGAAGCTTTCAAAATATCAGCAAATTCAATCAATTTATTTCTGCCTTCTTCATTCAATCCACTCATAATGTTATATGGGTTTTCTCCAAAGAAGGATTCATATATATCTTCGATATCAAGTAACTGGCAAAGTGTCAGGAAAACATGTAAAGCTGGTTCTCGTGCATTGGTCTCCCATTTGGAGATTGCTTTTGTAGTGACCTGAATACCTTCCTGAGAAAGCAGGTCTACCAGATCTGATTGAGAGTATCCTTTCTTTTTTCTATTTTCTGCTAATATTTCCCCGAAATCACGCATTTGTTCGCCTCATTTCTATTTGAATTTTCTATATGCATTATACCGTATGTTAGAAATAAAATCAACAATAATCTCCAAAATGGAGAAAATACAACCAAGATGTTACTTGACTATCTCCGGAATGTCGATATATACTAAACATACAAAAATTGATAAGACATCATGTTGAAGGAAACAGCTGGGAGGTGAAAAGTTTGAGTGAGCGTGTGATCCTGCATAGTGATATGAACTGTTTTTATGCCAGTGTAGAAATGCTGCATCATCCGGAATTTGCCGGAATGCCGCTGGCAGTCGGTGGCGATCCGGAAGCCAGACATGGGATTGTGCTGACAGCAAATTATATTGCCAAGAAAAAAGGAGTAAAAACCGGAATGGCATTATGGCAGGCGAAACAGGTTTGCCCGGAAATCATATTTGTACCACCACGGATGGATTTGTATTTGAGATTTTCAAAGATGGCAAGAGAAATCTATTCGGAGTATACGGACAAGATCGAGCCATATGGAATTGATGAAGCCTGGCTGGATGTATCGGACAGCAGAAATCTGAAAGGAAGCGGAATGACGATTGCAAGAGAAATCAGCCATCGGATTAAATACGAACTGGGTGTAACGGTAAGTATTGGAATTTCCTGGAATAAGATTTATGCGAAACTTGGTTCAGATTATAAAAAGCCGGATGCAATCACAGAGTTTAATCGAGAAAATTATAAAGACAGGATATGGCAGCTTCCAGCGTCAGATTTGCTTTATGTCGGAAGACAGACAAATAAGAAATTGCAAAAACTTGGAATCCGGACAATCGGGCAACTTGCGGAATCAGACGAAAAGTTGTTAGAGAGCCATTTTGGAAAAATAGGAAATATATTATGGGCTTTCGCAAATGGCTGGGATGAAGATCCGGTTTGCAAGGAAGGGTATGAAGCTCCAGTAAAGTCGATAGGTAATAGCACCACAACACCGAGAGATCTGGAAAATGATCTGGATGTTTGGATCATTCAAATGGCATTGGCAGAAAGTGTAGCTGCACGATTGCGGAAACATGGGTTTAAATGCAAAACAGTAGAAATTACAGTTCGAGATAATGGATTGTATAGTTTTTCCAGACAGATACATTTACGACAGCCAACGAATATTACAAACGAGATTGTAACTGCAGCATTTCAGCTATTTAAAGATAATTACAAATGGGAACATCCCATTAGAAGCCTGGGGATCCGAGCTACGGATCTTGTGTTAGATGATATTCCCGTGCAGTTGGATTTATTTGGAAATCAGGAGAAAAAGGAAAAGTTAGAGAAGCTGGATCGTACTGTAGATGAGATCAGACGACGGTTTGGTTATTTCAGTATACAGCGAGCGGCAATGTATCAGGATAAAGTCTTATCCCACTTAGACGCTGGTACGCACACGATCCATCCACATAGTTATTTCCATGGGTAATTGGAGGGATAGATTTGAAAAAAGCATTAACCAGAAAACAGGAAGAAAGTTATCAGTGTATTTTACGATATACCAATGAACATGGATATCCACCGACAATACGGGAATTTGGAAAATTGATCGGGGTGAAATCAACATCATCAGCATTTTCCAGAATCAAGCAGTTGGAGTTAAATGGATATATCCGCAGAATCCCGGCATCGCCAAGAGCAATTGAGATTTTATAGTGAGGTGTCGGCATGAACAAAGTATATGTAGATGTAGTAGCAGAGTTCCGGAAAGACGGACAGCTGGTTCCCATATTTTTTACATGGGAGGATGGAAGAAAGTATAGCATTGACAGAATTTTGAAAATCGAGCGATGCGCCAGCAGAAAGGCAGGCGGTGTAGGAATGATGTACACCTGTATGATACAGGGGCAGGAAAGCCACTTGTTTTACGAAGTGGATAAATGGTTTATGGAGAGAAAAACAGCATAAGGAGAGATTGGTATAGACGATATTATTTGGATTATTAACCGGCAGGGATAGTCACTTTCCCTTTATATTCCTGCAGGTTTTACATAAGAAGAGGGATTCCGGTCAGCAAAGGCAGCTCCCACAATGCCTTTTGGATATCCGCTTCTGCTAGTTGTAGTAAGTAATTGCTTCCCATCAAAATCATGGGGAAAGCGAACTGGTCTGAAAGACCGCCAGTTAGTGTGATGATGATAAGGAGATTTTGAAACTGATGACAGACAGAGATTATGCAATTAAATCAATGAAAGAAATTACCTTCCAGATGGCAAGTCATGCACAGGATTATCTGGAAGTTACAATCGAAAGACATTATACTGATATTAAAGAATTGATGACAAGCTATCAGAAATTGATTTTGGAAAATCAGATTGTGTTAGAAGAACTGGATATGGAATGCCAGGAGAAAATCAATGAAGATATGGCATATGCATTGAGTTATCTGAGCATTTATAACAACCAGCTGAATGTGCCAAAGATGCACCGGGAGATGAATAATCTGATGATTATTTATGGATTGTCGGACATGATCTATCGGGGAATGACTTTGGTGAAGTTCTATGCACCGAATGGTGTGATGCTCAGTGAAATCCTTCATTCCTGTTTTTGCAGTCATTATAATAAGACAGATGTGGAAGTACAGCAGGAGTTAGGAATAGGCAGGACTTCTTTTTATAAAATGAAGAAGCTGGCACTTGGGTATTTAGGATTTTATTTTTATGAGATCGTGGTACCGCAGGCAAAGGATAAAAGATTTAAACCGTCACTGGGCGTTGAGGAAGAGTAGGTGAGTAATATGAGATACGAAGATTCGATGAAAGGTGTAGCTGATCAGATAATCAAAGAACAGCAGCGAGCAAGTAAAATTAAAAACAATCCAGAAGAATTCCATTGGCATGACGAATATGCAACGTTGAATTTCTTTCGGCTTGTCTGCAAAAATATCGGTAACTTGGGAAATGGAGAAATTGAAAAAATGGTCACACGCTTGAAAAGCATAGATCAGAAAGCAGTGGAGAACCATGTGAATGGTGCTGTTTGGGCGTTTGATTATGATAAGATGTTCTGGGTATTGATGGAAAATGAGATTTGCCGAAAGGTGTGTGAAAAGAATAAATATAATAGTTGGACGAAGCTGATTGGAAATTATTGTTTTCAAGTGGTGTAGGATAAAATAGTGGCTTGTGAAAAGCTGATTTTGATGTTAAGATGAAATTGGGATAGGAGACATTTAGGAACCTATCCTGACATAGCAAAGAATGGAGGCGAGAATGGACGTGGCGAAAGAAGAAATCGTGAAAACAGAAGAATTGGAAACACGTTACGAAAGATACAAGGGTATCTTAAAAGACCTTACCATCATGAGCGATGTGTTTATGCGGAATGTATTCAAGAAACGGGAATGTACAGAATATGTTCTGCAGGTAATTATGAATAAAAAGGATCTGAAAGTGATTGATCAAGTTCTGCAGAAAGACTATAAGAATTTGCAGGGGCGTTCAGCTATTCTGGACTGTGTTGCCAGAGATTCTGAAGGCAAGCAGATGGATGTAGAAATCCAACAGGACAACGAAGGGGCATCTCCCAAAAGAGCAAGGTATCATAGTGGTCTGATGGATATGAACACATTAAATCCAGGACAGAATTTTGATGACCTTCCGGAAAGCTACGTGATTTTTATCACCAGAGACGATGCACTTGGATACGGACTTCCGATTTATCATATAGACAGGAAAATCGAAGAAGTCAGTGAGAATTTTAAGGATGAAGCTCATATTATCTATGTAAATTCTAAGAAACAAGAAGATACAGAATTAGGCAGACTGATGCATGATCTTCACTGTAAGAATGCAGAAGATATGCACAGTAAGATACTTGCTGACAGAGTATACGAATTGAAGGAAACACAGAAAGGGGTGGAATTCATGTGCCGTGAGATGGAACAGATTTATAGTGAAGGTATTGAAAGTGGTGAGCTGAAAAAAGCAAAAGCCTCAGCATTATCCATGGCTGCGGATGGAATGAAAGTTGATAAAATAGCCCACTATCTTAATGTGAGTGTTCAAATGGTGCAGAAATGGATTGATGAGAGCATGAGTGTTGCACATTAACAAATGATAAATTTTAATGGAGCTACCAGGGGATACTAATTCTTCTGGTGGCTTTTTTGTGTGTTGCATGTAAAAAAACGAAAACTAGTTCTATAGAACTATAACTTGATTTGCGGATTCTGTATCTTTCAATTATCCATCAGTATACTAATTTTAGACCGAATTATCGTTCTGAAGGAGGTGCTACGATGGATTTAAAAGCGGTTGGTCAGCGAATCAAAGCAGCAAGAGAAGCAAAAAATCTTACACAGGAAGAACTGGCGGCGCTGGTAAATTTAAGTACAACACATGTCAGTGTGATAGAAAGAGGACTGAAAGTAACAAAGTTGGATACCTTTGTAGCAATTGCCAATGCACTTGATGTATCGGCTGATGCGCTACTGATAGATGTTGTGACACATTCTGTGACAGGTGTTACTAATGAATTATCTGATATGATAGAAAAATTGCCAAAGGACGAGCAGAAAAGAATTTTAAATGCGGTCAGAGCTTTGGTAGACTAATGAAATAGGCATTGAAATCGAAGAGCATTAAGCTCTTCTTTTTTTTATTCTTTTTTATGGATTCGTTTGTGAAAATATCTTTTTTCATAGTGAGAATCATGATATAGTAGTTCTAAAGAACTATAAATAATTCTTTAAAACCGGAGGGCGGGTAAATGAGAGAAAAAACTATTTATGAGAAAATTGCTGAAAAGTACAATACGACACCAGAAGAGGTGCGTCGGGAAATGCAGATAGCGATTGATGCTGGATTTGATGATCCAGATCCGGCTGTACAGGCAGAATGGAAGAAGGTAAATCTTAAAGGAGACAGACCTACACCGGAAGAAGTAATCAATTACGCAGTAAAACAATTAAAAGGAAATTAATGAAAATATGAAGAAAAAGACAATTGCAGTGATCTCAGGAGCAGTCATCTTGATAATTGCTGCAGGAAGTATTTATGGGAAACCTGAATCAAGTCATAAGGAAGGTGAACCGGATGTGGTAGGAACATTTTCCGTAAATCGGGATGAAAATCTAACCGTAATCGCTAACCGGGAAAATATTGAGGATAGAGAAGCGTTTGCAAGAGAACTTTTGCAGATGTACAAGGATGATTCTTTTTATTCGACAAAATTCTCCACAGACAGGGGATATGCGACAAGCCTTGATATGAACATCTATTTATGGAAAGAGGATATTGAAGATGGGGAATCGGTAATGACAGCCGAATATAGACCTGTAGAATACGGAAAGGACTATGATGTAGTCAATAATCCTGATAAATTTCAACTATATATAGATGGAAAAGAAGTAGAAGAATAACACGGTGAACTTTTTATACTGAAATATGTACGATTCCAATAATGATATGAACTTATGGGAACATATTGCGGATACTTTGTGAACTTTATCCTGATACAATGATTATGCTGATGAAAGAAGGCATAGATAACTGAATACAATAAAGAGACGAAAGCCTCAGTAGTTAAGGAAAAACTACTGGGGCTTTTTTTCGTGCCTGAATTTCTCAGTCAATAACTGCGGGCGTATCCCGGCAGGATAAAGGCGGAGCAGGCATGATCCTAAACAGAGGTCCGCCTTCTGGATTTGAAACGAGCAACAAGATTTCAAATTCAGGAGGAACGGATATGTATATTGAACATCCATATTTTTATGAAGGAAAGTATTACGCAAATATTGATGGAGAAATGATTGAGATTACAAAAGAAGTTGCGTATGCGATGAATAATTTTTACAGAAGCAGCAAGGCAAAAAAAGTTGAGATTAAGAATGAACTGGGTGAGGTTGTGGATAAGATGCTGAGAGAAGTACCTTACAGCGGTCAGTCCATTGATGGAGAAGGCTTCATGATTGAGGATTTTCCAGATCTGAACTGTGATGTAGAGCACTATGTACTAACAAAAATGGAACAGCAGAATATTCACAAAGTGATCAATCAGCTGAACTCAGAGGAACGCATGATTATTTATGGCATTTTCTTTGAAAACAAGACACAGACACAGATGGCGGAGATTATAGGGATTTCCAGACAGATGCTGTCATACAAGCTGAAATCCACTCTTAATAAGATGCGTGAAATGTATATGAATAAATTTTTTTAAAAAATTTTTAAAAATCTTTTGCATCTGCCAAAGTCATTTGACTTTAGTAATTAGAGGAAGTTAAAGGACTTCCTAAAATGAACCATGATAACTGAATATCCAATAATAACTGACGTGACATTTCATGCAGAGAGCACGAGGAAGATGCCGCTATAGGATTATAAGCCAAAACCAAGATTTTTAGTTCAGTCTGTAATGCTGCGAAAAAGCACTGACCGAAGCCAGCTGGCAGGCTGGTGATGCGATGATATGTATGAGATGCGATACACTTGCAGATCCTGAGAAGTCTGTAACTGGTAAACCTATGAACTGCCAGAGCCTGGAAACGAGAGTTTTTGGGTTGTGGTCCGGAGTGTAGCATTCGGACAGGTTATTATTCCCTTCCTGCAGATGCAGGAGTAACGATTCGGGGTATCGAGGATAAATAGAATCGAGCGAGCACTGTTTAATAATCAAATTGGCTATAGAGGTTATGCGGCAGAGCTTTCCGTCTTGGAAAGGAACTCTGCCGTATCCCTGTGGAGCCAATATAGCGCTATGAATGCTTTACAAATTAAAAAGATTGGAGAGATGACAAATGACAATCCGCAGAGGAGATATTTTATGGGCAGATCTCGGTATGTTTCCTACAACATCTGTTCAGGGTGGAGTAAGACCAGTGATCGTAGTGAGTAATAATAAAGCCAATACATACAGTTCAGTCATAACGGTAGTTCCGCTGACATCAAGAATTTATAAGAAACGGTATTTGCCAACACATGTATTTATCAGCAAATATGATATGACAGGGATCCGAAAAGGAAGCCTGGCATTGGCTGAACAGGTTATGAGCATTTCTACAAAATGCATTATTGAGAAATGCGGAAGAGTGAACAAGTGGAGCCTGAATCGGGTACTGAAAGCAGTACAGATTCAGATGGGAATGGAAGAGAAGACTACATAGCTGTTACGAATATTTATTTTCGATAATGGTAACTATAGGAAAAGGAGGCGATGTCCATGACAGCAGTTGAAAGATTAGAAGCATTGAAAACGGTTGATATTAAAGAGATTGACCGAGATAGTTTGCCAAAGTACAAGGATTTGATTTCAGAGCTGGATAGCAGGAAAAGCAATAAGATGGAAGTGTTGCTTAATCACTCTGATAACCCGTATGTATATGAAGATATGGGCTATGTTGTAAAAAGTGTTTTTAATGCAGCAGCTTCCCTTTCCTATATAGACTGTACAAAACAGCTTGTAGCAAAGAAAGCTGGATTGGCATAAGGGCATAAGGAAATAACTGGAACAACAAAATTTCATATTCACACAGAAGACGAAGTGTGCTATAATGCTAACAGGACTAAATTTGAATAGAGCACTTCTATTTAAGGGTTCTGTTTTGGCAGAATCTTTGGATAGGAGTGTTTTTTATGCAAAAAAATATCTGGATAGCAGCCAAGTACCTTCGTCTCAGTATTGAGGACGGAGATAAGGCTGAAAGTGAATCTATTGTAAATCAGTCAATTTTGATTGATAGCTATATGAAATCGACGTCTGATATTACTATTGTTGAGACATTTAAAGATGATGGTTTTTCAGGTACAGATTTTAATCGACCTGGTTTTCAGGCAATGCTCAAAGCAATTGAAAATAAGGAAATCAACTGTATCATTGTAAAAGACTTGTCTCGATTCGGTAGAGAGCATATAGATGTAGATCGGTATATTCAAAAAGTGTTCCCACAATTGGGGGTACGCTTTATAGCAATCAACGATAATTATGATTCTGAAACAGCAAATATTACAGATACACATCTTGTGTTACCGGTAAAATCATTTGTCAATGACACGTATTGCAGACAGAATTCTCAAAAAGTAAGGAGCCACTTGAGTGCAAAAAGAAATATTGGAGAATATGTGGGAAATTACGTGTCATATGGGTACAAAAAGTGTGATACTGATAAAAGTCAGATAGAAATTGATCCGGTTGCTGCAAAGCATGTAAGAGATATTTTTAACTGGAAGATGGAGGGCATGAGCAATCAGCTGATTGCAGATAAACTGAATGAACTGGGAGTTCTTGCACCGGCTGATTACAAACGTGCGACCGGAGTAAACTTCAAATCGTCATTTCAGACACATCTGACATCCAGGTGGTCAGCAGTAGCAATTATCCGTATCTTAAAGAATCCAATCTACTATGGAGTGCTTCAACAGGGAAAATCCCAAAGAATTAACTATAAAGTTAAGGTGCAGAGGGCATTACCAAAGGAAGAATGGGTGATTTTTGAAAATCATCATGAAGGTATCGTTACAAAAGAAGAATATGAAACAGTTCAGATGTTGCTTGCGAAGGATACCAGGATAGCACCCGGAGAAAACAGACTTTATTTGTTTGGTGGGTTATTATCCTGTGGAGACTGTGGAAGTAATCTGATCCGGCGAACTAACAGTTATAAAGGAGAAAAGACAGTTTTTTATATCTGTTCTTCTTACAATAAAAAGAAGGATCAATGTTCCCGACATAGCATCAGAGAAGATGTGCTGATTCAGCTGGTGATGGATTCTTTGAAAATGTACAGTAAGATGACGGATGCCATACGAAATGCAGTGGAGTATTTGAAAGAAAATTCTTTGGATACACAGACATTGATACAGCATGATGACCAGATACTTGAATTACGAAACAAAGTCAATAAATATTATAAGTTGTTACATTCATTATCGGGAAATCTTGCGTCAGGAGTTATTTCCAAGGATGATTATACTTTACTTAGAGAACGGTATCAGACAGAAATTAAAAGTCTGGAAAGCAATATTGAAAAGCAGGAAGAGTATATGGAAGATCTCCTTGAAAATAAACTGCTGTGCGAAGAATGGGTGAATACATTTCTTGAGAAACCGTCGCTGGGAGATCTTGACAGAGATATGCTTCTTCAGTATGTGGAAAAAATAAATGTATTTGAAGGAAGAAAAATAGAGATTGTTTACCGATTCCAAGATGAGTTGGTAACAGCTGCAAGATTGGCAGAACAGATTGGAAAAACAAAACAGATTGGAAAAACAAAACAGGAGGTGGCTGTATAATGGCAAGAACAAAAAATCGCCAGATGAAACAGGCTGAAGCATTCGTACAGGCATCACCGCAGAAAATCTGGAAAGCCGGTATTTATACCAGAATATCTGTAGATATCAATGGTGAGAAGAGAGAATCACTGGAGACACAGAAACTGATCGCTCTTTCTTACGCAGAATCTCATCCGGATATTGAAGTTGTAAAGTTTTATAAGGATGACGGTATATCAGGTACGAAATTTGATCGAGATGACTTTGTGAGAATGCTTGGTGACATCAAAACAAAAGAAATAAATACGGTCATAGTAAAGGATTTATCACGATTTGGTCGAGATTTGGAAGAAGTATCAAAATACCTGGAAAAAATATTTCCATTTATGCAGGTGCGCTTTATATCAGTCAATGATAACTATGACAGTATCAGTCCAGAATGTGACAATCAGATGCTGGGAATCATGATATCGAATCTTGCAAATGATATGTACGCAAAAGATGCATCAGTAAAGATGACAAGTGCTATGAAAATTAAGATGGAGTCAGGTGAATATTGTGGTGGAGATGCTCCTTATGGGTATAAGAGAGCTAGAGATGAAAAAGGAAAATCTACTACTGTTCCCGATCCTTTAACTGCACCGTATGTAGTAGAAATATTTGAAAAACTTGCTGCAGGGCAGTCATATTTGAAAATTTCGAGAGAGTTTAATACCATGCTGCTGGCTTCGCCAAGGGTATACGCAAGAACTGGGAAGTTATTCTTGGATAGAATTGACGAAACAGATATGCATTGGCAATCATCTGTAATTAAACAGATTGCGGAAAATAGGCACTATTTGGGAAATACGTATTCACATAAAACAAGAACCTCACTTCTTACAAAAGAAAAAAATGTAATGTTGGATAAAGAAGAATGGATTGAACATGTGAATACCCATAAGGCTATAGTGAGTGCTGAATTATTTGAAAAAGTACAAAATGTAATCAAATTAAAGCAGGAGAAAGCATTGCCCAAAAAAGATCTGTCGAATATGCAGACTCATGGAAAACAAGATAATAAGTATGTTGGATTGATATACTGTGGTGACTGTGGTGCTAATATGGTTCGGAGATATTATTACAGCGAAAAAAATGGTGTTTTGTATTACAATTATTATTTCATTTGTGGTAATTATGCAAAAATTTCTAAGGAAAAATATAACTGTAATCGCTGGAAAGAAGAAGTAATTGATGAACTGGTGTATCGGGCACTCATCATGCAGCTAAAAACAGTATGTGAATTAAAAACACAACTGAAACGCTTTAATGATGAATATTTTGAAACATTCCAAAAATATTTGAACAGGGAACAGAATAAGATTGTTCAGCTCAATAAAAGGAACGAAGCAAGACGATTTGAATTATATGAGCAATATGTTTCGGGCGAGATTGATACGGATGCATATAATCGTATGACAGAAAGAATAACCGTGGTCGAAAAAGACCTGGTTACAAGACAGAAAGAAATTGAGAAGAGTAGAAAAATTACAGAAAAATTGTGTAAAAAGAACTTCTCGTGGCTTGCTGAATTCAGTAAAGGAAAGAATTTGGAATTCCTTACAAAAGATGTTGTCCGTTCTTATATAAAGAAAATCTCTTTATATGAAGACAAACGTATAGAGATCGAATTTAAATTTCAAGATGAAATACAGGCGTTATCAGAAATTTTAGAGGAGGGGGTGATCAGATGTCAGATGGTAAGTGCATAGTAAAGTATTTAAGATTGTCGCTGGAAGATGAGGATATGCTGGATGAATCCAATAGTATTACCAATCAGAGAATTGTGATTGGGCAATACATAGCCAGTAAAAATGAGTTCAAAAATACGGAAGTGTTAGAATTCAAAGATGATGGCTATAGTGGAACGAATTTCGATCGCCCAGGATTCCAAAGTATGATGGAATTAGTAAGAGATGGAAAAGTCAGCACAATTATAGTGAAAGACCTTTCTCGATTCGGCAGGAATCATATAGAGGTTGACACATATCTGGAACAAATTTTTCCATTTATGAATGTGAGATTCATAGCGATCAATGATAATGTTGATAGTATGAAATATGAATCTGGTATGCCGGGAATAGATGTTGGTTTCAGAAATATTATTAACGAACATCATAGCATTGATACTTCCGTTAAAGTAAAAAGAACTTTGATACAGCGTCAGAAAGCTGGAAAATATATGGGAGCGAGAGCACCGTATGGATATTTGAAGCCTGATGAAGATGTGACCAGCCTCGTGATTAATCCGGAGACAGCGCCTGTTGTGAAGATGATATTTCAGAAATATCTTGATGGAATGAATATTACTCAGCTGGCACGTTACCTGAATGAGCAGAAAATTATGAGTCCAGGTCAATATAAAAGAGAAGTTCTGAAAACTGGTGTGAAGAAAACAACAGAAAAATATATCTGGTATCCGGTAACTGTAAGACTGATACTGATGACAGAAACGTATACGGGAACTACGATTGGCGGCAAGTGGAAAGTTGCTTCGGTAGGAAGTAATAAGCATTTGAAAACAAAAGAAGAAGACTGGATTGTGGTTGAGGGTACGCATGAAGCGATTGTTTCTAAAGAGGTGTTTGATGCTGTACAGGAAAAGTTGGAATTAAATTCCAGAAAGAGGAGCAAAACCCACAATAATAATTATCCGCTGAAAGGATTGGTAAAATGTGGGGGATGCGGTCAGAATCTACAGCATGTAACCAGATGCAATCCGCACTTTAAGTGCCCAAGGAAATTTAATGCGGCAAATCAAGATTGTGTAACAGACAATTTATATGATGACGAGTTCAATGAGATGATTTTCAGGGCAATTAAGCTGTTTGCAAAGATCAGTGATGATGCTGAACCGGTACTCGAATTACAGAAAGCAGAATTAAAATCAAAAGTGAATGGAGCTGCAAAAAAGATTCGGGATGCCAAAGACAGTATTAGCAGATACAAGCACCAGAAGACTGAACTATATATGCGATATGCAATGGAAGAAATCTCAGAAGAAGAGTTCACCAGAAAAAATGACAAGCTGGATAAACAAATTGAGAAAGAAACCTTAGCGATAGCGCAAATGGAGACAGAACAGAGTGAAGCGGCTGAACGTTTATTTGAACTTCCGCCCGATGGCAGACAGTGCCTGACAGACCTGATCGAAGGAAATAAGCAATTAACCAGAGAGATAGCAGTAACTTTTATTCGTGGTATCAAGGTATATAATGATAAGCGAATAGAAATTGAATGGAATTTTGCTGATGAGCTGGTGAAGTATGTAGAGCAGGTGCAGAAAATCTGCAGTTGAAGTGATGATGGACAAATTACAAAAATTTTGTGTCATTAGCTTGACACAAGGGGGACGGCATGCGGATAATTCCATTGATCTCCAGGAATTTATGATCATGCCGGTCGGAGCAGTCTGCTTTGAAGAAGGACTTCAGATGTGTGCCGAGATCTATAAGATGCTTCGGGCGATTCTGGAAAAGTACGATTATCCGACCGCAGTCGGGGATGAAGGTGGATTTGCACCCAATCTGCCGGATGCGAAAGAAGCACTACACATGATCATGCGTGCGATTGAAAAGGCAGGTTATAAACCGAAAGAGCAGATTGTGATCGCACTGGATGCTGCGGCGAGTGAGCTGTATGATAAAGAGAGAAAAGAGTATGTATTTCCGGGAGAGGCGAAGATGCACGGACATCGTGTGGCGCGATCGACGGAAGAGATGATTGATTACTATGAGGAGCTTGCAGGAGAATTTCCAATTATTTCTATTGAAGATCCGCTTGATGAAGAAGACTGGGAAGGTTGGGAGCTTCTGACGACGAGACTGGGACTGGATATGCAGCTTGTCGGGGATGACCTGTTTGTGACGAATGTGAAACGGCTGAACGTCGGCATTTTAAAGGAGATCGCTAATGCAATTTTGATCAAGGTGAATCAGATCGGGACTCTGACGGAAGCCATCGATGCGATCCAGATGGCGCAGAAGGCTGGTTATCAGGCAATTGTATCCCACCGGTCAGGAGAGACAGAGGATCCGTTTATTGCAGACCTTGCGGTGGCATTTAACACGGGACAGATCAAAACCGGAGCACCGTGCAGATCGGAGAGGGTGGCAAAATATAATCAGCTTTTGAGGATTGAGGAGAAGCTGGGAAATATTGCCAGATATGAGAATCCATTTGTACGATTTTCATAAGATTTCCGGAAAACCCAGCCTCCGGGCAGGAGGTATTGAAAATAAAAGCAGTGCATGATATTATGCAGAGTATAAGAATGGGAAAAGAGATCACTTTCTAAGCGAACAGGGAGTGACCTCTTTTCGTGAGGATATTAAAAGGAGAACTGGAAAATGATCAGAAAAATAAAAGCAGAAGACAAAGAAATCTACATAAAAATGGCGCATGATTTTTACCGGATGCCAGCAGTGGATCATCCGGTTCCGGATTCTTATCTGGAAAAAACATTTGAAGAATGTCTGAAAAGTGATACCTATGCGGAACTGTTTATCCTGGAATGGGAAGGCAAGATCGCAGGCTATGGACTGATCGCCAAGACCTTTTCGCAGGAAGCAGGCGGGATGGTGTACTGGCTGGAAGAACTCTATATATTAGAAGAGTATCGTTCCAAAGGACTTGGAAGTGAGTATTTCAGATATATGGAAGAGCACAAAGAAGAGGGTGTGACAAGATTTCGTCTGGAAGTGGAAAAGGAGAATGAAAGAGCCTGGAAGCTGTATAAGAGACAGGGCTATGACTGGCTGGAGTATGATCAGATGATAAAAGAATTTTGCTAGAAAATGTCAGAAAAAAGAAGAAGAAGTACTTGAAATGACTTTCTTTAAAAAAATGTAAAAAAATGCTTGCATTTCCGTAAAGATTTGCTATAATAAGTTTGTTCGCTGTTGAGAACCAGAGCGAACAAGCAGATGATGCGGATTGGTGTAATGGCAGCACAGCAGACTCTGACTCTGTTAGTAGAGGTTCGAGTCCTCTATCCGTAGTTCCTTAATTGAATAAGGACTTAACCGGACAGTTAGTTGTCCGGTACGGTTATCGGAGTGTGGCTCAGTTTGGTAGAGCGCTACGTTCGGGACGTAGAGGTCGCAGGTTCAAATCCTGTCACTCCGATTTGGTTTTCTGAAAATTTATAATGTTTTGTTCATTTCGATGGACAGAGATTAACAGATGATTGATGCGGATTGGTGTAATGGCAGCACAGCAGACTCTGACTCTGTTAGTAGAGGTTCGAGTCCTCTATCCGTAGTTTTTAATTGAATAAGAATTTAAGTTGGATATTCCGTTTGGAATATCCAATATATTTATTATCGGAGTGTGGCTCAGTTTGGTAGAGCGCTACGTTCGGGACGTAGAGGTCGCAGGTTCAAATCCTGTCACTCCGATTTTTGTATGTCTGAAGATAAGAATCTCTTTTGATGCAGATGTGGATTGAAGAATCCGGCTGTGTCAGAAGAGATTTTTATTCTTTCGTAACATTGTACGAAAAGGTGATGGAATCACAGGATGAGTTGTGATAAAATCGGGATAGAGCTGCTTTTGGGGAAAAGAATATGATTCTGACAGGCAGAGGAAAAAGATTGGAAAGAAGGAAAAGATGATGGAAAAATTTTCAGAGCTGAAATATGTACGTCCAGATGGGGAAGCGTATATCCGGACCATCCAGAAAGAAACAAAGAACTTTAACGAGGCTGCAGATTTTGAAGGCGCGCATCAGGCATTTGTCGCAATCCTGAATGCAAACAGCCACTTTAATACGACACGCGTCATGGCAAGTATCCGCAACAGCCAGGATACCAATGATGAATTCTATCGAAAAGAGATGGAATATATTTTCGAGATCGAGCCACAGATTGATATAGAAATGAAAAAATTCTATGAGAGTTATCTGAAGTCTCCTTACAGAACAGAGCTTGAAAAAGAGTTCGGAGAAGTTTATTCCAAACAGGCAGAGAACAAAGTCCGGCTTACCGATCCGTGTAATGCCGATCTGCAGATCCAGGAGAACAAACTGATCCAGAAATATTTTCAGGTCGCAGCAGCACCGGTTACAGATTTCCACGGAGAACAGCTAGGATTCTATGGTCTGTTAAAGATGATGGAAGATACCGACAGAAGCATCCGTAAAGAAGCTTTTGAAAAGTGGGCAGAGCTGTATAAATCGATTTCGGATGAACTGGATTCCCTTTATACGGAATTGATCGGAATCCGTCAGCAGATGGCAAAGAACCTTGGATTTAATGGATATGCCGAGATGATGTATCAGAAGATGGAAAGATTTGAATATACGCCGGAGGATGTGGCAATATTCCGTAAGCAGATCCGGGAGCATATCGTACCGCTTTGTCAGAAACTTTATGAGGAACAGAAAGAAAGGCTTGGCATCGAAGAATTAAAATATTATGACGAAAGTCTTACCTATCCGGATGGGAATGCAGTTCCGGAGGGAACGGAAGAAGAACTTCTGGAAAAGGCGAGAACCATGTATCATGAGCTTTCCAAAGAGACAGGAGAGTTCTTTGATTTTATGATGGAATACCGTCTGTTTGATCTGGAAGGAAGACAGGGAAAACAGCAGGGCGGCTACTGTGACTTTATGGAAGAATATAAGGCACCGTTCATTTTTGCAAACTTTAATGGAACCAATGCAGATGTCAATGTCCTTACCCACGAAGCAGGACATGCCTTTGAAGCATACACAGCGTCACGCAATATTCCGGTATTATCGCAGACATTCAGTACCGCAGAGATCAGCGAGATCCATTCGATGGCAATGGAATATTTCACATTGCCATGGATGCATCTGTTCTTTGGTGAAAATGCAGAGAAACAGAAAAAAGCGTATTTGTGGGATTCCCTGGAAGCAATGCCGTACATGGCATGCGTAGACGAATTCCAGCACCGTGTGTACGCTGAAAATCTGACAGACGCAATGGAAAGAAGAAAAGTATGGCACGAACTGGAAGAAATCTATCTTCCATGGAGAGATTATGACGGCAATGAATTCCTGGGACAGGGCGGATTCTGGATGCAGAAACAGCACCTATTCATGTGCCCGTTCTATTATATTGATTACGCCGTATCCCGTGTAGGAGCCCTCGAATACTACGGAAAAATGCAGGAAGACCTGGAAAGTGCATGGAAAGATTACTACGCCCTCTGCCGCCAGGGCGGAAGCAAAGGCTACCACGAACTCCTCAGAATCGGAAACTTAAGCGACCCATTCAAAGAAGGAACCATCTACAACGTTCTGAAAAAATTGAACCTGATTTAAGCGAAAGAAAACTGAAAAAACATGATATCGATTACATAATCTTATTGCATGTACTGGAGGGACAAGGTATAATTTACTTATAAGATTATAAAGAGAGGAATCGAATATGGAAAAGATCTATGACGTAACCGCCTTAGGCGAACTGCTAATTGATTTTACAGAAAATGGAACAAGTGCACAGGGCAATCCGCTTCTGGAAGCCAATCCGGGAGGCGCACCATGCAACGTACTCGCCATGCTTGAAAAGCTTGGGAAAAAGACCGCATTTATCGGAAAAGTCGGAAAAGATATGTTCGGAGAACAGCTGAAAACTGCAGTCGAAGAAGTTGGAATTGATACACGGAATCTGGTAATGGATGAAGAAGTACATACCACACTTGCGTTCGTACATACTTATCCGGATGGTGACAGAGATTTCTCTTTCTACCGGAATCCGGGAGCAGATATGATGCTGAAAAAAGAAGAAGTGGACGAAGATCTGATCCGCGGGGCAAAGATTTTCCATTTCGGAACACTTTCCTCTACCCATGAAGGCGTGCGAGAAGCAACCAGATATGCGATCGATGTGGCAAAAGAAGCAGGATGTATCGTAAGCTTTGACCCGAACCTCCGCCCGCCACTCTGGAAATCACTGGATGAGGCGAAAGCCGAGATCGAATACGGACTTTCCAAATGTGACATCCTGAAAATTTCAGATAATGAAGTGGAATTTTTGTTCGGAACCACGGACTATGATGAGGGAGCAAGACTGATCCGTGAAAAATATCAGATTCCGCTGGTACTCATTACCCTCGGAAAAGACGGAAGCCGTGCATATTATAAAGATCTCCGGGTAGAAGTTCAGGGCTTTGTCCAGGAGCATACGATCGAGACGACCGGCGCCGGAGATACGTTCTGTGCCAATTCCCTGAATTATATTCTGGAGCATGGAATGGAAGAGCTGACCGAAGAAAATTTAAAAGAGCTTCTCACATTTGCAAATGCGGCAGCATCCCTGATCACAACAAGAAAAGGGGCACTTCGGGTTATGCCGACCAGAGAAGAAATCAAGAACTTTATCCAGAATGTATAAAAAAGGAATCTGTTGTAAGACAGAAGAGAAGAACCTCTGCTTGACATCTTGTCCGGCAGAGGTTCTTATGTGCATGTTATAATATTTATTTTTTCTTATTCCAGACATGGATGCCTGCAAGGATTCCACCAATATACAGGATACTGATGAGTACCGTCGGATTCTCATGCAGACTGTATACTACAGCTACAATTGCAGCAAGGATCACTGTCAGCATAAAGGCATTCATAATCCGTTTTTCGCGGATGTTGCGTTCCTGCACCTGGAGCTCATGACGCTTTTCTTCAAGCTTCAGATACTCAAGAAGCTGGTCATCCGGAATTTTTTCCAGGATATATTTTTCACGCAGATAGTTCAGTTCTTTTGCTGTATGGAAAATGTGGTGGTGGAAACTTTTCTTTTCTCCGGTAAACGGATCTTTTTCGGAATCGTCAGAAGATTTGAAATCTTCCGATGAAAAATCCGTGTAAGTATTCTTTTTTTCCTCAGATGAAATGGTTTCTGTTTCAGAGGAATCTGGTTCCGGAGCTGGAGCTTCTTTGGGTGGTACATCAGTGGCTGTATGGATGTCTCCGGATTCGGAAACTGGTTCTGTAGAAAGCTTTGGATCAGAATCGGCAGATTCTGAGAAAGCTAAAATTTCAGACATATCTTAACCTCCTTCGATCATGAAAATGATCGATTTTCTTTTCTTATAGAATACCAGTTTCGTATAAAAATTTCAATCGACAGCGAGAAGGAAATGTCTGCTGAGGATTATAAGAAAATCTCATTTGGCTTTCGTCCAGATAACAGATTTTTCATTTTCAGAGATGCGGCAGCCAAAAAGACAGGGTTTAGCTTCCGGATACCTTTTGGACAGGCGGCGATACATCCCATACAACTGATACATTTGCTGCTATCGCCGGTTCGGATATTATTTTTATTGATTGCACCTGTTGGGCAGGCATCGGCACATTTTCCACAGCCAGTGCAGGAAGCACTTGCTTTTGGAACAACATTCAGGTTGCCAAGGCGTTTATACTCATGACTGCCAGGCACGAAATAATCAGTAGACAATTCTTTTTCAGAGGAAAGTTTTTCGAGTATTTCTTCTGCAAATTTCTTTAACTCTTTGCTATCTTCTTCGTCTGGTCGTCCACTGCCGAATTGGCGCATGATAGAATGTTCTGCAACAGCTGCAACGGAGGCGATAACATTGAAACCGCATAACTCGGCGGTATCTTTTAACTGGATCAGACCATCGTCATATGCGCGATTTCCATATACGGCAATAACTACACAATTTGCATGGTTCCCTTGTATCTCTTTCATCCTTTCAATGGCGATATCAGGAATAACGCCTTCGAATACAGGAGCTGCGATGACAGCAAGTGAATCAGAAGGGACTGTTACATCTGAAAAGCTGACATCGTGCCGGATAAGATTCACGGTATTTGTAATATTTCCCAGATAGCAGCTGATCTGGTCTGCAACTTTTTTGGTCCCTCCGGTAGGACTAAATGTAATTTCTACAACTGGATATGTTTTCATTTTTTTACTCCTTTGGTGTAATTTTTGAATTTACAACAAGACTATCATTTCATAGATGTAATGTCAATATTTACACCTATAGAAAAATATGATAAGCTAAAATGAAATCAAAGGAGGAAGTCAGAGTATGCAGTTATCAATAAGGGCATCGCTTGCAATTCATTGTCTGATACTGGTCAGCGAATTTGGAGAGACGGATAAGATCACAAGTGAAAAGATTGCTTTATCAACGGGAACGAATCCGGTAGCGATACGCAGTATCATGAGTGCTTTAAAAAAAGCTGGAATCCTTAATGTGAAAAACGGTACCGGTGGAACGACTTTAAATATGCCGCCGGAAGAAATTACAGTATACAGAATCTGCAATGCCGTGAAACCGCAGTTCTGTAAAAATATATTTCACGTACATACCAAAGCTTCTAAATTGTGTCCAGTTGGACGTAACATCCGGGCGGTTTTGCAAAACTCCTATTCTAAATTTGAATCTGCATTGGAAGACAGCCTGAAGACAGTTACGCTTGCAGATATGATCCGGGATTATCATATGCAGCTAGAAAAAGAGAAATAATCTTTGTCAGTTGGAATTGTCAAAAAAAGAAAAATTTTCTATAATAAAAAGTGGAATAAGGATGTGTATACAGCATTTTTTATTTAACAGGAAATTCTGAAGGAACTTCCTGTTAAATAAAAGGCACCGTGTGCCGGAGATGTGCACTCGCGCGAAGATGAAGGATGTCGCAAGCGGTCTACGCTCCGCTTCGGTCGTTGCTTAACGAGCGCCACTGGCGCTCAGCAACGCGCTCGGCGCGAGAATGTGCCAGGGCCCATTCTTTTTTTAAGAAAATAAGAGTACGAGGAACAAAGGATGAATGAAAAATTAAAAGAAATGAGAGAAGCATGGAAAAATTTGTATGGTTCATTGTTCAAATGGATCGTTTTGTCCGGGGTGATCGGAAGTTTCATCGGACTGATCGCCAGTGGATTTTCCTATGCGATTGTATGGGTGACTTCGTTTAGACAGGCAAATCCGATGATCATTCTTGGGCTACCGTTAGGAGGTCTTTTGATCGTCTGGATGTACAAAATTACCGGGCAGGAGAAGAACTCCGGAACAAACCTGGTTCTGACAGTAGTCCGGTCGGATGAGGAAGAGGTTCCGGGATGGGTGACACCACTGATCCTGATATCGACAGCGATCACACATCTGTTTGGAGGATCTTCCGGACGAGAGGGTGCAGCGCTTCAGTTTGGAGCAAGTGTAGGAAATGTATGTGCGAAATATCTGCATTTGAATGAGAGTGACAAGAAGATCATCATTCTGGCAAGTATGAGTGCCGCATTTTCAGCACTTTTCGGGACACCGATGGCGGCGGTTGTATTTCCAATGGAAGTGATCAGTGTTGGTGTGATGTATTATGCCGCGCTGGTGCCATGTGTATTTTCTGCATTTGCCGCACAGGGGATTGCGCTGCTTCTGAAAGTGAGGACCGTTACTCCGCCGTATCTGGTAGAATCGGTTCCGAATTTTTACAGTGTGGATTCGATCAAAGCGATCATTCTGGCAATTGCGTGTGCGCTTGTCGGAGCACTGTTCTGTATTGTGCTGCATAATGGGGAACATTATCTGAAGAAATGGTTTCCGAATCCGTATGTGCGTGTGGTTGCAGGGGCAGCAGGAGTGATCATTTTGTATTTTGCACTCAGAACGGATGCCTATCTGGGGCTTGGAACAGGTGTGATCCAGGCAAGCTTTAAAGAGACGGCAGGACCACAGATGTTCCTTCTGAAAATGCTGTTTACGGCACTGACGCTCTGCGCCGGATTCAAGGGTGGGGAGATCGTACCGTCACTGTTTATCGGGGCGACACTTGGTTCTTTTATGTCTACGATCCTTGCAGCACCGACAGATATCTGTGCGGCATGTGGAATGGTTGGTGTCTTTTGTGCAGTTACAAACAGTCCGATCACATCTCTTTTGATTGCAGCAGAGTTGTTTGGATTTAACGGGATGCCGTTTTACTGTATTGTGGTTGCGGTAAGCTATCTGCTTTCCGGATATTACAGCTTATATAAGGAACAGAAAATTGTTTATTCCAAAACAGAGAATAAATACGTGGATAAACATACGAAATAATCAAAAAACAAAAAGAAACAAAGTGAATTGATGATTTTAAAGCAAAAAAGCTGACAATTAACGAGAAAAAATTAAAAAATAGAAGAAAATACTTGAAAAAGTAAAGAACGTGTGCTAGTATCTAAAAATAATTTAGTAAAGCAAAGCGATGAAAGAGACTCTTGCTTCTGGAACTTGACAGGAATACGGCGTCACCGACTGAGAGCGCTGTTTGAGGAATGAGGCGAAGGGAACACTCTGGAGCAGATTATCTGAATGGAAAGCACAGGTGCTTTAGTAGGGTAATACGGTTCATGCACGTTACGCATGTAAGAGAGGAATCCCAAAGGATTCAATGCGGGTGGTACCGCGGATCATCAGATTATCCGTCCCGGAATACGAAAAAGTATTCCGGGGCTTTTTTTATGCATATCAAAACCAATCCGGAATACGAAGTTGACAAAAGCAAAACATATTTTAGGAGGATTGTGACATGGAATTTATGACAGGTGTAAAAGAAAAAGAAACGCTGGAGCTTAGTGGATTACTGGAAGAGGGAAGACTTGGAGAAGAAGTGAAGGTAAATGGAGCCGTTCATACAATTCGTGACATGGGAACAGTCGCCTTCGTGATTCTGAGAAAACGGGAAGGTCTGGTCCAGTGTGTATACGAAGAAGGCATTACAAAATTTAACTTGAAAGATTTAAGAGAAGCCGCTACAGTAGAAGTAACAGGAAAACTGACCGAATCAGAGAAGGCACCGAACGGAATTGAAATCCGTCTGAGTGAGATAAAAGTACTCAGTATGCCAAAAGACAGCCTTCCACTTGCTGTTTCAAAGTGGAAACTGAACACTTCCCTGGAAGCGAAGCTGAACTATCGTTCCATTTCTCTTCGGAACGTAAGGGAAAGAGCGAAGTTTAAAATTCAGGAAGGAATCGTAAGAGGATTCAGAGAGTTCCTGTATAAAGAAGGTTTTACAGAAATTCATACCCCGAAGATCGGAGCAAAAGGAGCAGAAGGAGGATCTAACCTCTTCCGACTGGATTATTTCCATCGTCCGGCAGTGCTGGAACAGAGTCCACAGCTGTACAAACAGATGATGGTTGGTGTTTTTGACAGAGTATTTGAGACAGGACCGGTATTCAGAGCAGAAAAACACAACACCAAGCGTCATCTGAACGAATATACCAGTCTGGATTTTGAAATGGGTTATATCGACAGCTTTGAAGATATCATGGCGATGGAAACGAGCTTCCTTCAGTATACGATGGAGCTTCTGAAAAAGGATTATGCGAAGGAACTTAAAATCCTGGACGTGACACTTCCGGATGTCTCTAAAATTCCGGCAATCCGTTTTGATGAGGCAAAGCAGAAGGTTTCAGAAAAGTACGGACGTAAGATCCGCAATCCATTTGATCTGGAACCAGAGGAAGAGCATCTGATCGGACAGTACGCAAAAGAGGAATGGGATTCTGATTTTGTATTTGTAACCTACTATCCGTCAAAGAAGCGTCCGTTCTATGCAATGGACGATCCACAGGATGAGAAATTCACACTCAGCTTTGACCTTTTGTTCCGTGGACTTGAGATCACGACCGGAGGACAGAGAATCCATGACTACGACATGCTGATGGAAAAGCTTGCAAAGCGGGGAATGACGGAAGAAGGACTGGAGACCTATCTGGATACATTCAAACATGGTATGCCGCCGCATGGAGGTCTTGGAATCGGAATGGAACGTCTGACAATGCAGCTTCTTGGTGAAGATAACGTCCGTGAGACAACCCTCTTCCCGAGAGATTTAAGCAGACTTACTCCGTAGAGACGAAGCTCCCTGGCTGGCAGGTAAAAAAGGAAGCTGACAAGAGGCAGCGGGGGAGGTCAAAATGAGACGAAGATGTTCCTTATGTGGAGGAAAATTAAACGGAAATATCTGCACAGAGTGTGGGCTTGACAATTCAAAGAATGACGATCAGTATGTGACACTTGGAAATTCCGGTCATGAAGAATCGCTGACACATATACATACGGAAGCGGAAAAGCCGTATGAAGGAAAGACCATGACTCGGGAAAATGTGCGTAAGGCGAAGAATGCAGATAAAAATGCAAAGAAAGCAGCTGCAAAAAAGGCGTCAAAGAATGCGGCAGCAGGAAAAGTAAATCCGGCGGGAAATGGATATTCTGCAGCAAATGCGAGCTACAATACCGCAGGCACAAGCTACAGCCAGACAGGAAACCAGAGTTACAGTTATACATCATCTTCAATGCAACAAAGCAGCCGTTCGGTAAAAAAGAAAAAGAAGTTTGGAAAGTTTCTGACCGGTTTTGTGATCATTGCCACACTTGCAGGCGAGCTTGGTGGAACGATCATTCATGAGGTTCAGAATTATTTTGAAGACTATACATATGATGACAGTGACAGTTACACCGAGGATGATCCGTACAGCGATGTGCAGGAAGTGATGCCGGATGAAGGAGAACTTTATGAAGCAGACCTGACAGCCGGAATTTATAAAGGCGGTGTACATCTTCCGCAGGGGACCTATACACTGACCTGCAAAAGTGGAAGTGGTCAGGTAGAGCTGACAGACAGCAAAAATAATATCTGGGTGCAGTACAATTTTGGTGATGACTACGATAATACGGAAGAAGAAGTCAGTGACTTTGAAGTATTTCCGGGATGTTATGTGATAGTAGAGGATACACTGGAGCTTCACATGACAGCAGAGAATGCACAGATGAATCTGACAGCAATTGCAAATCCGCTTACAGAATCGAAAACCGTATCGGATAAATTTACAGTAGGAAAAGACGTACCTGCAGGTGTCTATGATGTGAAATGTGTGGAAGGTTTTGGGATTTTTGATTACGACGTGACAGTAAGCGCCGGATACGAAAATTATATGGGAATGCTGATCGGTAATGAAGAGTCGGGATTTCCACAGGAGCTGAAAAATATTGTCCTGATCGATGGAACAGAAGTTGATCTGGAAGGACTTACAGTAGAACTTACACCGAGTGAGTGGATTGAATCGGAGGAGTACGAAAGCTTTTACGATAATTATTATTAGAAAGGACGAGTACAATGGCAAACAAGATTTCGGATGAAACAATCGAATACGTTGGAATCCTGGCAAAGCTGGAGCTTTCTGACGAAGAAAAAGAGCAGGCAAAGAAAGATGTGGAAACCATGCTTGATTATATTGATACCCTGAATGAACTGGATACAGAAGAAATTGAACCGATGTCACATGTATTTCCGGTAAATAATGTATTCCGTGAGGATGTAGTGACAAATGGAGACAATCACGAAGCAATGCTGGCAAATGCGCCGCAGCAGAAAGAACAGAGTTACAAAGTACCTAGAACATTCGCATAGGAGGAAATCGAAAGATGGATTTGAAAGGTCTTACTGCCGTTGAACTTGGAAAAAAGATTCAGGCAAAAGAAGTTACAGTAAAAGAAGTAGTGGAAGCCTGCTTCGCACAGATTGATAAAGTAGAAAAAGAAGTCAACAGTTTTGTATCACTTCAAAAAGAAGCTGCCTTAAAAAGAGCGGAAGAAGTGCAGAAGCTGATCGATGACGGAACACTGACCGGACCGCTTGCAGGAGTACCGGTTGCAATCAAGGATAACATGTGTACGGAAGGTGTGACGACCACCTGCAGTTCAAAAATTCTGAGTAATTTTGTACCGACATTTTCAGCAGAAGCAGTTCTGAACCTGGAAAAAGCAGGTGCAGTTGTGATCGGAAAGACTAATATGGATGAATTTGCGATGGGAAGCACGACTGAGACTTCTTATTATGGAGAGACAAAGAATCCGTGGAATCTGGAGCATGTACCGGGGGGATCTTCCGGTGGCTCCTGTGCGGCAGTTGCGGCTCTGGAAGTACCATATGCTCTTGGATCTGACACCGGCGGATCGATCCGTCAGCCAAGTTCTTACTGCGGAATCGTTGGAATCAAGCCAACCTACGGAACGGTATCCCGTTATGGACTGATCGCTTACGGATCATCTCTTGACCAGATCGGACCGGTTGCAAGGGACGTAACCGACTGTGCGACGGTTCTTGAGACCATCGCATCCCATGATGTAAAAGACAGCACTTCGGTAGAACGCCAGGACACGGATTTTACGAGTGCGTTGGTAAACGATGTAAAAGGGATGAAGATCGGTATTCCAAAAGATTATTTTGGAGAAGGTCTGGACGAAGAAGTGAAAAAACCGATTCTGGAAGCCGCAGAGGTTCTGAAAAATGCAGGAGCTGAGATTGAAGAATTTGATCTTGGACTTGTAAAATATGCGATTCCGGCTTATTATGTCATCGCATCAGCAGAGGCAAGTTCCAACCTGTCCCGATTTGACGGTGTGAAATACGGATACCGCACAAAGGATTATGAAGAGCTTCACCAGATGTACAAAAAGACCCGCTCCGAGGGCTTCGGACCGGAGGTAAAGCGCCGTATCATGCTTGGGTCTTTCGTACTCAGTTCCGGATATTATGATGCTTATTATCTGAAAGCACTCCGTACAAAAGCACTGATTAAAAAGGCATTTGACAGTGCATTTGCAAAATATGATATGATCCTGGCGCCGGCAGCACCGACGACAGCACCGAAGCTTGGAGCTTCCTTAAGTGATCCGATCAAAATGTATCTGGGCGACATTTATACGATTTCCGTCAACCTGGCAGGACTTCCGGGGATTAGTATTCCGGTTGGACGGGATGCGAAAGGACTTCCGGTTGGAATGCAGCTCATCGGAGACTGCTTCCAGGAGAAGAAGCTTTTTCAGGCAGCTTATACCTATGAGTGCCTGACAGAGAAAAAATGGGTATCTATGTACGACAAAACAGAAGCAGCCGGAAAGGAGGAAGCATAGATGTCAAAGCAGTATGAAACCGTAATCGGTCTGGAAGTTCACGTAGAACTTGCAACAAAGACAAAAATTTTCTGTGGATGCAGTACCGCATTCGGGGGCGCACCGAATACACATACTTGCCCGGTATGTACCGGTATGCCGGGCTCCCTTCCGGTATTAAATAAAAAAGTAGTAGAATATGCGATGGCAGTAGGACTTGCGACAAACTGTAAGATCACACAGGTGTGCAAATTCGACCGTAAGAATTATTTCTATCCGGATAACCCGCAGAACTATCAGATTTCACAGCTCTATCTGCCAATTGCGAGAGACGGCTATGTAGAGATTGAAGTCGGAGAGCAGAAGAAAAAAGTCCGGATCCATGAGATGCATATGGAAGAGGATGCCGGAAAGCTGATCCATGATGAGTGGGAGGACTGCTCTTTAGTAGATTATAACCGAAGTGGGGTTCCGCTGATCGAGATTGTATCGGAGCCGGATATGCGTTCGGCAGATGAAGTCATTGCTTATCTGGAAAAATTGCGTATGATCTGCCAGTATCTGGGAGCATCGGACTGTAAGCTTCAGGAAGGATCCATGCGAGCAGACGTCAATCTTTCGGTTCGTGAAGTAGGTGCTTCTGAGTTTGGAACACGTACTGAGATGAAGAATCTGAACTCCTTTAAAGCGATTACACATGCGATCGAGGGAGAGAGACAGAGACAGATCGAACTCATCGAAGAAGGAAAGAAAGTCATTCAGGAAACCAGAAGATGGGATGATAATAAAGAATATTCTTATGCAATGCGTTCCAAAGAGGATGCGCAGGACTATCGCTATTTCCCGGAACCGGATCTGGTGCCGATCGTGATCAGTGATGAATGGATCCAGAAGATCAAAGACCAACAGCCGGAGCTGAGAAATGAAAAACTTGCACGTTATGAGAAAGATTATGATATTCCACGTTATGATGCGGAGCTCATTACCGGAACGAAGAAGATGGCAGATCTCTTTGAGGCGACCTGTGCAATCTGCAACAAGCCGAAAAAAGTGTCCAACTGGCTGATGGTAGAAACCATGCGTCTGTTAAATGAAAACGGACAGGAGCCGGCAGATATTAAATTTTCACCGGAGAACCTTGCAAAACTGATCGAACTTGCAGATGCGGGAACCATCAACAGTTCTGTTGCAAAAGAGGTATTTGAAAAGGTATTTGCAGAGGATGTGGATCCGGAAAAATATGTAGAGGATCACGGACTGAAGACCGTCAACGATGAAGGTGCACTCCGCACACTTGCGGAAGAAGTGATTGCAAAGAATCCAAAGGCAGTGGAAGATTTCAAGGGTGGAAAAGAAAAAGCCCTTGGCGCACTGGTTGGACAGATCATGAAGGCAATGAAAGGAAAAGCAAATCCGGGTATGGTTAATGAACTGCTCAGAGAAATGCTGAAATAAAAAAATAGAAATAAAAAAATCGTCCGGTTATCACGGAGTAAAATGTGATAATCGGACGTTTTTTATTACATATACTGTATCTGTTCTTTCGCCGGTTCCGATGCCGGATTCGCAAAGAACTGTTCTTTTTCTGTCACTTCTAGCACTTTCCCCTGATCCATAAAGATCACCTGATCGGCAATTCGCTTTGCCTGAGCCAGATTGTGGGTGACAATAACAAAGGTATATTGTTTTTTTAATTCCAGAAGAGTTTCTTCGATTGCAATTGTATTTTTCATATCCAGTGCGGAGCAAGGTTCGTCAAGAAGCAGTATTTCCGGACCAGCACAGAGGCTTCGTGCGATAGCAAGACGCTGCTTCTGACCGCCGGATAATTTGAGGGCGGATTTTTTCAGTTGATCTTTGACCTCATCGTAGAGTTTTGCTTTCTGCAGAGACTCTGTAATTTTCTCAGCAATCTCTTTCTTATTACGGACACCGTGGTATTTCAGTACATAAGACAGATTCTTTTCGATACTGTGCGGGAAAGCGATCGGCTGTTGGAAAACCATGCCAATACGTCTTCTGAGTTTTTCTTTCGGAAGAGATTTGATGTCGGTTCCTTCTAAAGTAATTGTTCCTGAGAGATAGCCGCCTTCTTCTTCTACCATCCGGTTCAGGGTTTTCAGAAAAGTTGTTTTTCCGCAGCCGGACTGACCAACGATGGCTGTAATCTGTCCTTTCGGGATCGTCAGGTTGATTCCGTGAAGAATTTCGTGTTTTCCAAATCCACATTTTAGATTTTCTATATTCAGCATATCAGTTGTCCTTTCGTAGATAGGTGATAAATTTACATATTAACTGGATGATGAGTAGGAAGAGCATCAGTACAAATGCGGTTCCATAAGCATAATCCAGAGAAAATCCGTTGTTCACAAGGATATACAGGTGATATGGAAGTGACATGAACGGATCGGAGAGAGAATGCGGAATATCTGCCTGCATGACAGCTCCGGTGTATAAAATTGGTGCAACGGCACCCATGCCGTATGACATTCCAAGCGCAACGGTTCCGAGAAGCTCTACAGAGCAGACCGGAAGGATCAGTTTCCGGAGGGCATACTCACGGGAAAGTCCGAGACTTAGGGAGTTCTTCATATATTCACGCCCCTTCTCTTCCAGAATCTTTTCTGCTCGGATTGCAACAAAAGGAATGATCATTGCTGCAACACACAGTGCCGAACACAGAAGGCTGCGGTTAAGTCCAAAACGGTAGATCAGAAGCGTATATCCAACCAGCCCGAACAGGATCGAAGGGATTCCGGAAAGCCCGGTGATCGCCATATTTACAAGGACGGAAAATCGTTTTCCAGTGCTGTAAAATACAAGATAAATGGCAGCGCCGATACCAAGGACACCGCCGATCAGTGCGGAAAGTGCGCCAAGATAAATGGAACCCATCAGTGCCGGATAGATACCGCCTGCAGTTCCAAGTGGAACACCGGCAGGCTTGTCCAGAAGGAAGGACAGGCTAAATACTTTTTTCCCTTTCCAGAAGACATAAAGGAAAAGGAAGAGTGTAACAACGATCACGCAAAGTCCGAGTATACTGAGAATCAGGCGTGTGAAAAATTTCTGCAGTTTAGTTCTCATGGGTGGCAAGCCTCCTTTTCAGAAGATAGCTGATACCGAGTACGATGAAAAGAATCACAAGCAGCACAGCATTTGCAACGTAAAGTACGGAGAGGTGAAGGCTTCCGTATTCGATACTTCCCATTTCCAGTGCGGTGAGGGCAGGAAGTGTCTGACCACGTCCAAGGAGTTTGGGATAAATCGGGGAATTACCGATTACCATCATGACGGCCATTGTCTCGCCAAGTGCGCGGCCGAATGCCATCATGGCACCTGCAATGATTCCCGGCCGGATTGCCGGAAGAATAAAATGCAGCAGGGTAAATTCTCTGGAGAATCCAAGTGTGATCGCACTGAACTCGTAAGTCTTTCGTGCAGTCTGTAAAGATTCATGACAGGTGGAAATAACGAATGGTAAAAGCATGATCCCCAGCACGATCCCGGCTGCCAAGATACATTGACCGGCTGCCATATGGAGGTGGGTGGCAAAGGCTTTTACAAGAACCGTAAGTCCGATAAATCCGAAGATGACGGACGGGATTCCTGCAACCAGATCGATGAACGCAAGGAATATGGATGCCACCTTTTTCGGAAGGTAATAGTCCAGAAAGCAGGCACAGGCAACGCCGAAGATGAGTGCGAGGACAACTGCGATCGCTGAGACATAAAGGGTACCGGCAATCGCAGGTAAAAGTCCATACTGCGGTTTCTGACTGACAGGGCGCCATTCAGTGGTAGGCAGGAACATTTTGATTCCAAGCTGTGAAATGGCAGGAATACTTTCCTTCACAATATGGATCATCATGACTGCCATCAGTGCCGTTACGAGAAAGGCAGCCAGATAAACGATTCCTTTGCTGAATTTATCTGAAAGTTTCTTAAACATAGTAAATCCTTTCTAGGTATGATGCAGGACAGACAGCGCTGTCCGGATACAAATCAAAATTGACCCCTGGGATTAACCAGCGACATATAGCAAGAAAAAGGGGTGTGTCTTTGCACACCCCTTCAATATCGGAAGATTATTTCATAGGAATGAATCCCATATCTTCTACAGTTTTCTGTCCTTCATCACCAAGAACGTAATCAAGGAAAGCCTGCTGTACATCTGTCGGATCACCAGAACCTACAAGAAGAAGTGGTCTCTGGATGATGTAAGATCCATCAAGAATGTTTTCTTTTGTTGCAGCAACACCGTTTACTTTCAGTGGAGTTACTTTTCCTTCATTCTGGTTAGCAACACCAAATGAAGCATATCCGATTGCGTACTGGTTATCAATGATATCCTGAACAAGTTCACCCATAGAAGAAGCCTGGATCGCATCTGCTTTTACTTCTGTGTCACCCATGATATTCTTCTGGAATACTTCGTGAGCTCCACCGTTGATATCACGTGTAATAACAACAACTTCTTCGTCAGGAAGAGATGAGTCAAGATCTTTCCATGTAGCATATTCGCCGGAGAAAAGTCCTACGATCTGTTCTGTTGTAAGGTTATCAAGAACATCATTTACCGGATTAGCCGGGTTTACTGCGATCGTCAGAGCATCGATACCAACCTGGTATTCTTTTTCATCTTTGATTGCTTCTTTTTCTTCATCCTTTACGCTTCTTGCAACCATACCAAATGTTGCAGTTCCATCGATAACGGCTTTGGTTCCCTGTCCGGATCCGCCTGCTGAAACGTAGATTGCGATATCTTCTTTTGGAAGAGATGAATCATATGCATCCCATGTTCCATAAGTATCAAAGAAAGTAGTAGCCATAGAAGTGATAACCGGTGCTAAAGTAGAAGATCCGTTAAATAAGATCTGGTTACTTTCTGTATCGGCAGAAGCTTCTGTCTTTGCACCCTCTTCTTTTTTGCTGTCAGCAGAATCTGACTTGCTGCTTCCGCATCCTACTGCCATAGATGATACCATAGCAAGTGTAAGAGCGATTGATAAAACTCTCTTTTTCATTGTATGTATTCCTCCCTGAATAAAATTTACATATCCAAAATATAAATTTAACATTCTTTCAATAAAATGTATGTTGCATGGACAACATTTTTTATAGATAATTTACATGAATGATATAGAATATATCTATACACTAAATATCTATGGAAGGAATGGGAAAGCCATGCTATACTGTACATACGAATATGTGTTTGGTTTTTATTCTACGGGAACTTCCTGTGAAATAAAAGGTATTGCGTGCTATAGGTGCACATTTTTTAAATTATGGAGGAATTCATGACGGAAGAAATTAAAAAGCTGATCATTTATACAAGAAAAATGAAGAAAAGGGAGCCGTTGTACCGGGACTACCCGGAGGAGTTCCGGGAAGAAATCCGGGGATATCTGGAAAGCAACCATATTTCCAGACTCTATGCACATCAGGTTGAGATGTTTGAGAAGGTCAGAGCCGGAGAAAATGTGGTTATTACGACTTCGACGGCAAGTGGAAAGACGCTTGCCTTTTTGCTCCCGGTATTGCAGGAAATTCTGGAAGACCCGCTGACACGTGCGATTTTTATTTACCCGACCAAGGCACTGGCAAGTGACCAGTACCGCGCGATGCAGTCGATTTTGAAATTTTTCGGAGAAGGAAGAGTTTCAGCAGGCGTGTACGATGGAGATACCAAACCTGCCGAGCGGACAAGGATCCGCAAGAGTGCAAATATTATCCTGACCAATCCGGAGATGCTGAACTCGGCATTCCTTCCGAATCACAGCAATTACGGGTTTGACGCGGTTTTTGCAAATTTACGATATGTAGTGATCGATGAGCTTCATTCTTACCGCGGTGCTTTCGGAGCACATCTGGCAAATATTTTTCGGAGAATGCACCGGATTTGCCGGTATTACCATTCGAATCCGCATTTTCTGTGCAGCTCCGCGACGATCGCCAATCCGGTAGAACTTGCCGAAAAGATCTGTGGAAGCGGATTTACGCTGATTGACCGGGATGGATCGCCGGCACCGGAGAAGGAATACTGTATTATCCAGCCGCCGGAGATCAAGGGGAATAATGACAAAGTATACGGAAGGATTGCGGCGTCAACCGTGGCAGCCGGACTGATACCGGAGCTGGTGGAAGAGGATCATCATTTTATCACCTTTGGACGATCCAGAAGAAATGTAGAAGTTATTCTAAAAGAAGCAAAGGATAAATTAGATGCTGCCGGATTTCTTGGAATGGCGCGGGTGGGCGGCAAGAATCCGGCAGATCTGATCGCAGGATACCGTGGCGGTTATACCCCGCTGGAGCGAAAAGAGATTGAGCGGAAGATGACGGAGGGAGAACTGACCGGGCTGGTATCGACGAATGCACTGGAGCTTGGGATCGACATTGGAAAGCTGGATGCAACTGTGATCGTCGGTTATCCGGGGACAAGGGCGTCCTTCTGGCAACAGAGTGGACGTGCCGGACGAAGCGGCAGTGACTGTGTCAATTATCTGATCCTGGAAAATGAACCGTTTGACCAGTACATTGCCATCGATCCGGAATGGCTGTTCTCAAGAGAAAGTGAAAATGCGATCGTGGATCCGGACAATCTTCTGATCGAGCTTGCACATCTGCGCGCAGCGGCTGCTGAGATGCCACTTTCACTGGATGATATTGCGCTTTTTCCGGATCTTGGAGAAATGATCCCGGTGCTTTTAAGCGCCGGAGAAGTAAAAAGTCTTGCCGGAAGATTTGCCTGGGCGGGACCTGCATTTCCGGCAGGGGATTACAGCCTGCGTAATATGGACAAGACCAGGTTCAAACTGCTCGCGCAGGAGGACGGACATGAGATCACGGAGATGGACGAATCCCAGGCATACCATGAGATCCATCCGGGTGCTGTATATATGCATGATGGTGCATCCTATGAGATCACGAAGATGGATCTGGTCAGCCGGACAGCTTACGCCATTCCGTTTACAGGGGATTATTATACGGTACCGGCAGGACAGGAAGAGACGCGTATCCTGCATGTATTTCAGGAGGACGCGTACCAGAGGACGGAAATCCGTTTTGGAGATATCAATGTAAACGAAATCATTGCCATGTACAAGAAACTGCAGTTCCATAACCATCAGAATCTGGGCTATGTGACGCTGACACAGCCGCTTCAGAAGGATTATGGCACGGAAAGCACCTGGCTTACAATGCCGGAGAATGTTGTCAGAGTCTACCGGAGTCTTCTTTTGCCAAATCGGATGGGAGAGCTGGTGCTGAATAATCATTTTGACGGAATGCAGTATGCAATCAAGAATGCGGTAATGATGGTGACGATGACGGAACGGGATGATATCGATGTGACCATGTCCAACAATGCGACCATTCCGGATGAGTTCCGGGAGGAAAAGGTGTCCCTCTTCATTTATGACAAATATGAGGGCGGACTTGGTTATTCGGAGAAGATCTATGATCTGATTCCGGAAATTCTGGAAAGTGCGATTAAAATGGTCAGCGGCTGTCCGTGTGAGGATGGCTGTCCGGCATGCGTAGGTGACTACAATCTGGATAAGAAGACGGTTCTGTGGGGACTTGATAATCTTCTGGAAGAGAGCGAACCGCCGGTTTATCTGAAGAAAAATATCAAAGAGCCACAGCCTGTGATCCGAAAAGAATTTTCTTTCTTCAATCTGCCGGATGAGTGGGAGAAGGTCTGTTATGCCGTGGTCAAAAATGGCGAAGCAGGCGGGCAGTTCCTGAAGACCATTAAAAAAGTCAGTACAGAAGGACACAAGCTGATCCTGACGATGGAAAATGAATTTTATGCAAAATGGCTGATGGAGCCGGATAACCTCCAAAGTCTGACCAATACCTTACAGTATCATGTGATCTGTCCGGCGGATATGCAGATCCGGGTACGGTATGAAGCGAAAATGGATGAGCAGGAGAAAAAAGAACGACAGAAGAAGAGAGACCGTTTGCAAAGGCGATATGATGAACAGCTTGGAAATGAATAATATAGAAGAAATAAAAACTTTAAATCCTTACCAGCAGGAGGCGGTGCTGGATGAAAGCCCGGCATGTCTGGTAAATGCAAATGTAGGGAGCGGAAAGACAACAGTGCTGATCGAGAAAGTGCGGCATCTGCATGAGAAAAAGCAGGTTTCGTATGAGAAAATGGCAGTGCTTACCTTTACCAACAAGGCGGCAGATGAGATCGCAGAACGTCTATCCAGAAAGGAAGCAGAGCTTACGGAAGAAGAACTGTGGGGATTTGGAACCTTTCACAGTGTTGCCTTAAGGATTCTGCGAAGATTTCTTCCGGAAAAGGCAGAAGACGGAACAAAATTGGAAGAATGGAACCGGGAATTTACCGTTATCACACCGGAAGATGAAATGGAAATGGTGCTTGCCATCGCAAAAGAAGGCAGTTATAAGATCAAATACCAGAACCGTCTGAAAAAGCGGATGGAAGAGGATTACGCGGCATATCGGAAAGGAAGAACACAGGGAAAATACAAAGATGATCTGTTTCAGATCTTTCCGCTTCTTGAGAAGGCAAAAAGACAGCAGAATAAAATGTCTTTTGCAGATCTTCTGGAAGAAGGAACGCAGGTGGCAAAAGAGCAGGAAGAGGTGCTGGATCTTAAGTGGATCATTGTCGATGAGGTACAGGACAGTGACGAAAAACAGCTGAAATTTCTGGAGGCGTTAAAAGGCACACAGACCCACTTTTTTGCGGTGGGGGATCCGAATCAGGTGATTTACAGCTGGAGAGGAACCGGACCGAATATGTTCTTCCTGATCAAGCACAGATTTGGCGCAAAAGAACTGACTCTGCCGGTTAACTACCGGTCCGATGAAGTGATCCTGGAAGCGGCGAACCGTTTTCTTCAGTTTGGAGGAAAGATTGAGGGAAGAGGCGAAAGAGGGGAGAAGATTCTGGTAAGGAATCATTATGATCCATTTATCGAGGCAGAGTATCTGACAGAGCGGATCCGTGAGCTTCATGAGCAGGGACTTCCTTACCGGGAGATTGCGGTTTTCTACCGGGTGCAGAAGCAGGCAGAGATTCTGGAAAAAGTATTTGAAAGAGCAGAACTTTCTTATGTTTTTCCGGCAAAACAGAAAGAGGATGAGGATCCGGTTCCGGAAAGACCTCATATGATCCGGGAGTATGTTGCAGAAGGGAAGCTGAATGCGGTTTCAGGCGAACATACGATGGAAAAAGCGGCAGATACAGAACGACAGACGGAGGAAGAAGACGCAGTTCATCTTATGACACTGCACGCCTCAAAAGGTCTGGAATTTGACTATGTATTCATCATCGGAATGAATCAGGGACTGATTCCGCTTCGCTGCAAAAGCATAGAACAGGAAGAAGAGGAGCGCCGTCTGTTCTTCGTAGGACTGACCCGTGCAAGGAAGAATCTGGAACTTTCCTATTATACAAATCCGACGATCCCGGGGACATATGAGACACCAAGCAATTATCTGCGGATGCTGCCGGAGGAGCTGCTCGAATGGGAAGAAAAGCCGGGAAGTGAGTCGCGGAAAGCGAATCTGCAGAAACTGCGGAAAGAGACGCGGGAGCTGATCAGGGAGAAAAAGCAGGAGGAAGAAGAACAGAAAGAAACACGGAAGCCAAAGCGAAAAGGCAGACATCCGAAGTATGGAGAAGGGGAGATTATTTCTGAGGACGAGATGATGATCGAACTGGAATTTCCGGGATATGGGAAAAAACAATTTCTGAAAGCATTTGGCGAAGTGGAAGTTTTGAAAGGCTTATAGAAAAACGGAAGAGGAAATGGAATTTGCAAGACAGTTGCAGGCTACCGTTGATCCGGCTATCAAAGATAGAGATCAGAGAATGTATGAAGCAAAAGAAAAGGTATTAGCAGATGGTGTTGTTTCCAGAAATGCCTGGGAAAAAGCACCGCTTACTGCTTCTTCGGACAGTGGAGATGTGAGCCAGATGATGCCGATGAATCTCTTTACTGCAGTTTGCTGGCCGGTTGGTGTTGCACCGCATACCTGGCAGAGCTGTGCATCTGCCGGAAGCACGATCGGACAGAAAGGTGCATTTTACGCAGCAAAAGTCATTGCAGCAACAGCATATGACCTGTATACACAGCCGGAACTGCGAAAAGAAATTCAGGACGAATTCGATGCGCAGGACAGAGAACCATATGCACCGATGTATGACGGTGAATAAAAACAAGAAAAAGTAAAGAAAAAAGATCCCGGAGCCGTAAGGTTTCCGGGATTTTTATGAGGAAAAAAAGTAAGTGTGTGACTGGATTTGACAAGAATTTTCATGAATGTTACACTGAGAAAATAGGAGAAAAACAGACTGTGTGAGGGGGATAAGTGCAGTCAGGCAGGAGACAGAAATGGGTATCGCAATACAGGAATTATTATCGCAGGAATATTTTAAGGATTTTTACGTTCTGGCGGGGGCAAAGGGACTGCACCGTGAGATCCAGGGGATCACAGTTATGGAGGCACCGGATGCATTCCACTGGACAAAAGGGAAGGAACTGGTACTTTCATCAGGGTACGTTATTGCAAAGGAACCAGATTGTATTGAAAAAGCATTCCGGGAGGGAAGTGTCCAGAAATCAGCGGGAATGATGATCAAAAGAGAACGATATCTGGAGAAAATACCGGAGGAGATACTGGAGCTTTTTGATCAGTATGAGGTGCCCCTTATCTCCATGCCATTTTCAGCACCATGGATGGAAGTGATGAGCCAGATTAATACTGCTGTGCTGAACCGGACCATACGCAGGCTGCGGATCAATACCAGTCATATGACATTTCAGATGTCGAATTTTTCATATAAAGAGCAGAAGATCAAGCGGATCCTGCAGGCGATGGAGGCTGAGATGGGTTTCCCGGCATTTTTATATGATTTTGTAGAAGAAGAGGCGTATTACAGTTCGATGAATTTTCAGAAGATAGCGAAAGGATTCGGACTTGAAACAGAGGATTTCTGGGAGCCGTCAATGCCGTATACCCGGCATACGCTTTGTGATTACATGGACATGGTGAGATACCGTCTTGTGAATCAGAGTCACCAGGAGGGACCGAGAATCAGCTGGATACGGGTCCCGATTTCTGTAAATGGAAGTGTACAGGCGTATTTTGCCGTGATGGAAGCGCGGGAATTCCTGGATTATTATGATGAGTACAGTATCCGGATTGCCTATCTGATGCTGCAGGGATTATATGAGCAGATCGTAGCGGCACAGAACATGGGAAATATCGGATTTGAGAACTTTGTGTTATACGCTTTGAGTGCAACGGAAGATGATACACAGAAGATGATGTTTCAGGCGAATGTACAGGGAATTTCCATGAGTACAAAATACAGGTATGTATTGTTCCGGCGCGCGGACAATCAGGAAGAACTTCCAAACCGGAGAAAAGAGATCCTTGAGGCTTACAGGAAAAGCAGTCTGATCAAATATGCCAGAATCGCAATGATCGGAGAAAATGTGGGAATTCTTTTTTTGGAAGACAGAGAAGAAGGCTGGGAGAAAGGTCATATCCTTGCACTTCTGGAAGAATTCCGGAGAAGAGTTCTGAAGAGCTGTCCGGAGACGGCACTGGAATTTGGTTATTCACTGGATGCCGCTTCTCTTGGGCATATCCGTCAGAGCATAGAGAAATGTCAGAAAGCACTGAATATGGGGAAAATGATTTATCCAAGCCTTTTTGCATGGGAGTATTCTCAGCTTGGTGCACTTGCATGGCTGGATATTCCGGAAGAAGAGCTTACTCATATGCTCTCGACTTACAGTGTACTCCTGAAAGATGAAAAGAATATCGAGCTTTTAAAGACTTTAAAAGTATATCTGGAAAATAATATGAACTACAGCGCAACGGCTGAAAAATTATATGTACATATCAATACGATCAGGAAGAGGATCGACAAGGTAAACGAACTTCTGCAGATTGACTGGAGCGATAATATTGCACGGATGAATGCAGAGCTTTTACTGCGCTTTTTGAATCTGGAAGAAAAAATTTAACGTTTCCTTGAACAAGAATTGATGATTTTCAGGGCAAAAGATGATACAATGTATATTGTGTGAAAAAAAAGACAAAGAGGGAGATGCCTATGCCAAAGAAACAGAAGGCAAAGATAAAGCAGAAAAATAAGTGCCCTGAAAAGCTGATCCGGACAGAGGCTGCAAAAGAGATTGCAGAGATAGACCGTTCGCTTCAGGATCAGAAGTATCAGCTCAGATGCAGAGCTGCAATCGATCTTCTTACAGCAAAGCTGAATATGATAAATGCAGATCTTTCGCGCAAGAAACGCCATATTGTGATCAACCAGATCAGCAGCAGAGTGAAGACGGCAGAGAGTATTTATACAAAACTGATCCGGAAAGGCCTGGAGCCGGATTTTGACACGGCAAGAGCAGAACTGAAGGATTTGATCGGAATCCGCGTGGTCTGTCCATTTGAAGATGAAGTGTACGAGGTCGCAGACCGTCTGAAAGCGCAGGGAGATGTACAGATCATCCGTGAGAAAGATTATATTAAGAATCCCAAAAAGAACGGATACAAGAGTCTTCACATGATCGTGGAGGTCCCAATTTATTCATCCAAAGGACCACTGAAGGAAAAGGTGGAGATCCAACTCCGTACGGTGGCAATGGATTACTGGTCTGTGCTCGAGTACCAGATATTTTATAAGAAGACAGAGAATGAAGAGGTTGCAAAGGAATTAAAAACCTATGCAGATGAAATTTCTGAGCTGGATGCAAAAATGCTGAAACTCAGGGATAAGATTGAAAAAATGTAGTAGAAACACAGGGAAAGAATGTGCGAAGGCGCATTCTTTTTTTGATACAATCAGGAAATCAATTGCATAGGCATTGCAGTTAGGTTATAATCTAGTACAGTATGGACAGATATATTACAGAATGGATATGAGGAAATACTATGAAAATGATTAAGACAGATAAACTTGTATTTGAATATGCAAAGCGTGACGAAGAAGGCAATATTATAGGGAAAAGCCGCGCTATTGATGAGGTATCGCTGGATATCGAGCCGGGACAGTTTATTGCGATCCTGGGGCATAATGGCTCTGGGAAGTCTACACTTGCAAAGCATATGAATGCCCTGCTGGTTCCGTCTGACGGAACCATGTGGGTAGACGGAATGGACACGAAGGAAGAAGAGCATCTGTGGGATGTACGTCAGAGCGCCGGAATGGTATTCCAAAATCCGGATAACCAGATCATAGGAACGGTCGTTGAGGAAGACGTGGGATTTGGTCCGGAGAACCTGGGCGTGCCGACAGAGGAGATCTGGAAGAGAGTGGAAGACAGCCTGAAAGCGGTTGGGATGATTGAATACCGTCACCATTCACCGAATAAATTGTCCGGTGGGCAAAAGCAGAGGGTTGCGATCGCCGGTGTCATGGCAATGCGTCCAAAGTGTATTGTACTGGATGAGCCAACTGCGATGCTGGATCCGAATGGAAGAAAAGAAGTACTTCGAAGTGTGATGGAGCTGCGAAAAAGAGAACACATTACAGTGATTCTGATCACCCATTATATGGAAGAGGTTGTAGATGCAGATCACGTATTCGTAATGGATCACGGTCATGTGGTAATGCAGGGAACACCAAGAGAAATCTTTTCGCAGGTGGATACTTTAAAGCACTATAGACTGGATGTGCCGCAGGTGACGATCCTTGCTGACGAGCTGAGAAAAAGAGGACTTGATATTCCGGCGGGAGTTTTGAAGAAGGAAGAATTGGTGGAGATATTATGTCGATTAAATTAGAACATATCAATTATGTATACAGTGAAGGAACTGCATATGAAAAGCATGCGCTGAAGGATGTGTCTCTGGAAATCCCGCACGGTGAATTTGTCGGGATCATTGGTCACACCGGCTCCGGTAAATCGACACTGATCCAGCATCTGAACGGACTGATCAAGGCGACAAGCGGAGCACTTTATTACAACGGAGAGAATATTTACGGAGAAAACTATAACTTACGTGAGCTGCGAAATCAGGTCGGGCTGGTCTTCCAGTATCCGGAGCATCAGCTTTTTGAGGTCAATGTACTTCAGGATGTCTGCTTTGGACCGAAGAATCAGGGACTTTCACCGGAAGAATGTGAAAAGCGGGCAAGAGAGGCGTTGCAGCTTGTTGGTCTCAAAGAAAAATATTTCGATCATTCCCCGTTTGATCTGTCAGGCGGGCAGAAAAGACGTGCAGCAATCGCAGGTGTACTGGCAATGCGTCCGAAGGTACTGGTTCTGGATGAACCGACTGCAGGACTGGATCCGAAGGGAAGAGATGAGATCCTGGATCAGATTGCCTATCTGCACGAAAAAGCAGATATGACTGTCATTTTAGTTTCCCACAGTATGGAAGATATTGCAAAATATGTGGATCGTATTATTGTGATGAATAAAGGCAGCGTCATGTTTAATGATGTGCCAAAGAAGGTGTTTGCACACTACAAAGAACTGGAAAGTGTGGGACTTGCAGCACCACAGGTAACGTACATCATGCATGAGATGAAGGAAAAGGGAATGGATGTTCCGACAGATGCAACCACGATAGAAGAAGCAGCGGATGGCATTATGAAAGCACTGAAGAAGGAGAGGACAGCCAAATGATTCGAGACATAACAATTGGACAATATTATCCGGCTGACAGCCGTATCCATAAGCTGGATCCGCGTGTGAAGATTGTATGCACACTGCTGTACCTGATTTCTCTTTTTACATTTAAAAGTATTTTGGGATATGTACTTGCGACTGTGTTCCTGTTTGGATGCATTAAGCTGTCGAAGGTACCGTTCAAATTCATTGTCAGAGGACTGAAGCCAATTATCATTCTGCTTCTGATCACAGTAGGATTTAACTTATTTCTGACACCGGGCGGAGAAACACTGGTCCATGTGGGCTTTATCAAGATCACGGAGTACGGCTTAAGCACAGCGGTTTATATGGCGATCCGGCTGATTTATCTGATTATGGGATCCTCACTTATGACACTGACAACTACACCGAATTCACTGACAGATGGTCTGGAGAAGCTTCTTCACCCATTGAATAAGCTCCATGTACCGGTACATGAGATTTCGATGATGATGTCGATCGCACTTCGTTTTATTCCGATTCTTCTGGAGGAGACGGATAAGATCATGAAGGCACAGATTGCCAGAGGTGCGGATATGGAAAGTGGAAATCTGATCCAGAAGGCAAAGGCAATGATTCCGATCCTGGTTCCGCTTTTTGTATCCGCATTCCGCCGTGCCAATGATCTTGCAATGGCAATGGAAGCAAGATGTTATCGCGGCGGCAATGGCAGAACCAAGATGAAACCTCTGATTTATAAAAGTGCTGACCACATGGCATACCTGATTACGATCCTGTATGTGGTGATCGCATTTGTTGTTGGAAGATATGTTCCATTCAAGCTGTGGATTTTTTAAGGAGTCAGAAGATGAGAAGAATCAGATTAACAGTGGCTTATGATGGAACAAATTATTGTGGCTGGCAGATCCAGCCAAATGGAATTACGATTGAGGAAGTGCTGAATAAGGCAATCTGCAAGCTCACCGGAGAAGAGATTCAGGTGATAGGGGCGAGCCGGACGGATTCCGGGGTTCATGCAAGAGGAAATATTGCTGTGTTTGACACGGAAAGCAGGATACCGGCAGAACGTTTTTCTTATGCTCTGAATCAGCGTCTTCCGAAAGATATTGTAGTTGTAAAATCAGATGAGGTGGATCTTAACTGGCATCCGCGTTATCAGGATACTCTGAAAACCTATGAATATCACATCATCAATACAAAAGTGCCGATTCCGACAGAGAGGCTTTATAATTACTTTGTAAGTTTTGATCTGGACGTGGAGCAGATGAGGCGGGGAGCGGCTTATCTGGTAGGAGAACACGATTTTGCACCATTTTGCTGTATCCGTACTAATGCAAAGACAACGGTGCGGACAATCACGGATTTGCAGATTCTGCAAAGCGGAGAGCATATTACGATCCGGATTACGGGAAATGGATTTTTGTATAACATGGTGCGCATCATAGCCGGGGTACTGGTGCGTGTCGGAAGAGGATTTTACGAACCGGAAAAGGTAAAGGAACTTTTGGAAGGCGGAGAAAGAACCAGGGAAGCGGTCACGGCACCGCCGCAAGGACTCTGCCTGATGGAAATCAGCTATCAGAATGAAGAATAGTGCATGAGTCTGCTTTTTAGGCAGGCTCATTTTTTTAACAGGAAATTCCGAATAGAAGGTACTACATATCGGAGGAATTTTTGCGATAGAAAAAAACTATAGAGAAGTTAATCTATTCGGATAAACAATAAGTAAAACAGGCAGTTTTATTGAAGAAATATTGTGAAAATGTTATCCTAATAATCAGAGGCATTTTGGGAAAACAGCATAGAAACAGGATGTCATTAAAGAGAGAAAAGGGAAAAAATATGAATTATGTAGGAATTGATATCGGATCAACAGCATCCAAGGTTGTTGTTGAAGGAGATAAGAAAGAACATTTCGTACTGCCGACAGGATGGAGCAGCAAAGAGACGTGCGAAAAGATCAAGAATAAGCTGCTTGAGATGGGGATAGATGTTACCTCAGATGATACAAAGGTAGTTGCTACAGGATATGGAAGAATCGCAGTTGATTTTGCAGATCATGTAATTACAGAGATTACCTGCCATGCCAGAGGTGGGCGTGAGCTTGCAGGGGGGGACTGTTCGATCATTGATGTGGGAGGACAGGATACGAAGGTGATCGTTGTACAGAATGGAATGGTAGCCGATTTCCAGATGAATGATAAATGTTCGGCGGGAACCGGAAAGTTTCTGGAGATCATGGCGAACCGCCTGGGTGTTACGATCAATGAATTATTTGATATGGCGGCAGCAGGAGAAGTTATTCCGATCAGCTCACTTTGTACGGTATTTGCCGAATCTGAGGTGATCAACTATATCGGAGAAGGAAAAAAGCGTGAAGATATCGCGGCCGGAGTTGTAGATTCTGTTGCCAATAAAGTAGTGCAGCTTGCGCAGAAAAAGGAACTTGGAGACAGAGTGATCCTGACCGGAGGACTCAGTCACAGCATTTATTTCACAGGAATCCTGTCAGACAAGCTGGATCAGAAAGTGGAATCAGAAGAGTTTGGCCGTTTTGCGGGGGCATACGGGGCAGCACTTCTTGCCAGAGAAAAGAAAGACAAAAGGAGATAATGAAGATGGAACTGATTAAAGATTTGCCAGAGGTATTTGAAGAATTTGCGGAGCAGAGACAGAAATCATTTCTGGCTGTTAAGGAACTGAAAGAAAAAGGTGTTCCGGTTGTGGGATCTTACTGTACATATTTCCCGAAAGAGATTGCAATGGCGATGGGAGCAGGATGTGTAAGCCTTTGCTCGACTTCGGACGAGACGATTCCGGAGGCAGAAAAGGATCTTCCGAAGAATCTCTGTCCGCTGATCAAATCAAGTTATGGATTTGCAAAGACAGACAAATGTCCATTCTTCTATTTCTCAGACGTAGTAGTTGGGGAAACAACCTGTGATGGAAAGAAGAAGATGTATGAATATATGTCAGAATTCAAAGATGTATTTATCATGGAACTTCCGAATAGCCAGAGAGAACCGGGACTTCAGCTCTGGAAAGGCGAGATCATCCGTTTCAAGGAATATCTGGAACAGAAATTTGGCGTGACGATCACGGAAGAGCAGATCCGTGAAGCTGTAAAGACAGAGAATCAGGCACGCCAGTCCTTAAAGAAACTTTATGAAGTGATGAAACATGATCCGGCTCCGATCAAAGGACAGGATCTGTTCAAAGTTCTGTACGGAAGCACCTTCAAATTTGACCGTTCCCTGATCCCGGGCGAAGTGGATGCTCTTACTGCGAAGATTGAAAAAGAATATGCAGAAGGCAAGATGGAAGAGAAGAAACCGCGTATTCTGATCACAGGATGTCCAATCGGAGGAGCAACTGAAAAAGTAATCCGTGCCGTAGAAGACAACGGTGGTATTGTTGTAACTTTTGAAAATTGCAGCGGTGCAAAATCCATTGACAAGCTGGTAGACGAGGACGCAGAAGATATCTACGATGCAATCGCAAGAAGATACCTTAGCATTGGATGTTCTGTTATGACGCCGAACCCGAATCGTCTGGAGCTTCTTGGAAGACTGATCGACGAATATCAGGTAGACGGTGTGGTAGATATGATCCTTCAGGCCTGTCATACCTACAATGTGGAGACTAATACGATCCGCAAGTTTGTAACAGGTGAAAAGGGAATTCCGTATATCAGTGTGGAAACCGATTACTCTCAGGCAGACATCGGACAGCTGAACACCAGACTTGCTGCGTTTGTTGAGATGCTGTAAATGGAGAGTATGACGAAGAAAAATGCGTTTCAGTTCCGCAGGGCGAATGAGGAGGATCTTCCTGAAATTTGTCGTATAGTAAAGCTTGCCGGAGAAAGTGTTCCCGTGAAAGAATGGTTTGAGGCAGAGGATGAAGAATTTCTTGCAAAGCATATCTGTGAGGAAGGATTTACCCTTTTGGCAAAGAAAAATGGACAGACTGCAGCAATCATGATTGTCCGTATTCCCGGACTGGTAGAGGACAACCTGGGAGAATATCTGAAGATTTCCAGGGAAGAAATGAAGCGGGTTGCGCATCTGGAGATTGCTGTTGTGGAACCGGAGTATCAGGGATACGGACTGCAATATGAGCTTTTCTGTCAAGCAGAAGAAATCGTAAAAAATAAGCAGATGCGGTATCTGATGGCAACAGTTCATCCGGATAATATATATAGTTTTCGCAATATGGAAAAGCTTGGGATGAAGGCAGTTCTCGAGACAAAGAAGTATGGCGGGCAACGAAGATATGTTATGAGTAAAACATTAGAATATTAGAAAAAGTGAAAGAGCTTGCAGAAAGTGTAATGAAACATTTTGTGTAAGCTCTTTTTGTGTACAGCAAAAAGAGCTAAAATGAGAAAGTTTCTTAACTGATAACTTTAATATTGACATGCTAACTAGTGATAATATAAACTACTATAAGTTAGAATATACAAACAAAGAGGGAACAAAATGAAATTCATAAATAAGATCATTGCGGTCTGTTTGTGTGCATCTGTATTTGCAGGCGGATGCGGTCAAAGTGGACAGGATACGACAAAGAGTAAAAAAAGTGAAAGTACAGGCAGTTCGAAAAAGAGTACGGAGCAGGCTTCTTCGGATACCGAGGCATCAAAAGACATTTTTGCAATGGATACCTATATGACAGTGACAGCATATGGAGAAAAAGCACAGGATGCGGTGGATGCCGCTGAAGCAGAGATTGAAAGATTAGATACACTTTTATCAACGGGAAATGCAGACAGTGAGATTGCGAAACTGAATGAACAGAAAAGTGCAGCACTTTCAGAAGATGGAGGATATCTTGTGAAGCGCGCACTGGAACTGAATAAGGAAACGGATGGGGCATTTGATATCGCAATTTATCCGGTTATGGAGGCGTGGGGATTTCCGACACAGAATTTCCGTGTCCCGTCAGCTGACGAACTGACAGGGCTTTTGAAGCATGTGGATGCAGCGAAGATCTCATACGATAAGGATACAAGAGAAATCTCTTTTGAAGATGACCAGATGAAAATCGACCTTGGAGGAATTGCAAAAGGCTATACTTCCTCGCGGATTATGGATATTTTCAAAGAAAACGGGATTACAAGTGGTCTGGTAAATCTGGGTGGAAATGTACAGGCACTCGGAACCAAGACAGACGGAAGCAACTGGCGGGTTGCGGTACAGAGTCCGGACGACACAGAGGATTATCTGGGAGTTTTATCCATTCGGGATAAAGCGGTGATCACATCTGGTGGATATGAACGCTATTTTGAACAGGATGGTGTGACCTATCATCACATTATTGATCCAAAGACCGGATATCCGGCAGAGAACGGACTAGTATCTGTCACGATCGTAAGCTCGGACGGAACCCTTGCAGACGGACTTTCTACCTCGCTTTTTATCATGGGAGAAGAAAAAGCGGCAGAGTTCTGGAAGGCGCACAGTGATGAGTTTGAGGCGATCCTTGAGACAGATGACGGAACGATTTATGTGACAGAAGGTCTGAAAGACAGCTTTACAACGGATCTTGACATGAAGGTTATTACGAAATAATTTGCGTGAAATGAGAGGATAATGAGAGATGGACATCAAAGAAACCGGTAAAAAATTAAAACCGTTTGCACCCGTTCTTTCAGTTGCACTGGTTACGGCGTGCGTGGCAGGCTCCTTAAGCGGATATGAAGCGCCGGTCTATGCAGCGACGCAGGAAGAAACACCGATAAAAGAAGAGACAAAAGAGAAGAAAGAAGAAAAAAAGACAGCAGCCAAAGGTTCGTTTGATCTGGAGGATGGCGTATATAAAGGAACCGGAACCGGGTATGCAGGAGACATTACCGTATCGGTACAGATCAAGGATAAGCAGATTGTTTCGATTGACATTTTGAGTTCTTCCGATGATGAGGCATTTTTTTCACGGGCAAAAGCAGTGATCGACAAGATTATCGAAGGACAGACACTGGATGTGGATACTGTATCGGGAGCAACTTTCAGTTCCAGGGGAATCATCAGTGCGGTGAAAAATGCGCTGACCGGGGAAAAGGATAACAGCACGACAGGACAGGCACAGTCCGGCCAGACAGCGGCGGCAGCAAGAAGTTCGACCAGTGTGGCAAAAGTAGAGGATGCGGCAGCATATAAGGATGGAACCTACTACGGTTCAGGAACCGGATTTGGTGGTCCACTGAAGGTTATGGTAGAAATCAGCGGAGGAAAGATCGCATCCATCCAGATCGTGGAGAACAGTGACGGAAGCGATTACATTTCCAAAGCAGCTTCTCTGATCGATTCTATTATCGCGAAGCAGAGCACCAATGTGGATACGGTGTCCGGGGCAACCTACAGTTCGGTCGGAATTATTCAGGCAGTGCGGGATGCGCTGAGCCAGGCGGCGGTAAACGGGACATCGGATGGCACACAGGATAACAATAGTAATAACAGCAATAACAATAGTTCGTCAGACGACAATAATTCTACTGTGACCGGAACCGTTCCGTACAAGGAAGGAATCTATTACGGAACAGCAGAAGGCTACAGCGGCGATGTATCCGTTGCAGTCGTGATCCAGGAAAAGACGATCAAAGCAATCCTGATCACAGAAAATTCCGATGATGAGGCGTTCTTCAATCGGGCAATGGATATTGTGAAAAAGGTGATAAGGACACAGAAGACAGACGATGTAGATACTGTGTCAGGAGCAACCTACAGTTCCAAAGGACTGTTAAATGCAATCAAGAATGCACTGAAACAGGCAGAGAAAGTGACAAATGGAGAACCCATTGATGAGAAGCCGGATCTGACTGATCTGAAAGAGCTGATCGAGAGAGCAGAAAAGTTGGAAGAAGATAAATACACAGAAACAAGCTGGGCAGTTCTGCAGACCAGACTTGCGGACGCAAAAGATGCACTTGAGGAAACGAAACAGACTGCGGTTGATAAAGCGGTGGAAAAGCTGAAAACAGCAATCGCACAGCTTGAGTCGAAAGACGGAAAAGATGAGGAAAATACAAAGTATATCAGTGGAATCTATGAGGTGACCGTTCCTTGTAAGCCGGATGATGACGAAGATTTTGAAGAATATAATCTGACGATGACGGTGACGATCCGCGACGACAAGATTATGGCAATCACGGATATCACGGGCGATGGGGACAGCAGTAATGACAGATATATCACGAAAGCTGCAAATGGTACTTCAAGCATAAAAGGTGTGGTATCCCAGATCATAGATAAAGGAATGCCGGAGGATATTGATACTGTTTCCCGTGCAACCTGCTCTTCCAATGCGATCCTGGAAGGATGCAAAAAAGTACTGGAAGCAGCAGAAAGACCGACAGATACGGAGGCTGAATAACAATGAGAGAATTCTGGGTAAGACTGGTAAGTATGCTCGCGATCGTGGGGATTCTTCTTGGATACAATTCGGTGCTGGATGCCCGTGCAAAAGAAGACGAGATCGCCCGGCTTTCCGCACAGGTTGCCGGAAACGGACAATCAGACAGCGAAAATGGAGGTTCCACAAACTACAAGGACGGAACCTATACCGGGGAAGCTGATGGATTTGGCGGAACGATCCAGGTAGAAGTAAAGATTGAGAAAAGCAAGATCGCGGAAATCAATGTGATATCTGCAGAGAAAGAAGACGGAGCATACCTTTCCATGGCAAAGGATATTATTCCCCAAATCATCGATGCACAGAGCGCAGATATAGATACGATCAGTGGTGCGACATTCAGCTCGACCGGAATCAAAAATGCATCGGAACAGGCTCTGGAAAAGGCGGTAAAGTAACGTGAAAAAGATGGATATTCATAATTTAACGGCGAAAGATATAAAAAAATTACATATATGGCTGAGAGCATTGATCCAGATACTGTATTTCCTGTTTATCCCATCTGTGTATACAGCGGCATTTGCCGGAGTGAAATACATATTTACACAGATCGGTGCAGGGGGAAAGGTTGCCATGACCACTTTCGTGACAGTGCTGGTTGTGATCTGCATTTATACGATCCTGTTCGGAAGATTCTTCTGCGGATTTGCCTGTGCGTTCGGTACGATGGGAGACGGCGTGCATGCACTCTATGTGTGGATCTGTAAAAAAATGAAAAAGAAACCGTTTCAGATTGCAGAAGCGTGGACAGAAAAGCTCTGTTATCTGAAATATATTGTACTGGCACTGATTTCAATCTTGTGCTTTGCCGGCGTCTACAGCAAGGCAAAAGGAACCAGCCCGTGGGATGTATTTTCCATGCTCCATGCCGGCAACTTTAAGCTTGGCGGATATCTGGTGGGACTCGTCCTTCTGGTTCTGATCCTTGCAGGAATGTGCTTTGAAGAACGTTTTTTCTGCAGAAATTTTTGTCCGATGGGAGCAGTTTTTTCGCTGCTTCCGATCCTGCCGTTTTTCGCTCTTCACAGAGATCGGGAAAACTGCATCAAAGGATGTAAGGCATGTACGAAGAAATGTCCTTCTAACATCGGACTTCCGGAAGATGGATCGCCGAGGGTAGAAGGTGACTGTTTCCAGTGTCAGAAATGTATTGATACCTGCCCGAAAGGAAATATTCATACCGGTGTAAAAGGAATTTGCGGAAATGAATTCTGGTTTACGATTTTACGGGCGGCGATCTTACTGGCGCTTCTGCTCTGGCTTGGTGTATAGAAGATGAAAAAGAAAGATATGATACTTGGAGCAGGCATTATTGTGATTGCGCTTGCGATGCTGCTTGTGATGCAGCTGACGAGAGGGGAAGAAGGAAACCAGATCCAGATTACGCTGGATGGGAAAATCTATGGAACGTATTCCTTATCGAAGGATCAGACCATCGAAGTAAAGGATGGCGATTTTTATAACCGGATCAGGATCGAAGACGGAAAGGCGTATATGGAAGAGGCGAATTGTCCGGATGGTTACTGCGAGGAACAGGGAAAAATCAGCGGACATACACAGACGATCGTCTGTCTGCCACATAAGCTCGTAGTAGAGATTCTGGAAAATGAGAATGATCAGGGATTGGAAACTTCGGATTCCGAAGATATAGTCCCTGACACGATCGCAAAATGATAAAGGAAACAGCAGATGAATAAAAACAGAAAACTTGCCAATATGGCAATGCTGGTTGCACTGGCAATGATATTCAGTTATGTGGAAAGCTTAATACCGATCAATTTCGGGATACCGGGAATGAAGCTCGGAGTTGCCAATCTGGTGACTGTGACCGGGCTGTATTTCCTGGAGCTTCCGGAAGTATTTCTGGTGGTAGTTATGCGGATCCTGCTGACCGGCTTTTTATTTGGAAATGGAATGTCGGTCATCTACAGTCTGGCAGGAGGAATCTTAAGCTTTCTGGTTATGGCATTGATGAAGAGGCTGAAAGGATTTTCCATAGCCGGAGTCAGTATCGCGGGAGGCGTGTCGCACAATATCGGTCAGATTATCGTGGCATCCGTTGTAGTAGAGAATCTGAAACTGATTTATTATCTGCCGGCACTTCTGATCGCCGGTACAGTGACCGGATTTGTGATGGGAATGATAAGTAAAAAGCTGCTTCCGATCGTAAAAAGAGAATCGGAGAGAGTGGCACAGATAGGATAATTTTTTTGATTATGGGTTAGCAGAAACTAACTTAATAATAAATTTTATCAACAACAAGGAGGTAATTATGGGAAAGGGAACAATTAAGACAAAAGCTATGACAATGGCTGTGGCGATGTCGATGGTAGCTGGACTTTGTCCATCGACGGTGTTTGCGGCAAACAGTGAGGATGTAGCGAAGGTTCAGGATGGAACATATACAGGGACTGCAGAGTGTACACCGGATGCGGATGCAGATTTTGATGAATATAATTTATCTTTATCTGTTACCATAAAGGACGGAAAAATAGAATCGATCACGGATATTGTCGGTGACGGCAGCAAAAAAAATATAAGCTATATTGAGGATGCGGTGGATGGAGTTGTACCGAAAATCGTAGCAATTAATGGAACAGATGGAATCGATGCAGTGTCAGAAGCAACCTGCTCATCAAAGGCAATTGTTAATGCAGTAAATAATGCGTTGGAAAATGCAACAAAAAAAGAGGAAAAAACGGTAGATACAACAGCATTAAGTGAGGCAATCGCGTCGGCAGAAGCACTGAAAGAAGCAGATTACACAGCAGAAAGCTGGGAAAATATGCAGGATAAACTGACGGCGGCAAAAGAAGCGCTTGCAGCGAAAGAATCACAGGATGCAGTGGATCAGGCAGCAAAAGCTCTGACAGATGCAGCAGGTGCACTGGTGAAAAAAACTCCGGAAGTACAAAAAGACGTGTATGTATTGATGAATATCCCATATGCTGATTTTTATAAAGCAGAAGGAGTGACAGGTGCAGATGCCGTTTCATCAGCAACAAAGCAGAAAACCAGAGCTTCGCTGGCGTCAGGCTCTTATCATGTAAACAGTGATGGTTCCGATATTACTGGTGTGACATTTCCGGTTAAGATTAGTGATGTATCTGCATTAAAAAAATATACACAGATTACAGATGACAGTGAAGTTACGATTACAACAAATATTAAAGGAAAAGAAAATACTGTTACATATAAAGGACAAGATGCATTATTTGAAAGCGCAAGCTATTCTTATTACACATTAAGTGATACACCATCTTATTATAAAGAAGCAACGGTAAATGCAGATGGAACATTTAACTTCAGTGAGGTAAAAGGAGAAGCTTCCAAAGTAAAGCCTCTGTCCGATGCTACAACAGAATTTAAAACCTCGTCTAATTATGGTGATTACCAGTTAAATATAAATGGTCTTCCAGAAAGTATTAAAACAGTATATGGTGTAGTAATTAGCACAAAAGAAGAAAGCAGTTATGGACTTCGCCATGTGGAAAATATCTGGAAGCTTAAGGAGCAGAAGCAGAAGCTCGCATGGAGCACTGGATTTGTAACAGAATCACATGGAAACAAACTTGATTCCAAAGATTATGCTACCATGATGGGACAGACGATTAATAAAGTAACTTACTACACAAATGATGGTATTTATGAAATCCAGATGGACCAGAAAGTAGCGAAGAAATTTGATGGCGAAGTATCAGTGGCAGATATTTCTACCAAATCAGATACAACATCTGTTGTGGTAAGTGGACTTCCAAGTGATTTTGAAGAAGAATACAAAGTTGATGGAATCGGAATCGATGAAGATGCATATTCTGTGGAAATTAAAACAGAAGGTAAGACTACTACAAGAACAATTAAATTCAAAAAAGCTCTTACAAAAGGTCGATATACCGTTACACTTAGCGATAGGAGTGGCACTTATGTACCGATTTCAACTACTTTTAATGCTTATACAGAGACAATGCCGGTGAAATATAATGAAGATAATAAAGCACCGGCAGTTGTAAAGAATGACGATGTTAATGAAGAAGAATTCCAGACATATTTAAAAAGTATTAATTCTGTTACAGTGAACGGAAAGGAATATGCAGCATCTGGAGAGAAAGCAGTAAAACTAATTACAAAAGATGGAAAACTTGATCTTACACAAGATGCGTTTAAAGATGCAAAGGCAGGAGACGCATTTACTGTAACAATTGCAGCAAATGGATATCAAGCATACACATTTACTTATAAAGTAGCAGGAGAGGACAGAGCGTATTCCTATGTTTATGTAGGAATGAACTGGTCAGAATACTGGGCAAATGAAGGTGTGTATGCAGCCGGAAATGCCGAAGCATCTGGTGTTACTGATTCTCGTAATGAATATGATAAAGGCGCTTTTGATACCGTTACAAGAGCAACTGCAAATCATGGCTTACATAGAGGAAGTTTTCAGTGTACGGCAGTGATTAAAGATACAGATGGTAATCAATATAACCTGTCTTACTGGGACAAAAATGGAAAAGCAGTGATGACAGATGGCAGCATTTATACAAGAACTACAAATGCAGAAAAGAAGGCTGTATTTACTTCAGAAGATGGAAGCTCATTTATTCAGGCAGATTACAAAGTGACTGGTATAAAATATGTTCCTGTTAAAGTGAAAACAGCAGATTTAAGTGCATTGAAAGAAAAATATGTGGTTGTAGAAAATGGAGGCACATTGATTGGCGGATTTTCTGAAAACCAGCTTAAATCATATACAGCAATTGCAGATGTAACAGCGAATACGAATGGTCTTAAGAGTGCTGAAAAACAGGAAGATGGAAGCTTTGCATTCTCTGAAAGAACAACAGGTTCCTATTCAGGCTTAAAAGACACACAGCTGACAGTGGCATCTGATATCACACCGAATGTCAGAGAGACAAAAGATGTGGGAAGCTATGGAGAATTCATCCGTGTAGATTTAAATGGAAACTATGGTGGGCTTGGTTCTGCGATGCAGGCTGTTGAATGGACCTATTATGGAGATGATGCAAGCTATACAACACCGGTAAGAACATTTGGAACAAAATTTGCGGCAGATAACTGGATGCATAAATCTATGGGAATCCAGCTTGGACTGACAGACTCTCTCAGATGCCAGCTTCCGGAGGGAACGGATGGAACAGGTTACTGGAAACTGACAGTCTATGGACTTGGTTATGCAGATTACAGCTATAGTTTCCAGATCGGAACAGAAAATCTTGCGGCACCAAAAACTGCAACCAAAGAAGATATCAAAGCATTACAGGACAAAATTGACGAAGCAAACGCATTAAACGAATCTGATTATACAAAAGACAGCTGGAATAAGATGAGGAGTGAACTGGAAGAATCGAAAGAGCTTCTTGCACAGGAGAATCCGTTACAGTCAGCTGTGAAAGAGCAAACGCTCCATATGACAGAAGCAATTAAAGCTCTTGTGAAAGCTGAAGAATATGTTCTCATGAACATCCCATACGCAGAATTCTACAAAGCTGAGACAACAAATAATGATATTGCCGTAGATGCATTTACTTCTGCAACAAAGAACAAAACCAGAACAACAGGTCTTGCAGGTGGATCATACCATGAAAACGCGGATGGATCCAAGATTGATGGTATCACTTATGCTGTAAAAGTAGATCCTTCGGTAGATTTTTCAAAATACAAAGAAGTAAAAGACAGCGATTCGGTGGAGATTACAGTTACAAACAGAGGAAAGACAAGTACTACAACTCTGACTGGAAAAGACACATTATTTGAGAATGCATCTTATGCATACTATCCACTTACAGAAGAACCGGCAAACTACAAAGAAGTTTCTGCTGATGAAAATGGAAAGCTTGTATTCGGTGAAGTAAAAGGAAAGGAAGCGGAGGCACTGACAGGTGTCAAAGCAGAATTATTAACCAAGTCTTCTTACGGGGATTATCAATTGAACCTTGATGGACTTCCGGAAGATAAAATTACTGCTTCGAATGTAAATGCAGTTGTAGTAAAGACAACAGACGGAACCGCTTATGGTATGCGTCATCTGGAAAATATCTGGAGGGGTAATGAGCTCGCATGGAGCACCGGATTTACAAGAGAAGTGCATGGTTGCCCGACATCATCTGAACATTATAAAACTATGATGGGTAAGACGATTGACAGCATTGAGTACTATACAACAAATGGCGTGTACACAATGGACATTGCAGATATCTATGTTCCTGTAAAATCAGAAACTACAAAAGTAGAAGTTGCAGATGCAGACATTACAGCAGGCAAAACTACAATCAATGTACAGCTTCCAGATGAATTTGAACCGGAATACAGTGTGGATGGACTGGATGTGTCGGTAGAAGGTAATGTACTGAGTTTTAAAGCAGTGACAGAGAGCAGAGCAGCAGCTTCTGTAAAACCTGGAAAATATACACTTACTATTAAAGATAAGAAGAAAAAATATGCAGATGTTGTTACAACATTTACATTGACAACAAAAGATATGCCTGCAGCATATGATGCAGAGAATAAGAAACTTGTAGAGGCAGAAGGATTTGACACAGATGCGCTTAAAGCTTATCTTGGAAATATTACTTCTGTAAATGTAAATGGTAAAGATTATGCAGCAAGTGGAAGAGGCTCCGTAGTTATTATCAATAAGGATGGTACGATCAAGACAGATGCAGATCCGTTTAAAGATGCGGTAGCTGGAACAGAATTCCAGATTACAGTAGCTTCAACAGGTTATACAACTCCTCTTACATTTACTTACAAGATAGCAGAGACTCCGGCACCGGCAGAGGTTGATACAACAGCACTGGAAGCTGCAATTGCAGAAGCTGATAACCTTAAAGAAGCAGACTACACAGCAGAAAGCTGGAGTGTATACCAGGCAGCACTGCAGAGCGCACGTACTGCACTGGAAGCAAAGGAAAGTCAGGATGCAGTTGATCAGGCACTTGCTGCTTTAAATGCAGCAAAAGATGCACTGGTTAAAGCTGAAGAAGAACCGGTTACAATCAATACTGCTTCTCTTGAAAAAGCAATTGCAGATGCAAAAGCGCTTAAAGAAGCAGATTACACAGCAGATAGCTGGAAAGCACTGCAGAGCGCACTTTCAGATGCCCAGAAAGCACTGGAAGCAAAAGAAAGCCAGGAAGCAGTAGATAATGCAACAAACAGCCTGAACAAAGCAATCAAGGCACTTGTAAAGAAAAACAGCTCATCTGTAAAAAAGACAGATGGTACAACAAATAAATCCAAGACAAGCGGAAGTGATTCCGTGAAGACCGGAGATCCGGCAAGCGTATTTGGATGGTTAGGACTTGCAGTTTCTTCACTCGGAGCTGGTATGGGTGGATTTGCTTGGAAACGCAGAAAAAGAAAATAATAAAAAGATATGATTTTTAACAAATCATAGGATCCGGAAAGTCGGCAGACGGCAAGAAAAAGCCAGTTCTGCCGGCTTTTCTTGCTATTTACCGAACGAGAATGTATAATTTTTGGTAAAAGTATGATTTTTTGCATCAGAAGTATAGTTTTTGATAAATTCTTTATCATGTCTTATCTAAAATAAGAAGTAGGAAGATTATCAGGAATGGGGAAAATGGTATGAAATTATTAAAACTTGTGATTGTAGATGACGAACCAATCCTTCTGCAGGGACTGGTTAAGACGTACAACTGGAATGAGATGGGATTTGAAGTTGCCGGTCAGGCACAGAGTGGGGAGCAGGCAATCGAAGTGATCAAAAAAGTGAAGCCCCATGTCGTACTGACGGATATCCGGATGAAACAGGTTTCCGGTCTGATGGTGATGGAAGAGATCCAGAAGACAGAGCTGGATCCGGTTTTTATTGTGCTCAGTGCGTACCGTGATTTTAATTATGCACAGCAGGCGTGTGATCTTGGTGCATATGCATATCTGCTGAAACCAATCGAGGAAGATAAACTGCAGGAGACCATGCAGGGCGCATACCAGACCTGTATGGAGAAACTGGAGAGCGAAGAGCGTTATGAAAGCTGGGAAAATATGGTTCGAAAAGATTCCACCAGTTTTCTCCAGGTTGTTGTACAGAAATATTTACAGAATAAAATTTCCTATGAAAAAATGCAGGAAGTATTTGCAATCTTGAAAGATGTGATCGAAGAGGGCGACCGTTTTATTGCAATGTGTGTGGATCTTGATCTTACATATAAGATTACGGATGCACTGAATTACGAAGCAGCCAGGCTGGAATTGATACAATCTCTGGAAGAAATGTTTTCAGAGCGGTATTTTTTCTGGCATTTTGAAAAGGCAGAAGGCTGTCATGTATTTCTGATCAAGACAAAGGAAAATGCGTCAGTGCGCGAGATTGCGCAGATTCTGGAACAGGTTAAAAGGGAACAGAAAAGTCCGGTTACTGCATCGATTTCCAAACCGTATAAAGGACTGGATGGAATCCGCCGGAGTTACGAAGAGGCGCAGGGACTTTTCGAGCCAATCTGCAGCAGTGCCACAAATGAGAATACTTTTTCCATACCTGTGAAAAAGGAAGAAAAAGCGGCAAAAAGTGATTGTGAAGAGGCAGGACTTACGATCGTCAATGCTGTTCGGAAGAATGCGTTTAAAGAGTTAAAACAGGCTTTTATTGCGTTGATCTACGCACTTCCGCATGAGGAAGAGCTACAGATTCGTTATATACATAAGATTATGCTGCAAGCAGAGATGATGCTGAACGATACTTACGGAATGACGGAAAAACTGCAGAAACAGTTCCGGAATTATTATTCGAATATGGAGAGCCTGACAGCGGCACAGGCGGTAGATGTCAGTTATAGGATCCTCGGAGAAGCAATTGAGGAACGGGAAAAATACGCAGAAAGCGGAGAAAATAAATGTGCAAAGGAATATATGACAGTGGCACTTTCTTATATCGATGAGCATTTGCAGGAGGAAGAACTTTCTATTGTTCAGGTGGCAACGCAGATTTATCTGAATCCGGTATATTTCGGGCGTGTATTTAAAAATACATTTCATATAACCTTTAAAAAGTATCTCTTACAGCAGAGAATGGAGAAAGCAAAGAGGCTGATCCAGGATGGATGTGAGAGTATAGGAACGGTATGTGAGCAGGTGGGAATCAGCAATGCATCCTATTTTTCACATTTATTTAAAGAATATACAGGAAAATTACCGAGTGAATACAAAAAGGATTACGAAGAATGAAGAAATGGGTGATTAAATCCGGAATACAGAGAAAATACCTTCGATATATAATGGGGCTGTTGTTGCTGGCAATTTTGCTGTCAAGCATCGGTGTTTGGATTTATGTAAGGCAGAGTCTGACCACAGAGGTTACAGATAAATATGAATTTTTAAATGAGAAGATGGGGCTGGCTCTGGATACACTGTCAAAAGAGGCGGATGAAGGGACAGCAGAATGTATTACTTACGATCAGGTTCAGGAAAGTCTGAAAAAAGCTTCATTTGCAGATGTGGAAAAGAACTCTCTTCAGAAATATTTTGCCTATATGAATCTGGATCATGTGGCAGAATACTGCTATGTGGATAATAAAAATAATGTTTATGCCAGATCCTACTCGCATATTGATTATGAAGATTTTTCAGACAGTCATCTGGAAGATTACATGGGAGATTCTTATGCGAAAACGCAATGGTTCTGGGCGAAGGATACTCTGTTTGGGACGGAGAAAGAAGCATTGTTTATCGGAAGATATGTACACAGCATGGAATACGCCAGCAAACCAGGACTGCTGCTCATCAAGATGAATGACAGCTTTCTGGAAACGATACTTGGAAAGGATCGGAGTATGACAGATGAAGTGCAGATCGGAATTCTGGATAAGAAGGGGAATTTATGTGCTGATTGGTGCCCGAAAGGGACGAAGATTTCGGATGCGGTAAAACAGGAAGTCTATAAGATCAGCGCACAGGAAACAAGTGGTATTCTTGCAAAAAGCCGGAGAGTGAGCGGTGGTGTCTGCTCCATTTACAAAGAAAGCAGCTCTGAAATGACGGTGTTCACAGTCGTTCCGTCGAGTGTAATGACACAGGGAACGATGAGGGTACTTACGGTGCTGATCGGGATTTATCTGTTTGTGGCAGTGGTAGCGGTTGTGCTCAGTATCTATTTTTCCAAGCGGTTCACCAGTCCGATCCGGGAGATCAGTGAAGAGATGACACAGTTTGACGGAAATGATTTCAGTCGCCTGATTGAACTGAATACCAATACAGAACTGGATCAGATCGGACATTCCTACAATAAGATGCTAAAAAATATTGAGAATCTTCTGGCAGAGATCAAAGAACAGGAAGGGGTGCTCAGACGGACGGAGTTGAACATGCTTCTGGCACAAATCAACCCACATTTCCTTTATAATACGCTGGATACAATTTACATGCTTGCGCGGATAAACGGAGAAGAGACAACCATGAAGATGATTCAGGCACTTTCCAAATATCTGCGTCTGTCACTCAGCAAGGGCAGTGATATCGTGACGGTGGAGGACGAACTGGAAAATGTAAAGAGTTATATGGAAATCCAACAGATCCGGAATGCAAATCTGTTCCGGTATGAGATTGAGTGTAAGGTGGAAGAGAAGAGTACGTGGATGCTGAAGCTGATCTTGCAGCCACTTGTCGAGAACGCGATCAAGCACGGATTCTGCGAAATTTATGAGAATGGTCTAATCCGGATTGAGATTGCGAGGGAGGATAGCCAACTGAAAATCGTGGTATTCAATAATGGGAAGCCGATTGACCGGGAAATGATGGAAAAGATCAATGCCTTAAACGGGCATCCGATTCTGGAGGCGAAAAAATGCTTCCAGGATAAGGAACACGGATATGGAGTGGTGAATGTACTGACCAGACTGCGGCTGAAATATGGAGAGGATGTGCTGTTTTACTATGAGGCAGAAGAAAATGGAACCCGGTGTACAATCCAAATTCCGGATGACGGAAAGGAGAAACGTGATTTATAGAAAATATTTGCAATCGGTGTTTTGTATCGCACTGGTTCTGACAGTGCTGACCGGATGTGGTAAAAATACGGGGCAGACAAGCCGGAGCACAGAAAAAAAGGAGATTGATATTCCGATCATTCTGACGGTAGATCCGACTTCCGGCAAGAAAACGGAACAGGATGTCGTTGATGCATTTAATGAAGAATATGCCGGTACATATCATATGCAAGTGGAATGGATCATGGAGACGGAAGAGGAATACCGAAAAAATCTGAAACGGTTAAATGTCACAGACGAGCTTCCGGCTGTGATCTATGATGTGCGCACCCTGCCGTCCTTTTATCAGATGATGGTTGCGGATGGACGGATCGAGAATCTGAGTCCGTATCTGGAAGAGGATGAAGAGTGGAGGAATATGATCGAACCGGCGGTGATGGAAGGCTGTACGGATGAGGATGGCAATATCTATCTTGGACCGATCAGTACGGCGGCATTTGCGTGCGCCGGCATGTTTTGGAATCCGGAGCTTTTTGCGGAAGCAGGGATTGAGAAATTCCCGGAGACATGGGAAGAATTCTGGGACTGCTGTGACCGGCTGCAGGCAAACGGAATCACACCGCTTGGACTTCACACTGAAGGAACCGGCTGGGCGCCGATGCTGATTGCAACAGCAGAGGCAGCACACACGGAAGAAGGCTATGCATTTATGAAAGAGCTTCTCCCAGAAAGCTATTCCAATGATACCGGTCTTGAAATTGCAGAAACCTTGCAGAAATTGTTTCGGTATACAACAGAAGATGCAATTCATGCTGACTACGATGTGGCATACAATAATTTTGTCACAGGAAAGGTGGCAATGATTCCGAACGGATACTGGATGATCGACCAGTTGCCGGAAGAATGGAAAGAAAAGGTAAGATTTTCCGCATTTCCGGGAAATAAACTGATCGCCTCACCGGAAACCTTTGGCTGGGCGGTGGTTTCCACTTACAGCGAGGAGGTCAAAGAAGGAGCGGTTGAATTTTTGAAATTTCGCACGAAATTCAATCTGGAAGAGAAGAAAGAGCTGATGGACAAGAACGGACGCACTGAAATCAGCCAGCTCCTTCAGGATTATGTAAATGCCTACAATAACAATCCGCAGATCGTTCCGAACTATCAGGTGAAATGGAACTCCATCCTTCAGGAAGAGACGATCGGGGAGTGCCTGCCACAGCTTGCCGCCGGGAAAATGACGCTTGCGCAGATGGTGGAGACTGCCGATGAAAGTATCCGGGAGTATGAGAAAGAGAGATGATGGGAGGAGAAGGCTGTTGGTGTCATTTTATCAATAACAAATTTTTTACATTTCGAAAAGTATATTTTTTGTTAAAGGAGGTTTGCGATTTGTTACAGCCTTTGATTGGATTCTTGCTATTATTTAAGCATAGAAAAGAAATCCAGACGAGGAGGAACGGAAATTATGAAAAACAAAAAAAGATGGCTGGCACTGGGGCTGGTAGGAATCATGACACTTGGATGCTTTGCAGGATGTGGAAGCAAGAGCGATGGCAAGAGTGCAGACGGTAAAGGGGACAGCAGCAAAGGATCTGTATATTATCTGAACTTCAAACCGGAGCAGGATGAACAGTGGCAGCAGCTGGCAAAGGATTACACAAAAGAGACGGGTGTAGATGTAACGGTTGTTACAGCAGCTTCCGGAAACTATGAAACCACTCTGATGAGTGAAATGGGAAAGAGCGGAGCACCAACATTATTCCAGGTAAACGGACCGGTAGGACTTGCAAACTGGAAAGATTACTGCTACGACTTATCTGACACTGATGTTTACAAAGAACTCACAAGTGATGATTATGCACTGAAAGACGGAGATTCTGTAGCGGGTATTGGATATGTTATTGAAACATACGGAATTATCACAAATAAGACATTATTAAAAGAAGCAGGATATACACCGGATGACATCAAATCTTTTGCAGATCTGAAAAAAGTAGCAGAAGACATTACAAATAGAACTTCTGAACTTGGATTTTCTGCATTTACTTCAGCAGGTATGGACGGATCTTCTGACTGGAGATTCAAGACACACCTTGCAAACCTTCCGATCTACTTTGAATATCAGGATGAAGGAATTAACACAACAGATGCAATCAAAGGCACATATCTTGACAATTATCGCGATATGTGGGATCTGTACATCAACAACAGCACATGCGATCCAAAGGATCTTGCTGCAAAGACAGGTGACGATGCAAGAAATGAATTCCTGAATAAAAAAGCTGTATTCTATCAAAATGGTACATGGGAATATACACAGCTGATCGATGGCGGCCTGACAGATGATGACATGACCATGCTTCCGGTTTACTTTGGTGTAGGCGATGAAGCAAACCAGGGACTCTGCACAGGTACAGAAAATTACTGGTGCGTAAATAAAGACGCAGACGAAGCTGATATTCAGGCTACATTAGATTTTATGGACTGGTGTGTAACTTCAGATGAAGGAACAAAATGTATGGCAGACGATATGGGATTCAACATTCCGTTTAAGAAAGCTCAGGAATCTCAGAATCTCTTTATCAAAGAAGACAAACAGATGACCGAAGACGGAAAGACTCCGGTAGCATGGAACTTCTCAACAATGCCTTCAGAAGAGTGGAAAAATGGTGTTGGATCTGCACTGACAGCTTATGCGGCAGATCAGACAGATGCTAACTGGGATGCAGTAGTAAGTGCATTCGTAGATGGATGGGCATCTGAATACAAGCTTGCAAATGAATAAATAAGTTGCATAAAAAGAACTGACCTAGGGGCAGGCGGCTTGCCTGCCCCTTTTAAGTGAGAGGAGAGCCTGTACGAAGCGGGTTTTCTGGATATGGGAAACTACGTTTTTCCATATAAAAATAAAAAGTGAAATGAGAGCCACCTGGTAGGAAGATCCTTCCGGGCAAAAGGAAAAGAGGAGGATTTCTATGGAAAAGGCACTGAAAAAACATGCACCAATATTTGTTCTCCCAACATTTCTTGCATTTGTGATCGGATTTATCATTCCGTTTGCACAGGGATTTTATCTTTCTTTCTGTAAATTTACAACAGTAGGAAATGCAACATTTGTTGGAATATCAAATTATACAGCAGCGATCAAGGATACATCCTTTACGAGTTCATTTAAATTTACAGTATTATTTGCGATTGTATCGATCTTACTGATTAACGTACTGGCATTTGGCTTGGCACTGCTTCTGACACAGAAGTTAAAGGGCACCAATATTTTCAGAACTGTTTTCTTTATGCCGAACCTGATCGGTGGAATCGTACTTGGATATATCTGGCAGATTCTGATCAACTGTCTGCTTACGATCATCGGTCAGCCGCTCCTGGCACTGAATTCTTCAGCCGGTTACTGGGGACTTATCATTTTGATGTGCTGGCAGCAGATCGGATATATGATGATCATTTATATCGCAGGTCTTCAGAATGTACCGGATGATCTGATCGAAGCAGCAGAGATTGATGGAGCAGCAAAGTGGGATATCCTCTGGAAGATCAGAGTTCCGATGGTAATGTCTTCCATCACGATTTGTGTATTCCTGACACTTACCAATTCATTTAAACTGTTTGACCAGAACCTGGCTCTTACAGGTGGAGATCCGAACCATGCGACAGAAATGCTGGCACTGAATATTTACCAGACATTCTACGCACGTGCCGGAATGCAGTGGAAAGGTTATGGGCAGGCAAAAGCAGTGATCTTCTGTGCTCTGGTTATCATTATTTCACTGGTACAGCTGAAAGCAACAAGATCTAAGGAGGTGCAGCAGTAATGAAAAAGAAGAAAAGTATTGCAAATACAATATGGACAGTCATTTTAACAATTGCGGCGCTCGCCTGGGTTTATCCGATCATCATGATCCTGATGAACTCTTTGAAAAAAGAATCAGCGATCAGTACAGGAACTGCATTTAAACTTCCGACTGCAGATGCATTTGCAGGAATCGCAAACTATGTAGATGCCGTTGCTTCAAAAGGATTTTTAAGCAGTCTTGGATACAGTACATTTATTACGATTACTTCTGTAGTTGCTATTCTTGTATGTTGCTCCATGTGTGCATGGTATATAACCCGTGTAAATAGTGTGATTTCAAAGATTTTGTATTATCTGTTTGTATTTTCCATGGTTGTTCCTTTCCAGATGGTTATGTTCACCTTGTCACAGACAGCAGATACCTTACATCTGAATATGCCATGGAATATCTGGGTGATCTATCTCGGATTTGGCGCAGGTCTTGCGGTATTTATGTTCTGCGGATTTGTAAAATCGATTCCTGTAGAAATCGAAGAAGCTGCCATGATCGACGGATGTAATCCGCTGCAGACTTTCTTTTTGATCGATATCCATATCCTGAAGCCTACTATGATATCCGTAGGTATTCTGGAGGCAATGTGGGTATGGAATGACTACCTGCTTCCAACTCTTGTACTTGATATTAAGAAATATAAAACAATCCCGATGCTGATCCAGTATTTCCGCGGAAGTTACGGAAGAGTTGAAATGGGACCGATGATGGCAAGCATCATGCTTACAGTAATCCCGATCATCATTGTATATCTGGCAGGACAGAAGTACATCATCAAGGGTGTTGCTGCAGGAGCTGTAAAGGGTTAGAAAAATATAGTATAAATTTGGCGGACAGGTGTTGCTTGTCCGCTTTTTTTCAGGTTTGACATTTTGATTGAAAAAAGTAATATTTTTACAAAGTGATTGGGGACGAAATGACAGGAAATAAATAGAAAAAGCTTGCAAATTTTGAGAGTTTCCGTTAAGATATTGCGAAAATGGTAGAAAACATTGAGAAAGGAAAAAGGGTATGTTTCAGACAATTATTGGGGCGGTCAGCTCATTTATGTACAGCAAACTTCTGGTGATTATGCTGATCGGAGCAGGTTTATATTTTACAATCCGGACAAGATTTCCACAGGCGCGTTTATTTAAGAGAGCCTGTGAGTCCGTGATGGAGAAGCCGGACGATAAAGAGGCAATCTCATCATTCCAGGCATTGATGGTTTCAACGGCATCGAGAGTAGGAACAGGAAATATTGTCGGGGTGTCATCAGCAATCTGTATTGGGGGATTTGGTTCTGTATTCTGGATGTGGGTGATTGCGATCATCGGAAGTGCGTCAGCACTGATTGAAAGTACGCTGGCACAGATTTATAAGAAAAAGGGAGAGGATGGGAAATGCTATGGTGGTCCGGCTTATTATATCGAGGCGGCGCTGCATTGCAGACCACTGGCAATCGTGTTCTGTATTGCCATGATCATGACGTATGCATTTGGATTCAATATGCTGGCATCCTATAATCTGCAGTCTACATTTTCCGGATTTTCTTTTTATGATCCGAAGGTAAGCCCATGGATCATTGGCGGGATTCTGGCAGTTCTGACCGGATGGTGTCTGCTTGGCGGCGGTAGCCGTATTGTAAAGGTGACATCGATGATTGTGCCGGTGATGGGACTTGCATATATCGGGATTGCGCTGATTGTGGTTATCATCAATATCCGCAATGTGCCGGAAATGTTCCTACGCATTTTTGAGGAAGCGTTTGATTTCAAGGCAATTTTCGGAGCGTTTGCGGGTTCTGCTATGATGCAGGGAATCCGCCGGGGGCTTTATTCCAACGAAGCCGGAATTGGTTCGGCACCGAATGCATCTGCTTCTGCAAATGTTAGTCATCCGGTCAAACAGGGACTGGTTCAGATGCTGTCTGTCTTTATCGACACACTTCTTCTTTGCACGGCAACGGCGATGATGTGTATGTCGTCTGGCATTGATCCAACCAGGGAGATGCAGGGGGCACCGTGGGTTCAGGCATCTCTTCAGGAATCCCTGGGAACCTTTGGCCCGGTATTTATCACGGTGGCTATGGTATTTTTTGCGTTTACAACATTGCTTGGAAATTGTTTCTATTGCGACAATCTTCTGACCTATATCCATAAAAAGGAACCGGGGAAAAAATTTATGCGCGGATTCCGCCTGGTATCGGCATTTGTTGTATTTCTGGGAGCAGGTATGGAAATGTCGCTTTTGTGGGATCTTTCCGATGTACTGATGGGCGTGATGGCACTGATCAATATTCCGGTGATCCTGATCCTGTCCGGGACGGCATTTAAGGCAATCCGGGATTATGAGGATCAGTTGAAGCGGGGAGTTAATCCGGTGTTTAAAAGTGCAGATATTGAGCTGGAGCAGAAGACGGATTTCTGGAATTAGGGAATCTGCGAGAGTGGTTCGGAAAATGATGGAAGGCTGTGAATTGGATTTGACAAAAGTTGTTTTGTGATAATTTGGCGTGAAATCCGGCTTGACAAATTTTGAAGGATACGGTAGTATGACAAAAGAAGAGAAAATTACAGGCTATGAAGAGAACAAGTAGCAGATGACAAGGCTCAGACAGAAAGTAACCGGTTGATGAGAGGTGCACGAAGAGTCAGATGTGAATACATCTTGGAGCTTCACACCGAACGCGCGGAAGCGCAAGTAAGCTGTGACGGAGTGGCGGACGTTATACCTGCTTCGGTAATGTTAGTTACTGACTGAGGCATTCGGTGCGAGCCGGATGTGAATTAAGGTGGTACCACGAGAGAATATACCTCGTCCTTAAAGGCTGATTGGCCGGAGGACGAGGTTTTTTGTCGGAAATTTTTGAAGGGTGGTTTAAGGGGGACGCCATCCGGAATCTATTTCTATTTGTCTGCGGGTTCGGCGACTGATACTTCTAAGATTTTGAAAATTTGTTAAGGGCATGATTGAAAATCCATAACTCGCTGCGCTCAGACAGATGGATTTTCAATCATAACACAAATTTCCAAAACCTAAGAAGTATGAGCATCCGCCTGCACATGCAGTCAAATAGAAATGGATTCCGGATGGCTGACATCCTTGAAAAACTTCGAAGAGTTCCGGACAGGGACGCATCCTTCTTCCGGCGGAGAAGATTGGCTGTGAATAAGATAAAAAGATTGGTAAGAGAAAGGAAATTAGGAAAATGGGTATTTATGAAGAGCTGCAGGCCAGAGGATTGATTGCGCAGGTTACGGATGAGCCGTTAATTAGGGATCTGGTGAATAATGGGAAGGCTACGTTTTATATTGGGTTTGATCCGACGGCAGACAGTCTGCATGTTGGACATTTTATGGCACTGTGCCTGATGAAGAGACTGCAGGAGGCTGGCAATAAGCCGATCGCTTTGATCGGGGGCGGTACTGCTATGATCGGGGATCCGTCCGGTAGAACAGATATGCGTCAGATGATGACACCGGAGACAATCCAGCACAACTGTGACTGCTTTAAAAAGCAGATGAGCCGTTTTATTGATTTTTCAGACGGGAAAGCACTGATGGTTAATAATGCGGACTGGCTGATGGATCTGAATTATGTGGAAGTACTTCGTGAAGTCGGAGCACATTTCTCCGTAAATCGTATGCTGACTGCAGAATGCTACAAACAGCGTATGGAAAAGGGACTGAGCTTCCTTGAGTTCAACTACATGATCATGCAGAGCTATGATTTCTATATGTTATACCAGAAATACGGATGTAATCTTCAGTTTGGTGGAGATGATCAGTGGAGTAACATGCTTGGTGGTACAGAGCTGATTCGTCGTAAGCTCGGCAAGGATGCAAGTGCGATGACAATCACACTGCTTCTGAATTCAGAAGGAAAGAAGATGGGTAAGACACAGTCTGGAGCTGTATGGCTTGATCCGGAAAAAACTTCTCCGTTTGAATTCTACCAGTATTGGAGAAATGTGGCAGATGCAGATGTTCTTAAATGTTTACGTATGCTGACATTCCTTCCGCTTGAGCAGATTGATGAGATGGACAAATGGGAAGGCGCACAGCTTAACACAGCAAAAGAAATCCTTGCATTTGAACTGACAAAACTGGTTCACGGCGAAGAAGAAGCTACAAAGGCACAGGAAGGTGCACGTGCACTGTTCAGCTCAGGAAACGCAGCAGATATGCCGACAGCAGAGCTTTCTGATGAAGATTTTGCAGACGGATCTGTCGATATCCTGACACTGCTTCACAAGAGTGGACTGGTTGCTTCCAAGTCAGAAGCACGCCGTGCTGTACAGCAGGGTGGAGTTGCCGTTGACGGAGAAAAGGTTTCCGATATTGCGACAACATTTACAAAAGCAGACTTTGAAGGTGAAGGAAAAGTCGTAAGAAAAGGAAAGAAAAATTTCCGTAAAGTAATTGCAAAATAAGAGGACAGAAAATGAGTTTTACAGAAATAAAAGCAGAAGAATTAAAGGATAATCCATTTGACCTGATCGGAAAACAGTGGATGCTGATCACAGCAGGAAATGAAGAAAAATGTAACACCATGACAGCAAGCTGGGGTGGTGTTGGAATTATGTGGGGCAAGCCGACTGCGACAGCTTATATCCGTGATTCCCGTTATACCAAAGAATTTGTGGACAGAGAAGATTATTTTACACTGGCATTCTTTGGAGAAGAGCATAGAGAAGCGTTAAATCTCTGTGGAAGAGTCTCCGGAAGGGACGAAGATAAGATCAAAGAAGCCGGTCTGACACCATATTATGTAGATGGAACAGTTGCGTTTGAAGAAGCAAAAATGATCTTTGTATGCAAGAAGGTTTATGTACAGCGCATGGGAGAAGAAAATTTTGTTGAGAAAGCAAATCTTGACAAATGGTATGCTGACAAAGATATGCATAACATGTATATGGGAGAAATTAAGAAGATTCTTGTGAAAGAGGATTAGGCTATGTGTAGTAGAACACAGAAGCTGACTGTAGTTCTGGCCTCTGCATCACCGCGCAGGACAGAACTGCTGGAACAGGGAAATATAAAGCATGTAGTCATGCCGTCACACTGTGAGGAAGTAATTACATCCCAGGTTCCAAGCCAGGTTGTGGAAGAACTTTCTGCGCAGAAAGCAGAAGATGTCTACCAGCAGTATGAAAAGAAAAATGCAGGGGATTTTCTGGTGATCGGTTCGGATACGGTGGTTGCAGCAGATGGAAAGATTCTCGGAAAGCCAAAGGATAAAGAAGAGGCATATCAGATGATTTCCATGCTTCAGGGAAAAGCGCATCAGGTTTACACCGGTGTTACGCTTCTGATAAAGAAGGATGGGAAAAAGATCCGGAAGACATTTCATGAATGTAGTGATGTGCATGTATATCCGATGTGCAAGGAAGAAATCCGGGAATATATTGCAACAGGAGAGCCGATGGACAAGGCAGGAGCCTACGGGATCCAGGGTGCATTTGGCATGTATATCCGTGGGATTGAAGGCGATTATAATACGATCGTGGGTCTTCCTCTTGCGAGAGTTTATCAGGAAATGAAGGAATATATTTATTAAAAAAGAAACTGGGAGAGCTGACTTGTTGGAAAAGTCATCTCTCCCAGTTTTTTAGGAAGAAAAAGTTTTATTTCAGATACTGCACACTGTATGGTGGCATTTCGAGCTGGCCGTTCATCTGGATTTCATTTCCGGTGAGCAGATCAGTCATAGTTCCCCCGAGTTCGCCGTTGTGTGCGGTAAATGGTGCATCCGATGCATTAATTGCAACCAGCATCCGTTCATCATCTGTTTTGCGCTCAAAGATGAGCTGATGATTAGTAAGGACAACATTGCGATAACTTCCATGGCAAAGAGCATTGCTTCCGGTTCTGACATGGATCATTTTTTTGATCTGTTCAGTCAGTGCATTCGGTTTTGGCGCATCGAAGCATGGGCGGAGAGCATAGTCATTGTCCGGAGCTTTTACTCCTTCCACACCCCATTCACTTCCATAATAAATGCAAGGAACACCCGGCATACCAAGAAGAAGACCGTAAGTCAGCGGCAGGTGGTTCTTGTTGGTCAGGATACTTGCAATTCGGGTCACATCGTGGTTGTCAACAAAAGACATCAGATGTTTTCCACGGTAAATGCACCACTGTTCCGGTCCGTACTGACGGTTCAGAGAGTGCGCGATCTCAAACATGTTCATGCTGTTGAAGCTGGAATAAATGCCTTTATAGCATTCATAGTTGGTACAGCTGTGCAACATTTCGTCATTGACGATCTGATTGTAATCCCCGAAGAGAACCTCTCCGATCAGTGCAAAGTCAGGTTTTAATTCCTGACAGAAACTGCGCAGACGTTTCATGAAATTGCGGTCCAGGCAGTATGCAACATCAAGCCGGAGACCGTCGATGTCAAATTCATCGATCCAACCCTTTACACATTCCAGAAGATAATCTACAACAGCAGGATTGGCAAGATTCAGTTTGACCAGTTCAAAATGTCCTTCCCATCCTTCATACCAGAAACCGTCATTGTAGCAGGAATTACTGTCAAAATTGATGCAGAACCAGTCCTTGTATGGAGAATCCCATTTCTTTTCCAGTACATCTTTAAATGCCCAGAAGCCACGTCCTACGTGATTAAACACACCGTCAAGAACGATTTTTACATTGTGTGCATGGAGATCTTTGCATACTTCTTCGAAATCTTCATTGGTTCCGAGACGGCAGTCGATTTTTTTATAATCCCTGGTGTCATAACCATGATTGTCTGATTCGAAAATTGGATTTAATAATATAGAAGAGATACCTAAGGATTCCAGATAACTGCTCCAGTCCTTTAATTTTAAAATCCGGGATACGGTTTTGCCGTCATTTGCGGTCGGAGCGCCACAGAATCCAATTGGATAGATCTGATAAAAAATTCCTTCATAAGCCCACATATTCTAGTACCTGCCTTTTAGTCAAAATTTGGATAAAAATCCCATATATCTATTGTATCAGATAGAGTCAAATGATGGTATACTATTTAAAGCAAAAGTGGAATTTGTAAAAATGTAATGATATGGTAATGTTTTTGAAAAAAGGAGAAAGGGAAGCTATTTTTTTTGTTGCAATTTATAGTTGCTTTTATTATAATTTATAGTGCGTGAAAAGGTATTTGTGCATAATAATGCACAAATCATGGAGAGAAAAATGTGGCAGTTTATACTAGGAAGTACAGGATTTATTCTGTATTTTATTTATGATATTAACAGTGTTCGTATGAAGAATGCCGTATTACAAAAATTTTTTGCAGTTGGGAGTATTCTCGTTGTAGTATCGCTGATTGCAGAGCTTTATGCAGCATGGGGGAGCTGCCATCGGAAGATCGGAACAATGACCGGATTTGGATTAGGAGGACTCCTTTTCCTTTGTCTGCTCATTTATACGTTGTTTTTTGCGCTTCCCTTTGAAGAAACCTATTGTGAAGAAAATAAACTGCGTGCGGCTTATACGGAAGGTATGTATGGATTGTGCCGCCATCCTGGTGTTTTATGGTTTGCGGGAGCATATCTGTGCATGTGGGGAATGGTCGGTGAATGGAAGCATGGGATTTATTTTTTACTTATGATTTTCTGGAATTATCTGTATATTATTTTTCAGGATCTGTGGACATTCCCACGGACATTTTTTAACTATAAAGAATATCAGCAAAGTACGCCGTTTCTGATACCGAACAGAAAAAGCATACTGGTGTGCCTGCGTACTATCAGAAAAAATGATTGATCTGGAGCGGACAGTCTATGAATTTAAAAGAAAAATTAAAAAAACAACAGTATAATGAAATATGGCAGCAATACTGTGGATTTCTGGATCTGTCGATGGACGGCTACATGAAAATCCAGCGGCGGCTGATGGAAGAACAGATCCAGCTGTGGAGTAACTGTGGACTTGGACAGTCGATTTTGAAAGGAAAACATCCCCGAAATCTGGATGAATTCCGTAAAATGGTACCACTGACGGAGTATGAAGATTATGCAGATATTCTTTTGACCAAGCAGCCTGATATGCTTCCTGGGAATCCGGTGATCTGGATTCAGACAACCTGGGAAGGCGGGAAACATCCGATTAAGGTTGCGCCGTATACAAGAAGTATGCTGGATACCTACCGGAATAATGTGACAGCATGTCTGATTTTATCGACCAGCAGGAAAAAGGGATCTTTTGATGTTGCATCTACGGACAAATTTCTGTATGCGTTGGCACCGCTTCCGTATGCTACCGGACTTTTTCCACTGGCACTCGGGGAAGAAATCGATATCGAGTTCCTTCCGGCAGTAAAAGATGCTGTGAATATGAGTTTCAGCGAACGAAACAAGCTGGGATTTAAAATGGCGATGAAAAAAGATCTGGGATTTTTCTTTGGCCTTGGAAGTGTGGCTTATGCAGTAAGCCTGAGCCTTTCTTCGCTGACCGGTGGCGGTGGTATCCAACTATCAAGTATTCTGAAATGCAGACCACATATGATTTTCCGCCTGATACAGGCAAAGTACCGCTGCAAAAAGGAGAATCGGAAATTACTTCCAAAGGATTTATTCCATTTAAAAGGGTTCATGGTAGCAGGGACGGATAATCAGTGCTATAAAGATGATCTGGAAGAACTCTGGGGAATCCGGCCGATGGAATTGTTTGCCGGTACGGAACCATCTATAATGGGGACAGAGACCTGGACGAGAAAAGGAATGTATTTCTTCCCGGATACGGCATTTTATGAATTTATCACAGAGAAGGATATGTTGAAAAATCATGAGGATCCGTCTTATATTCCACCGACATATCTGATGGATGAAGTCCGGCCGGGAGAAAAATATGAGCTCGTATTTACGATTTTGAAAGGCGGTGCATTCGCGAGATATCGCTGTGGTGATATGTACCGGTGCGTCGGACTGCAAAACAGGGAAGATGAAACGCAGATCCCCCGTTTTGAATATGTGGACCGGGTACCATGGATCATTGATATTGCAGGATTTACAAGGATTTCAGAAAATGGGATCCGAAATGTGATTCGTCTGTCAAAGCTTCCGATCACAAACTGGGTTGCGGCAAAGGAATATAATGAACAGAAGCGCCCATATCTGCATATGTATGTAGAACTGGAACGGGAATCCTTGCTGAACAGTGCCATGAGCGCCGATATTTTAAAAGAGTTACTGAGTACATATTTCAAATATATTGATCAGGATTACCGTGACTTGAAGAAAATATTGGGAATGGATCCTTTGCAGGTTACAATTTTTACGTGCGGAACATTTGAAACTTATGAAAAACAGACTGGAAAAAAACTGCATCAGATGAATCCTTCCTATTATGATTTGAAGGCGTTGCTGGAAGTGCAGGAATGTTTGAACAAAGTGAGATAAGAGGGAATTATGGGAACCTATGGATATATTTCAATCATAGCAATGGTGTGCTATGGATTTATGCTGCTGATGTTTCTGACAGCGAAGCGAAATAAAATTGTAAATAGCTTTCTGGTAGTGTTGGTTGGACTGCTTTTCTGGGCTGGAGGATCGGCATTTATGCGTGTTCATCTGTGGCCAAGTTATGAATTCTGGTATCAGGTTTCCCTGCTTGGAATTTTACTACTGCCGTATGCATATTATTGTTTTATTCTGGCATTTGGCGGGGTGAAAAAAGGTCTGCCAGGGAAAATATATCTGGCTGTTATGCTGATCTGTTTTGTGGTAAATATCCGGCATGGGGTATTCCTGGGATGCCCGAATGTGGTGGAAAAGAATGGGCTTCCTACTTTTGTGTATGAGATTAAACCTACTATATTAGTACTCTTTTTCCCGGCTGGGATTTTTTTGATTTATCTTTTCCTTATCCTTGTGCGGATCTGCAAAGCAAATCCCAATATGAAAGTACAGTATGAACCGGTCATGGCAGGGGTTCTGGTGTTGTTTGCAGGGAATATGTTGCTTGGAATACCATTTTTCAGTGGATTTCCGATTGATATTTTAAGTGGTGTTGTAAATGTATTTTTCCTGTTTTATGCACTGATCCGCAGACGTCTGTTCCGGCTGCAGATGCTGGCATCGCCCAGTCTGTGTTACGGTGTGGGATTTTTGTTTTCTGTTATTGTATTTTTGAATGTAATTCCATATCTGCAGAAAATCTTCCATATACAGATGAATAAGAATACAACGCTTTATGCCCTTGCTTTTGCAATTGTGTTTCTGGTGATTTATGCGCTGTTTACTTTTTTGTGGAAGCTTCTGGTACGCAGTGTGTTTGTCCGGGAAGAAAATTATCAGACAGAAAAAATCAGGGAGTTCAGCTCTGCGATTTCGAAGACGCTGGATTTAAATGAAATTCTGGACAAAACGATCAGTGTCATGAAAGAACTGATGGATGTTGGAAATATCTATATTTGTATGCAGGATGCACCGGGACAGCCATATCGGGGAGTGGCAAGTGATCAGCCACTGAATGATCTGACATTTACGATGGAAGAAGAAAACCCGATGATCCAGTGGCTGAAAGAACATGAAGAGCCGATCATTTACCGGGATTTCCGTTATACCGTGGAGTATAGGTCGATGTGGGAGAGTGAAAAACACCGGCTGGATAAGACGCATATCCGTTACTGTGCAGGGCTGAAAGATGGAGAATGTCTGGTTGGTGTGATCCTGATCACAGATGCTTCGGCAAAAAAACGGCTGGTATATGATGAGGTGCAGCTGATCTCATCTGTTACGTCGGTTGCATCGATTGCGATTAAGAATTCAAGATTGTACGAGAGAGCCCGCCAGGAAGCCAGAACAGATGAGATGACCGGATTACTGAACCGGAAATATTTCTATGAAGTGCTGAATGAAGAGCTTGAGAAAAACAGGGAGGCATCGCTGGCACTTGCGATCATCAATGTAGATGATTTTAAATTGTATAATCAGTTGTATGGGGTGAAAGAAGGAGATCTGTGTCTGCAGCGGATTGCAGATATTATCAGAAGCAGTGTCGGAGAAAGTGGATACACGGCCCGCTATGGAGGAAAGGAATTTGCGGTTCTTTTACCGGGATATGATCTTTTTTCCGCCAGAAATATGGTGGAATCTATTGCAAAACAGATTTATGTTATGAATAACCGCAGAACGGATATGAAGCTGAAAGCGGTAACTGTGAGTGCCGGTATCAGTGCGGCTCCTTATGCGGCAAGGAACGTGAAAGAGCTGATGGAAAATGTAGATCTGGCAGTTTATCATGTGAAACATAATGGAAAAAATGGGATCCAGGTCTTTGATATGATGTTTCGGAACAACAGTGAGGGGAACAATACAAGGAATCACACCCATATTTATCAGGAGTATGAGTCTACGATTTATGCGCTGACGGCGGCAATTGATGCGAAGGATCACTATACGTTCAGCCATTCCAACAACGTAGCTTATTATGCAACGTCACTGGCGACGACCCTTGGAATGAACGAAGATATGATAGAGATTATCCGGCAGGCAGCACTTCTGCATGATGTCGGTAAAATCGGTATTCCGGAGTATATACTCAATAAAGAGGGAAAACTGACAGATGAAGAATATGAGATCATCAAAGGGCATGTAGAGGCATCAATCGATATTATCCGTCACCTTCCATCGCTGGATTATGTAATTCCGGCAGTCATCGGTCATCATGAGCGGTATGATGGAAAAGGATATCCACGCCGGATCGCAGGAGAAGATATTCCACTGACTGCGCGGATTTTGTGCGTGGCAGATTCTTTTGATGCCATGACATCCAAACGATGTTATAAAAAAGCATTTCCTATTGAAGTGGCACGGGAGAAGCTTCTTCAGGATGCAGGCAGACAGTTTGATCCTGACCTGGTATATAAGTTTGTTGAATGCCTGGATAATGGCAGTATTACACTGGTGAAGGCAGAAGAAACTGTGGACAATCTGAAAGAAATACTGTAGAAAATTCCCACAAAAAAGTGATGAAAATCAGCAAGAAACAGTTGACAAAAGCCTGTTGGTATAATATAATATGCAAGTATGACGTGAGAAGAAACAGTTTGCACCAAAGCCCCGGAGTGAACTTGTTTTCTATAGAATCTACAATGAAAATAATTAGTAAACTGAAATTCATAGGAGGTCAACCAATGAAAACTTACATGGCTAATCCAGATAAGATTGAAAGAAAATGGTATGTAGTTGACGCTGAAGGACAGACACTTGGACGTCTTGCAGCAGAAGTCGCTAAAGTTTTAAGAGGAAAAAATAAACCGGAATTTACACCGCACATTGATACAGGTGACAACGTAATTGTTATCAACGCTGAAAAGATCAAAGTTACAGGAAAGAAATTAGATCAGAAAGTATACTATCATCACTCAGATTATGTAGGAGGAATGAAAGAAACTACATTAAGAGAAATGATGGCAAAGAAACCGGAACAGGTTATCGAACTTGCTGTTAAAGGTATGCTTCCAAAAGGACCTTTGGGAAGAACAATGATCAAGAAGCTTCACGTATATGCTGGAGCAGAACATGCTCATCAGGCACAGAAACCAGAAGTTTTAACATTTTAGTCAGAGGTTTGAAAGGAGGAAATAAAAGTGGCAACAGCTAAATTCTACGGAACAGGAAGAAGAAAAAAATCTATCGCAAGAGTATACCTTGTACCAGGTACAGGTAAGATCACAATCAATAAAAGAGATATCGACGAATATTTAGGACTTGAAACTCTTAAAGTTGTAGTTCGTCAGCCATTAGTTGCAACTGAAACAGTTGATAAATTTGACGTTCTCGTTAACGTACGTGGTGGTGGATACACAGGACAGGCAGGAGCAATCCGTCACGGAATCGCAAGAGCACTTCTTGAAGCAGATTCTGATTATAGACCGGTACTTAAGAAAGCCGGATACCTTACACGTGACCCACGTATGAAAGAACGTAAGAAATACGGTCTCAAAGCAGCTCGTCGCGCTCCGCAGTTCTCTAAACGTTAATTTCGGTTCACAAAGAGATAATCTTCGGAACTCGGATTTACGTTCAAAGCCTTGTTTTACAAGGGTTTGTGGAGTTGTCAGATGTGGTGAAAAGCGGTGGAATTTACTCAGTTCGCAACGCATTTGCAACACGTTTGCAACAAAAATATCTAAAAAATATAGGACACTTTTCGGTGATAGGCACTGGAGAGTGTCCTTTTTGCTATGCAGATTTTGTATCGGCAGTTACGCTGTCCTCATTTTCTAAGGTTTTGTTGATTGCGTCTACAAGAACCTGCATATCTAAGTGAGTATAAACTTTTTCTGTCAAAGTCATAGCACCGGAGTGCCCCACAATTTTCTTGATTGTTGTATCCTGAACACCAGCTTCCGATAACATGGAAATACAGGTATGTCGAGTACAATGTGGTGTACGGTCAATTCCAATCTGTTCCACAAGAGGAGTCCAATAGCTGTCATAGTAATTGCGATAAAGAAATCTTTTGCCATCCTCTGTATGAAGAAGATATTCGCAATCAGGACAAGAATTATACCAGTCTTTATAGTAAGGCAGGAGCTTATCAGCAATCGGAACTTTTCGGATTCCGTTTTCTGTTTTACTGTCAATTACATCAAAATACTGTTCTTCCAAATGCACATTTTCTTTCTTCAAATCAAGAAATTCGGAGATACGTGTGCCATTATAGAGCAGCATGAGGATGATCTGATAGTATTTGTCCTCTTTCATTGTCCAGACTTTTGCAACTTCTTCTTTCGTGAATTTTGTACGTGTATGCTTGTTTGGATTGCGGTCTTTGTACTGGGCGATTTCAACAAAAGTAGAATAATCTTTGTTGCAGATGTCATTCTTTAATGCAAATTCATATAACTGGTTAAACAGGATTTTGATTTTCTTCAATGTGGGAAAATTCTTTCCGCAGATGTCAATAACCTGTTGTAAGTCTGCCAGTTTTAAATCCTTAAAAACTCGATTGTAAAGAATGCCACATGTTTTGTAAGATGCCTTGTATCCTTTGATATTGCTTTCGGATACCGTAGGAAATTTTTTCTTAGACCATTCCTCATACACATCCTCAAAAGTCATTTTGGCTGCTTTCGTATCATAAGGATTCCGGTTATAATCAGCCAGCATTTGTAACCCCTCAGTTTTTGTGGCGGCATATCCAATAATGATATATTCATTTACTTTCTTTTCTTTGACTGGATCAATGCGATAGCCTGTGGTTTTACGAACCATCCAAGGTTTTCTTCTTTTTCCAGATAGTTTTACTACACTTCCGTAGCCGTTCGGTAATTTCATATTCTAAAAATCCTCCTTAAAAATTAGGACTCTTTCTTACCGTACCGCTCGTTCATAATTTTTTGAAATCTTTGGATTCGTTCTTCGTTTGAGATTTCTTCTGTTTCTTTTTCGGTCAGTTTTGCATTTGCGTAATAAGCAAGTGTTTTATCCTGCCACTTCTGATAAGATTCAAGACTTGTCTGATAGTCCTTGACTTCATTTCTTTTATCCTTAAATTCTTCCAAGAATAGACAGAGATCCTGATTTAACTCCGTAGAAACATCTTTGCCATTAAAAGTAATAGCACATTCCCATCCATCATAATGTGGCGGGCGTTTGACTTCGATATTGAAGCCAAGTTCCTTTATCTTATCTAACTGAAATAAGAAATTCATAATATCAGAAAGATTTTCTAAAGGTTTTCTCTCAGCATCATACCCTATAAGATATGTGGATTCGCAGTCTAAAACTTTTGCTATTTCATTGAGCATAGCAATGGAAACTTCGATTTCTCCGCTTTCATATTTTTGGATTGTGCGAAGCGATTTCCCCAACAAATTTGCAAGCTCTGTTTGGTTGATACCTTTTTCTTTTCGAGCAGTACGGATTCTAAGTCCGATTTGATTGTTATGTAACTTCTCATTACTCATCATTATTCACCTCACGCTTATCATATCATAGAAAAATACGAATTACAAGTACATATTTATATAAAATAGTATTGACATGTGCAGAATAAGTGCATATAATAAAAATGCGCATTAAAAGTGCATATTAAAAAAGAAAGGAGAAATAAAATGAAGATAAACGTATTTAAAATGCAGATTTTGATGGGAGAAAGAGGATTAACAATTAAGAAATTGGCTGAGTTAAGTGGAGTGTCAAGGCAGACGATTTCCTGCATTATATCAGGAAAGGGCTGTACACCGCAGGTAGCATATAAAATTGCTACAGCTTTAGATCAAGAACTTAGTCAGATTGTAAAGGAGGATATGGAAAATGGATAAAAGATTATATGTAGAATTGCCGCCATTTACGGGAAGAAATGTGCCGATTACGGAAATTGCAAAAGCAATCGGAAAAGATGCTCATTACGTTCGTATCGGAATACAGCAGGGAATTTTGAAATTTGGAGTGGCAATGAAGATGGGCGATTCCGATGAATTCAGTTATTACTGTTCTGATCGTAAAGTATGGGAGGAAACTGGATATTTCAATGGAGAGGCAAAAAAGCAGGGAAAAGAAAAAGCCCTTGCGTAACACAAGGACAACTTCTCAGAGCTTTTGATAACTCTATCTCGCAAGTTCAGTATATCAAAGGCTCTGAGAGAATACAACGAAAATTTTAAAGGAGTCGAATTGAATATTTTTCAAGTAGTAAAAGAAAACGTAACTGCAAGGCAGGCTGCCGAACAGTACGGATTAAAAGTAAATAAAAATGGGATGGTCTGTTGCCCCTTTCACGATGACAGGCATCCCAGTATGAAAGTAGACAAAGGCTTTTGCTGCTTTGCCTGTGGTGCGAAAGGGGATGTAATCACGTTTGTGGCAGATTTCTTTCATCTTGCACCATTGGAAGCAGCAAAGAAACTGGCAGAAGATTTTCAGATACCTGTTTTTACAGATGACGCAAAGAAAAGGAATGCCAGTAAGAAAAAAGAAAAACCGAAAAGAACATTGTACCAGACCGAAAAGAAATTTGAAGAATGGGAACGGGAAAGTATCCGCATTTTATCGGATTATCTTCATTTGCTGGAAGAATGGAAAATAAGATATGCACCAAAAACACCAGAGGAAGAATGGAAAGCAGAATTTATAGAAGCCTGTCAGCAGACAGAAAAGATAAATTACGATCTGGATTTACTGGTGTTTGGAGAGTTACAGGACAGAATTGAATTTTTATTGGATAGTGGAAAGGATGTGAAAAGAATTGAAGAACGAATGGAAGAATATAGACGAAACAACAAGGAACAGACTGGAAGAAGCATTGGATCAGAGGGAACTGAACTCTAAGCCGTACTCTCAGGAATGGTTTGAGGATGGGCAGATTGATGAAGTATCATTTTGTGAAAATTTCCTGCAAAGAATGCCATTGAAGTGTATCAACGGTATCTTTTTCAGCTATGACGGAATGTTGTCAGACGGCGAAGTGGAAAAAGAAATTTACAGAATGGTAAAGCCGGTTCTTACGAAAGGGATTTCCAAGAAAGTAAAACAGCTTTCGGAGGTTCTAAAACTGGAAGCCTATTCGGAGGAACTTCCAGTGCAGATGGATCGCATCCATGTGAATAATGGAACTTATTTTTTGAATGGAGATTTTACAGAAAATAAGGAGTTTTGCCTGAACCGCTTGCCTGTAAATTATGAAATGAAAGAAGCAAAGGCAGAACGGTGGTTAAAATTTCTTTCGGAACTGTTGGAGGAAGATGATATTCCAACCTTGCAGGAATATATGGGATATTGCTTAATCCCATCCAACAAGGCACAGAAGTTATTGATTATCTTAGGAAAAGGCGGGGAGGGAAAATCCCGTATTGGTCTGGTGATGAGAAAAATTCTCGGAACGAATATGAATGTAAGCAATATTCAAAAGGTAGAGCATAACCGTTTTGCAAGGGCAGATTTGGAATACAGGCTTTTGATGGTGGATGATGATATGAAACTGGAAGCATTGAAAGACACCAACTATATTAAAACTATTGTCACGCTGGAGGATAAGATGGATTTGGAACGGAAGTCAAAGCAGAGCGTACAGGGGAATTTATATGTCAGGTTCCTCTGCTTCGGAAACGGAAGTCTCAGTGCCTTGCATGACCGTTCCTATGGATTTTACCGCAGACAGATTATCCTTACAGTGAAAGATGTGCCGTCGGACAGAGTAGATGATCCCTATCTAATCGAGAAATTGCAAAGAGAAGCAGACGATATTTTTCTCTGGTGTCTGGAGGGATTGAAACGATTACTGAAAAATAAATACCGCTTTACCATCAGCGAACGTGCAAAGAAGAATCTGCACGAAGCTATGGAATCTGGGAATAACATTATCGCTTTTATGCAGTCATCCGGGTATATCCGGCTGGAAGAAAACACAACAGCGACTTCCAAGAATCTTTACCAGGCATACTGCCGCTGGTGTGAAGATAATACGGAAAAGCCTATGAGTGCAAAAAGTTTTTCGGGGTACTTAAAAGAAAATGAAAAAAAGTATCACATTCATTATTCTACCAACATTCCCTCAGACAATGGGAAAAATGCCAGAGGATTTCAGGGAATCCATACGCAGATACGCATAGACAGCTATCGTTGATACGGATGAAAAACCGATAAAAAAGAATTTTTCAAAGAAGCGTATATGCGTATATTCTCAGGAAAATCAAGGGATTACAGGTTTCTGAAAAGTATGGAAGATACGTTTATACGCTTATACGTGTTATTTTTAAATTTATTTTATTTTTTAGCAGAAGGGAGTGTGGCAGATGTTGAAACAGCCGGAAAGAGAAAGCAGAAATGTGAATGATTTCTTTTATGAGATGGAGGGCAGACAGATACAAAAAATGAACAAGGTATTGGCAGGAGTGGAACTGACAAAAGCAGAGGAAAAAACTCTGATATGGCTTGTCGGATGGGAAGAAAGTACCGTAGATCATCTGCTGTCAGTCATAGAAAAAGTAGCCCGGATACGGGCAGATAAAAAGGGCGGATACGCCCATAAATCTAAATGTAAGTCCGAGAAGTAATCAGATTGTGTTAAACAAAAACAAGCCCTCGGCGATTGAGAGCGAAATACACCCATCGCACAAACTTCGTTTATGCTCTGTGTATTTCGCCCTGCCGGGAGCTGTTCCGCCGACAGGCGGATAAGGTCGTAAACAGGTGCCTATGCACCTACTCACAGCAAAGCAGGCGAGAGCCGGAAAGGAGAATGCTTATAGGCAGACATTCATTTATCAGACAAAGTAAGCTGTCCGACGTGGCAGGAAGGATTGATTATATCTCCAATCCGAAAAGACAGGAGTATCTCTATGCGACCTATCAGACAGAAGGGGCAACGCCTGAATTTTGGAAAAATCTTGCAAGAGAAAATCAGTTGGATTTTAAGGCAAGCGGCTCAGCAGGGAAATGTATCGAAGGGCGTGAGTTCATCATAGCACTTCCCGAAAGTTTTGTTCAGTACAGGGCAGGTGATGTGGTAAGACTTTTTACAGAGACTTTTCATAAAAGATATGGTGTAGAGTGCAGCGCAGCCCTTCATCACAACAAGACAAAGACGAATTATCATATTCATTTGGTATTCAGCGAACGGAAAATGTTGGAACAGCCCGAAGTGAAGATTGCCACCCGAAATATGTTTTATGATGAGCAGGGAAAGCATAGACGCACGAAAAAAGAGATTTTAGACGAGCAGGGAAATATCAGAGCCGGATGCAGTATTATCCAGAAAGGGGAAGTATATGAAAGTCATATCTTCACAAAAAAAGAGGAATGGTTTAAGAACAAAGCCTTTACCAAAGAAGTGAAAGAACTGTTTACAGATACAATTAACTGCTATGTAAAAGAAGAATCAGAAAAACTATCGGTATTCAAACAGGGCGGTGTTTATCTGGCAACGAAGAAAATCGGAAAGAACAATCCGAAAGCAGAGGAGATAAAGGCAGACAATGCGGCAAGGCAGGAATGGAATCGGAAAGTTGATGTGGCATTAGTCGAGGGTGTTCCTGAAGAAGATATTTTGAAAATCAAGCAGGAAAAAATCACAGATGAAACGCTGCAATCTATCAGGACACACGGTTGGCTGCCGTATATGTTTCGACAGATTATCCGAGGGGCAAAAGACTTTTTACAGGAAGTGATTTTCAAATTTAAACTGCCGCCTAAACCGGTACCAAAGATTGATTTGCAAGAGTGGAAAGATATGCAGAAGGTCATGTATGACTTGCAGGGACAGTCAAGGGAGATAAAACGCACACAGCAGGATATTTCTTCTTTGAAAAAGCAACTGTCAGAACTGCGAGGATTCTTTAAAAGCAAAGAACGAAAATCTCTGGAAGGGAAAATTGAACTGTTAGAGGATTTGGAAAAGCGTCTGCACAAGAGTATGGAGCAGATCGTAAAGCGAGAAGGGTATCCCAATGTGCAAGACTTTCAGAAGGTTTATAACAAGGCAGAAGCACTAATCATGGAATACAATGAAGAACTGCGAGCATGGAAAAATCAGACGGAGCAGAAGAAAGAAAATCCATTAGAACAACCGAAAAAAGCAAGCGTACTGGAAAAACTGCACCGCTATCAGCAGGAAGGCAGACAGCAGCCGAAACGGTCAGTCAAGAAAAAATCTATGGATAGAGAACGATAAGAAAGCGGTGAAAAGATGATAAAAAGAACAAATATTCGATAGGATTTTCTTGCGTTTGTTCGTCCCGTAGAATATAATGAATGAAGAAGGTGAGGTAAAGTTATGGGATATATAACAGCAGGTCAAGCGGCAAAGAAATGGGAAATTTCACAGAGACGTGTGCAAATATTGTGTGCTGAAAATAGGATAGAGGGCACATTTAAATTGGGGGAGGCATGGGCAATTCCAGAAAATGCGGAAAAACCTGATGATAATAGAAAGGCAAAGAAACATAATGAAAAATAAGTTAAATGCAATAGATTTATTCTGCGGCTGCGGAGGACTGTCTTATGGATTTGAAAAGGCAGGATATAATATTTTACTAGGAATAGACAATGATTCGAAGGCTTTAGAAACATTTGAACTGAATCATTATGGTGCTAAATCGATCTGCGGAGATATAACAGAAGTAACATATGAAGAGGATATTAAACCACTAATAGGTGACCAAAAAATTGATGTGATTATTGGAGGACCGCCATGTCAGGGAATGTCGCTTTCGGGACCAAGAAAGTTTGACGATCCTAGGAATAAATTATATTTATCATATATTAGATTAGTTAAAGAAATACAGCCTAAAGCGTTTGTAATAGAAAATGTACCGGGATTAGTAGGATTATTTGGTGGGCAGATTAAAGATAGCATTATAGAAAAGTTTACAGAGATGGGATACCAGATTCAATATAAGATATTATGTGCGGCGGATTATGGTGTTCCACAAAATAGAAAGAGAGTGGTATTTGTAGGAATCAAAAAGGGAGAATTTGTATACCCTGAAATACACGAAAATAAGGTGAGTTGCAGTATGGCATTGTCAGACTTGCCAACATTGGAGGACGAACTTGGAGAAGAGGTTTTAGATTATTTGATGCAGCCACAAAATGAGTATCAGAAAATAATGCGTAAAAATTCTGAAGTGGTTAAAAATCACATTGCGGCTAATCACTCTGACCGAGTAAAAAAAATAATTTCTTTAGTCCCAGATGGAGGAAATTATAAAGACCTGCCGGATGAATACATAAATAGTAGAAATTTTCATGTTGCGTGGACAAGATTTGCGAGTGATAAACCAGCACCAACAATCGATACAGGCCATCGACACCATTTTCATTATAAGTATAATCGTGTACCTACTGTTAGGGAGTGTGCAAGACTACAGTCATTTCCAGATGATTTTATTTTCTTGGGAAATAAGACACAACAGTTTAGGCAAGTAGGCAATGCAGTTCCTCCACTAATGGCACAATGCATTGCAGAACAGTTGAAAAAAGCATTAGGAGATGAATAATAGTGGAAGAGTATAAAGTTCCAGAAGAATATTTTTTTAGAGTACATCATGTTCGTCCTAGATTTAAAGGGGACATAGAAAATGTATTGATTTATGTTGCTGAAGAAATTTCTCGTGTTGGTGAAAAAGAAGTAGATAAGTTTGTAGAGGAAGTAAACGCAGCATTATTCCGTTATCCGGGAAATGCACATAGAGAATTAAAGACTATAAATAATTGGAGAACAGAGATATCAGCATTATTTGGTTTTATAGAGCATACGAATACAACAGATAAACCGGGAAGACGTGCGATAGAACTTGCTAAGAGTGGAGATTTAGTAGAATGCTTTAAAACATTTCTTTATAATTTTCAGTATCCGGGAGCACATATAAAACCAAACAGAGTTTTGGAACAAATTGAAGAAGGAATTCATTTTAAACCAGCTCAATATATTTTAAAATTATTGAGATATGCTAATCGTGATGGTGGAAATTCTATTGGTATTACTAAATTTGAAGTATGCCATTGTATATTCAATGATTTGCGAGTTACAAGAGATTGTGAAGGAGTAGAGAAAACATGGGACAGAATTTCTCAGAATAGGAAAAATGGAGTCGCATATGATCAAACTGGCGATGTTATAAGATATGCTGGTGATATTGTTGATTATATGGAAATTGCAAATCTTTTAAAAACCTATGATAGCAGAACTTATTATTTGAATACTTTAGAAGAGGAATCTATAGTAAAATTTTGCGAATCTAACGAATGGTTTAATGGGTATGATAAAATGATTCGCCAAAAAAGCGGAACTATGGAAGATGTCAAAGCATGTATCAACAGTTGGTTTTCTTATGTCAATAGAGATATGGAAGATACAGATTTTTCTACTGATATTTTAGCATATATTGCAAGTGATGAGGAAGAATTAAGACAGTTAAAGGAAAATACAACAAATGTAGAAACAAGTAGTTTATCGGATTTAATTCAAAGAGATAACATATTAGAAAAACGCATTATACAATATTTTGATCAGCTGACAACAAAAGATATTGGTGATATTGGAGAAAATTTAGTGCATGGGCATGAATGTATGAGAATTAAATTAGGTGGACGTGAAGACTTGTTACACCTGATTAAACGAATACCTACGCAGTTTGCGGTTGGATATGATATTAGCTCAGTAGAATTGGATGAAAGAAAACGATATATAGAGGTAAAAACAACGATTAGTTCAAAACCATTACATTTCAATCGAATACATCTTACAAAGAATGAATGGAATACTGCAAGCAGTACACATGACAGATATTATGTATACCGGTTGATGTTAAGTAAGAATGAACGAAAACTATTTTTATTACAAGACCCCGTTGGGCTTTACAAAAAGGATAAGATTAATATGATACCTTCTGATGGGGCGGATATAACATTCGATCCTAAAGAAGTAGGACAATTTGAGGAGTTATTGACATGGAAAAATTAAAAGTTGCGTCGCTGTTTTGTGGATGTGGAGGAACCGATGTTGGATTGCTCGGTGGTTTTGATTTTTTGGGTAAATATTATAATTCGAATAGTATGGAAATTGTGTACGCTAACGATATAGATGATAATGCATGCAAGATTTTTAAAGAGAATTTTGGGATAACACCAGACAATCGAGATATAAGAGCAGTGAAAACAGAAGAAATACCAGAGTTTGACATTTTAACAGGGGGGTTTCCATGTCAATCGTTTTCTATTGTGGCACAAAATCCGAAACGATTGGGAGTAAAAGATGAACGAGGAAAACTTTTCTTTGAAATGTGTAGGATTTTAAGAGAGCGGCAGCCTAAATGTTTTATTGCAGAAAATGTAAAAGGAATACTTACAGCGAATAAGAGAAGTGCATTTCCGCTGATTTTGAAAGAATTTGAAGAAAGCGGTTATGAGGTACAATATCAGATTTTGAATTCGGCAGATTATGGTGTTCCACAAAAAAGGGAACGTGTTATAATTATTGGATTCAGAAAAGATTTGAACATAACATTTTCATTTCCTGAAGCAGAGATAGATGATGAAACTAAATATATACCATTAAAGACTGTAATTGAAAAACGTGTAGATGAAAAGTATTTTTTTAGTGAGCGAGCGGTTGCAGGAATGATGAAAAAACGTGAGAGTATGAATAAGGGAAGAGCACAGAATATCAATAAACCTTGTAATACAGTAGGAGCTCATTTAGCGAAAGTATCTTTAAATAGTACAGATCCGGTATTAATGGAAGGTGAAAGATATAGACGTTTTACTCCAAGAGAGGTCGCAAGAATTCAATCTTTTCCAGATGATTTTGAATTGGTCGGAAGTGAAGCTGCGCAGTATAGAGCATTGGGAAATGCTATTCCTCCAGTAATGTTTTGGTATGTTGCAAAAGCGGTAAGTAAAGAATTGAAGAAGAGTTAGAATGGATAATTTAACGAAAGAACAGCGCAGGAAAAATATGCAGCGTATTCGAGCAAAAGATACTAGCATAGAATTGAGATTAAGAAAGGCATTGTGGCATAAAGGATATCGTTATCGAAAAAATGATAAGAATTTGCCGGGGAAACCAGATATTGTCTTAACCAAATATAAAATTGCTATTTTCTGCGATAGTGAATTTTTTCATGGAAAAGATTGGGAAATTTTGAAGCCTAGAATCGAGAGAGGTTCTAACAGTGATTATTGGCTCAAAAAAATATCCAATAATAGGAGACGTGATGATGAAGTGAATAAGCAGCTTTTATTTAGAGGGTGGACTGTAATTAGATTTTGGGGGAAAGATATCCAGAAAAATCTTGATGAATGTGTAAGGGTTGTTGAAGAAACTATTTTTGATACCATTGTCGAAGGGAAATAAACAAAGAAATAGGGAATCAAGGGGAATGGCATACCAGAAGCAAATGATAGATTAGGAGAGAGCAAGTATGGATAAAGTAGTAAGGAAAGGTGTAAAAATAGATTTGCACATTCACTCGGTATATTCAAGAAGCAAAGATAAGGACAAAGTTGCAAACAATACATTGGAAAATTTACCTGTGTTAATTCAGAGATTGATTGAAAATGAAATAGAATTATGTGCGATTACAGATCATGATGAGTTCAATTATGAAATATATAAAGAATTAAAATGCGAAGAAATGAAGGATAATTGCATAAAGAAAGTATTGCCCGGAATTGAATTTTCAGTTGAATTTGCAGAGGGAAAAGTTATACATATAGTAACTATTTTTGATGATAGAGATGATGATAAAGTTAAAAACATTGAGCAAGTAATGACGAATGGAATAGGAAAGACAACCTATAAAAAAACTAGAGGGGCTTATTCTAAAAGTGATTATTTTGAAGTTTTGAATGCAATAAATATTGATTTTGTGATGATTGCACATCAAAAAAAGACGGTTTCTTCACAACATAAAGCACATGCAAATGATGTTATGGTATTAGGAAAAGATACTTTTAACGAGTTGATTTTTCTAGATTATTTTGATGCGTATGAGTTCAGAAATAAAAAGAATGAAATATATAATAAAGCTTTTTTGGCAGATAATGATTTGGGAGAAAATTTAAGGTTCATTACAGGATCAGATTGCCATAATTGGGAGTATTACCCCAATACTGAAAAACAAGAGAAAACTCAATTTGCTTTTACTTATATTAAATCGTTACCTACATTTAAAGGTTTGGCAATGGCAGTTACGGATAGACACAGGATTAGTTTAGTGGATAAATTTTTTAATCCTGTTGAAAAGAGTATTTCAGAAATTGAATTGGATATTTCTGGGAATCAAGTATGTGTACCAATGTCAAAGGGATTGAATGTAATTATAGGAGATAATTCTATTGGGAAATCGTTGTTTCTTCATGCAATTACAAATAATACTAAAATAAATGATGGGAAACTGAAAAAAGGGTACGAAAAATATTTGGAGAAAAATAACACATCAATAAAAACGAAAGTTCCAGAAGAAAATATATTTATGTTTAATCAGCAAGGGGAAATACGAGAAATATTTGACTCAGATGGAATGAAACCAAATAAGTATTTGACACAGTTTTATCCAGAACAAATAAATGCTAGCAAATATCGAAGTCTTGTTGAGAAAGATTTACAAAATTTATATGAGTGTTTAGAAAACAAATTTGACTATGATAAAAAGGTGGAGGAACTTCCATCGTTTAATATTACGGTAGATGAAATTCTGGATAAAAGTCTTACGTTTGTTGGAACAGTAAAAAAGATAAAAATAACAGAAATCCAGAAATTAATAGGACATTTTGAAACAGTTATTTCAGAATTAAAGGAGATTTTGTGCAATAAAGTATTGCGTGATAGAGATAAACAATCTATCGAGAATACAGTAGAAGTTTTTGGACTTATGTTGGAAAAATATGAGGAAACTTTAAAGTCGCATAAACGAGAAAATGAGAGAATAAATGTATATAATACTTTTATGACACATTTTAAACAAAGATATAGTAAAAAAATCACTGATGAACAAGCTGTTTACTCTGATTTTGTTGAGTCGAAGAATGAGGCTATACAAGATATTTGTAAACTGATAGAGAAAAAAGAAACGGTTGAAAAATATGAACCAAATGTGAAAACAGTAGTTATTGAACCGGAGTGTAATCCAGTTGATAAATATAAATTCATATCAAAGGTGCAGATAGAGCAAATTGGACAAGAATATATTGAAGAAATTTTTAGAACTGTATTAAAGAAAGGGAAAGTATTAGATACGGGAAGTATAACAGAAAAAGAACTGAAGGAGTTTATTAAAAATTATCCATCAGATGATGAATCGATTACTCCATTAGAGGCTCTTAAAACGAAAATAAATACTAAATTAGACAAAGATTTTAAAATTGGAAATACAATTATTGAAGAAACAATGGATGTTTTTGAGGAAGTATCCTCTGGTTTTGATGCACAAATGTATTTTACACTTATTTGTGGTGAAACAAGGGATAAAGGGATTTATTTGATTGATCAGCCAGAAGATCATATTTCTCAAAAAGCAATTAAGGAAAAAGTATTAGATCAATTTAGAAATATGGGGCAGAATCGCCAAGTGATTATGGTTACACATAATCCTCAATTTATTGTAAATCTTGATGTTGATAATGTTATTTTCCTTTGCAAAGAAAACGGTCAATTTGCGATAAAGTCTGGAGCATTAGAATACGAAAATGATGAGTATAGTATTTTACAAATTGTTGCTGATAATATTGATGGTGGTTTACAAACTATTTTAGGAAGGATGAAACGATATGAAAAAAACATTGAACTTTAAATGTACTGATGAAGAGTATATTGTGGAAAATACGAATCCGAATGAGAAAAAAGAACCATTTAAAATTGATAAGAAAACAATGGAATTTAGAACGATGGATTTTTACGAGTATGTGTTTGCTGATATAGATAAAGATATGGAGATTGAGGTTGTGAATTTGATTTCAAACCCAGATAAAGCGGATAAAAGAACGTATTCTACAGTAGATGAAATATGCCAAGGAGTAATTTCTAAAATGAGAGAAAAGTGTTTTTTAGAGGAATAGAATGAGGAGAACAAAATTATATTATTGAGTTTGAATGATGTTGCGAGAAAAAGAGGGAGACACACATTTGCTTGATTCATCCCCCGCTTTGATAACTCAGAGGTGTGGTGAGGAGCAATGAGAAGTCCTGCGTTTGTAACGTGTTTGCAACACCATATTCCAAGAATCCAGTAGAATCAAGCGTTCCCAGTTACGCAAACGTTAATTTCTGTTCACAAAGAGATAATCGTTTGGGACGAAAAAATGCATACAAAACCTCAGAAACCATGTGTTTCTGGGGTTTTTCTTTACCCTCGAATCTTTATGGAATGTCTCCCACAATTTTGTTTATGGCATCGATCAGAACCTGGACATCAAGATGAGTGTAGACACGTTCTGTAAGCGTCATAGCTCCAGAATGTCCAACAATCTTCTTGATGGTAGTTTCATCAATGCTGTGTTCTTTCATCATGGAAATTGTAGTGTGGCGCGTACAGTGTGGCGACCACTTAATTCCAATTCATGTTGTAAATGGAGTCTATTATCTGAATGGGAAGTTTGAAGAAGAAAAACAGTTCTGTAGAAACCGGTTAAATGTCAATTATAATCCGGAAGCTCCTAAACCCGAAATGTGGTTGAAGTATTTAAAGGATCTGGTTGAGGAAGAGGATATCCCAACCATTCAGGAATATCTGGGCTATTTGCTGATTTGTAGAGCAACTTTTTATAAGTGATTGAGACAAAAAGGAAAACAAATATGTCGAACGTAACTGCATACGAAAAGATGAGAAGAGAAAGAGATGATGCTTTGAATCAGGTGGCAGAAGAAAGACAGAAAACTTTCATGGCAAAAAAGAATTTCAGAGAGGAAATTAATAAGGTAAACAAAAAAACAAACGATATATGAAAAGACTTATAAAATATTTTCTTTTTTTGCGCACTGAATAATCACAAAATTGAGATTCTTTCTTTTTTTTTCATACCCAGGAAAAGTCTGTGGTACAATATTGAAAGGTATCATTGCTATGCAGAGATTTCTTTGTGAGAATCTGTATCGGAGGAATTAGGATATGCAGTATATATTAGTTGTAGAAGATGATTTTGATTTGAATCAGGCGATCTGTTATTCTTTGAAAAAGTCAGGATATGGAGTTTATGGTGTGACTTTTATGGAAAAAGGGAAGCAGATTTTTTTTGAGAATCAGATAGATATGGTCCTTTTGGATGTGAATCTTCCAGATGGCGAGGGCTTCTCTTTTTGCCAGTGGGTAAAAAAGCAAAGAGAAGTTCCGGTCATTTACCTGACAGCCAGGGATATGGAGGAGGATGCTCTGGCAGGATATGAATCCGGGGCAGAAGATTACGTTACTAAACCATTTTCAATGAAGATTTTACTTAGAAAAATAGAAGTCATTTTAAAAAGAACTGCTTCGGTCAATCGTCTGATTTTTGCAGATGAGTATTTATATATAGATTTGGATCATGCACGAGTAACGGTAAAAGGTCAGGAATGCCCCGTCACACCGACAGAGTGCCGTCTGCTTCGTCAATTTCTTATGAACCGAGGACAGCTTCTGACTTATGATCTGTTATTGGAGCGGTTGTGGGATAGTGGAGGACAGTTTGTGGACAAGCACACACTGGCAGTAAATGTGAATCGTCTGAGAGGAAAGATTGAAGATAAGAATCACAGGTATATTTCAAATGTATATGGGATGGGATATCAATGGATTGGCTGATGTGTATCATGATGATAATTTTATTTGCAGCAGTACTGGTATTGTTATGGAAAAACTACCGGATAAAAAAAGAAGCGAAGTTGTTTGCTGAAAAGGTGGAAGATGCTCTGGATGCTATCGTAACAGGAAAAGAATGGAATATAGAAGAGGAATTGGAGGATAGCCTCTGGGGAAGAACAGGAACACAATTAGAGAAAGCCGAGCATGTATTTCGGAAAAAAGAAGAAGACGGTTTTCGTGAGAAAGAAAGAGTAAAGGGATTGATTTCTGATATATCCCATCAGACAAGGACGCCCATTGCCAATATTAAACTATACCTGGAACTTCTTGAGGACGAGGAGTTTTCGCAAAGCGGTCAGGAGTTTTTGGGAAAAATCAAAGGGCAGATGGAAAAAATTGATTTTTTAATGCAGAGCATGGTAAAAATGTCAAGGCTTGAAACGGGAATTCTGCAAATACATAAGGAAGACAAAAATCTATACGAAACAATCCGCCACGCAGTTGCCGGTGTGGTTCCGGAGGCGGCGTCAAAGGGGATTGATCTATATGTGAACTGCGAAGAAAATATGATGATTCGTCATGACAGCAAATGGACGGAGGAAGCAATTTATAATATTCTGGATAATGCACTCAAGTATACCGAACCAGGTGGGAAGATCCATATTCAGACAGAAAGACAGGAATTATTTTTAAAGATCAGCATTTCTGATACTGGAAAAGGGATTGCCCCGGAGAGGCAGGCAGAGATCTTTACAAGATTTTACCGTGAGCCGGAGGTGCATGATAAACCAGGGGTTGGGATCGGATTATATCTTGCAAGAACAATCATGGAACTTCAGAAGGGCTACATAGAAGTACAGTCTGAAGTGGGAAAAGGAGCGTGTTTTCGCTTGTATTTACCGGTGAATGAATCGTAACATAACCAACCGATCGGGGATTGTCACAATCTTGTGATAATTGAAAATTGAGACAGGTTTGTGATTTTTAGGAGATATTCTATAGAATATCAAAAGAAGGAGGCAAACCAATGAAAGAATACATTGTAGAGACAAGAAGCTTAAAAAAATACTATCAAATGGGTGAAAATACGGTAAAGGCATTGGATGGCGTAGATTTTCGTGTGAAAGATCAGGAATTTGTTGCCATTATCGGAAAAAGCGGATCCGGGAAAAGTACACTTTTGCATATGCTGGGTGGACTGGATGTGCCAACAGAAGGGGAAGTGTTGGTAGAGGGGAAGTGCCTTCTGGGATTGAAAAAAGAACAGCTTGCCATATTCCGCAGAAGAAAGATCGGGTTTATTTTTCAGAATTATAATCTTGTCCCGGATCTTAATGTATATGAGAATGTCATTCTTCCGGTGGAACTGGATGGAAGAAAGGTTGATGTGGAGTATGTGGATGGGATACTCGAACTTTTAGGGCTGTCAGAGAAGAGGGAAGCTCTTCCTGGGACATTATCTGGTGGACAGCAGCAGAGGGCTGCGATTGCCAGGGCGCTTGCGTCGAAGCCTGCCATTATTTTGGCTGATGAACCGACGGGAAATCTGGATTCGGTTACCAGCCATGATGTACTTGGACTTTTGAAAATGGCAGCAAAACAGTTCAGCCAGACCTTGATTCTTATCACGCATGACAGAGACATTGCACAGCTTGCAGATCGTATCGTACATATTGAGGACGGAAAGATTGTAGGAGATACCGGGAAGGGAAGTGATTCCTATGCTTAAGAATCCGAATCAGAAAGTGATCAAAAGGATGGCATGGAACGCTTTAAAAGTAAACAGGAGAAAGACCATTACTTTGCTCCTTGCGGTTCTTCTTTCTTCCTTTTTGGTATTTACAATATTCACAGTTGGAGATTCTTATTTTAGGCTTCAGAAAATTCAGAACATCCGTATGTCAGGAGCAGAATTTGATGCAATCATGTATGGAGTGACGGATGAACAGAGGCAAATGTGTGAGAACAACCCGGATATCGTTCTGACAGGTACAGTGGGAGTATGTGGATGGGTAGAAAAAACAGATCAGGATTCCACCCCGAATGTGGGACTGATCTGGGCAGATGATGGATATTGGACACAGATGATGGAGCCGGTCAGAGAAAAGCTGGAAGGAAGATATCCGACAGCTTTGGATGAGATAATGGTAACACAATCCGCTTTAAAAGAATGTGGTTACGAAGATCTTGATGTAGGCGATACCCTTGCTATGTCTTATGGAACAAATGAGGGGATCTTTACAGGGACTTTTCGAATCTGTGGGATCTGGGACGGATATGGACCCAAGAAGCAGTTTTATGTTTCGAAAGAATTCTATGATCAATCGGGGTGGAAGCTTTCGCAGGCAGCTTCAGGTCGTTACCTTATGGATTTTAAGCAAAAAATAATGACAAAAACAGAGCAGAATGCTTTTATCGAAAGTATGAACCTTGGAAAGCAGCAGAATCTTTTCTTTATGGAAGATCTTGGCGCATCGGTTCAGATATTGGCAGGTCTTATTGGCTTGATTGCAGTTACCTGTTTGTGTGCATATCTGCTTATTTATAATATTATGTATCTTTCCGTAGCTGGAAAAGTTCGTTATTATGGTTTGCTTCAGACGGTCGGAATGACGGAAAAGCAGATAAAAAGGATGATGAAAAAACAGATGCTTCTGATCGGATCTGCAGGGACAGTACTTGGATGTCTGTCAGGTGGGATGGTATCCTTTTTCCTGATTCCTGTTGTAGTAAAATCACTTGGAATCAAAAGTGGTTATGTAGGAGCAGATATGGTTCGTTTTCATCCGGTAGTTCTGCTGGCAACCATCTTACTGGTTGGAGTTACTATTTTTCTGGCCAGCCGAAAACCAGCAAAAATGGCAGCAGATATCTCTCCAATAGAAGCGCTTGGTTATTGTCCGACCCACAAAACCGTAAAAGTAAGAAGAGCAGGAAAGGGGAAAGTAATAGCAAGACTTTCTATGGAGCAGTTTACAAAGGATAAGAAAAGAACTGCGGTGGTACTGTTGTCCTTGGCAGCCAGTCTGTCTGTGTACCTTTGTATTGTGACCATGCTGGACAGTCAGGCAGCAAGAACCATAGTGTCAAATTATATGGATACGGATATGGTTATTAAAAATGATACGGCATGCAAAGAAAAATCAGAAGACAGAAGAGATATTCTGGATGAAGCTTTCGTGAAGTCAATCAAAGAAAATGCCGGAGTCTCTGAAGTACATTCTATGATATTTGCCGAGATTACAGTTCCATGGGAACCGGATTTTGCTGAGATGTGGATGAAAGAATTTTATGCAAAGTGGATGAGTACTCCATATAGTAAGGACAAGGACGAGTATCAGAATCATCCTGAGAATTTTGGATCCTCTCTGATCGGAATTGATGAACAGGAATTTGATTATTTAAATAACAGTCTTGAGCATCCGATCAATAAAGAGGACTTCCTTTCGGGAAAAGCATGTATTGTTTATCGAAATGGTTTGGATTTCACAGATGCTGACGTAATAGGAAAAAATGTGACATGTGCTTTGTATGAAGATCAACAAACGACAAAAACTTTTATCATAGAAGGAGTTACGGACGAGAATTATTATACGGCACTCCTTGGATACCCACCGACGATTATAGCCAGTGATCAGGTGGTGAAAACATTTGCCAATCATCCAATTATATTAAAGACCAGCATAAAATATCACAAAGAATATGATAGAGATACAGAGCAAGAAATCATGTCGTTATTAGAAGAAAATGACAATGCAAAAGACTTTTCCTGGGAATCCAAAATCGAAGATGCAGATGAGATTGAAAAAGCACAAGGTAATATGCCGCAAGTGGGAATCGGGATTGTGTTGATTCTGGCTTTTATCGGAATCATGAACTACATGAACACCTTTGTAGTAAATGTGCAGAGCCGGATGATGGAGCTTTCGGTTATGGAGAGTATCGGGATGACCCCGAAGCAGATTCTTGGAATACTGGTCAGGGAAGGAGTTCTCTATGCAGGCGGCGCATGGCTTGTTACGCTAACAGTTGGAATGGGAGCAACGTATCTTCTTTATGAATCAATGAATTATCGTGGGATTGCGTTTTCAGTGCCATTACTTCCACTTTTATTTGCAGTGGGAATCAGTTTGCTAGTTTGTACTATGGTTCCAGTGCTTGCTTGGATTATTTTGGAAAAGAATGGAACTGTTGTCGAGAGGATTAAAGGAGTTGAGTGATTTTGGATTTTAGATATAGATATAGAACTGGGGTTTTTTGTCTGTTTATATTGAAAGAACCCCAATTTCCACATATAATAAAAGACAATGTGTAAAAAAATGAAGCAGGGAGAATAATAAAATATGAGTATATTAAATGTAGAACATCTGACACACGGTTTTGGTGACCGTGCCATTTTTGATGATGTATCGTTCCGCCTTTTAAAAGGGGAGCACATTGGTCTTGTAGGAGCAAACGGAGAGGGGAAATCCACCTTTATGAGTATTGTTACCGGGAAACTTACGCCAGATGAGGGAAAGGTAGAATGGGCAAAGAATGTGCGCGCAGGTTATCTGGACCAGCATGCAGTCCTTCAGAGTGGAATGACGATCCAGGACGTGCTGAAAAGTGCATTTGATCCGCTTTTACAGAAGGAGCAGCGGATGAACGAGATCTGTGAGAAGCTTGGCGAAGTAGATGAGGATGAGATGAATCTTCTGATGGAAGAGCTTGGAACGATCCAGGACGAGTTGACACTGCATGATTTTTACACGATCGATGCAAAGGTAGAAGAGGTCGCAAGAGCACTGGGACTTCTGGATCTGGGACTTGACCGTGATGTTACAGATCTAAGCGGAGGTCAGAGAACAAAGGTTCTTCTGGCAAAGCTTCTGCTTGAGAAGCCGGACATCCTGCTTCTGGACGAGCCGACAAACTATCTGGATGAAGAACATATTACGTGGCTGAAGCGGTATCTGCAGGATTATGAGAATGCATTCATTCTGATTTCCCATGATATTCCGTTCCTGAATGAAGTGGTAAATATCATCTATCATATGGAGAACCAGGAACTGAATCGTTATGTGGGAGACTATGATCATTTCCAGGAGGTCTATGCAGTTAAGAAAGCACAGCTTGAGGCAGCATACCGCAGACAGCAGCAGGAAATCAGTGAACTGAAGGACTTTGTGGCAAGAAATAAAGCCCGTGTTTCTACAAGAAATATGGCGATGTCCAGACAGAAGAAGCTGGATAAAATGGATGTAATTGAGCTGGCAGCGGAAAAGCCGAAACCGGAATTTAAGTTCCGTTACGGACGGACTCCGGGGAAAATGTTATTCGAAACAAAGGATCTTGTAATCGGTTATGATGAACCACTTTCCAAGCCGCTGAATTTCCAGATGGAAAGAGGACACAAGATTGCGATTGTCGGAACCAATGGTATCGGAAAGACTACATTTTTGAAGAGTGTACTTGGTCTGATCCCGGCAATTTCCGGCGAGTGTGAGCTTGGGGAAAATCTTCAGATCGGCTATTTTGAACAGGAAGTTAAAGGAGAAAACAAGACAACCTGTATTGAAGAGCTGTGGCAGGAATTTCCGTCATATACCCAGTATGAGGTGCGTTCTGCCCTTGCAAAATGCGGACTCACTACCAAGCATATTGAGAGCCAGGTAAGGGTACTGAGTGGTGGTGAACAGGCAAAGGTAAGACTCTGTAAGCTGGTCAACAAGGACACGAATCTGCTGATCCTGGATGAGCCGACCAATCATCTAGACGTGGATGCAAAGGATTCTCTGAAAAAAGCGCTTCAGGAATACAAAGGAAGTATTCTTCTGATTTGCCATGAGCCGGAATTCTATCAGGATGTGGTAAATGAGGTGTGGGATATGAGCAAGTGGACGATGAAAGTATTTTAAAAGTGTCGTGCAGAAGACCTTTCGGGACTATCCTGAAAGGCCTTTTTGTGTTACTATTTATTCAGAACGTATCATTTTAGTCATTACTTTTTATTTTATAGGAAATTCCGAAGGAACTTCCTATGAAATAAAAGGCACTACGTGCCGGAGATGCGCACTCGCACGAAGATGAAGAATGTCGCAAGCGACTGCGCTCGGCGCGAGAATGTGCCAAGGCACATTCTTTTTTACAAAACTGTTATATAAGCTTTACAGAAGTAAGATAGAGCCTGCAAAGCGCAACGTCTATAATAAAATAATGATACCAGGGTCAAGAGGTCAAAAATCCTCTTGCAAGCAAGCCTGCATCGGCTTTCTGACCTTTTGCCCTGACATCATCATAAAATATGTTTCAGAAGAGGAAGGATGGGATAATATGCCGTCAACCTATGCACATTACATTTTCGGACAGCAGATCAGGGGCAGATTAAGCGGATATGAGAGAAAAGTTATTGATAAATACCCGGAGCTTTTTAATATTGGACTTCATGGACCGGATATTCTTTTTTATTACAGACCACTCTGCAAGAACAAGGTCAATCAGTTGGGAAGCCGTATGCATAGCGAGAGCGGAGCAAAGTTCTTCGTTCATGCAGCAAAGGTTTTACATACACACGACCAGTATGAGAAGCATCTGGCTTATGTATATGGAGTGCTCTGCCATTTTGCGCTGGATGTGATCTGCCATGGTTACGTGGAACAGACAGTAAAAGAGACTGGTCTTGCACATATTGCAGTGGAGGGCGAGCTGGACCGTAAGCTGATGATTATGAATGGAGAAAATCCAGTGAGCAGGAGACTGACCGGACATATTGTTCCTTCTATGAAAAATGCGGTAATTATAAAAGATTTTTATCGCGGAATTACAGCAAAGGAAGTTAAAAAAGCACTGAATGGAATGGTATTTTATGACAGGATTCTTGTCTGTCCATCTAAAATAAAGCGGATGGCACTTTATGCAGCACTTAAAGTGGCAGGACTTTATTATGATTTTCATGGGTTTATTATCAAGTATCATGAGAATGGATTCTGCAGAGAACAGATAAGAAGACTGCTTCATCTTTATGAAAAAGCAGTTCCACTGGCAGACAAACTGATCTGTGAATACAAACCGTTTCTGGAAGGAAGCGCTACATTAGATTCTGTATATGCCTACACATTTGGTTCTCAGCTTCCGGGCAAGGAGGATACGTTAAATGAAAACAAAACTGACAAAACAGGAGAAAAACTGGATACTTTATGATGTCGGAAATTCTGCATTTACACTTCTGGCAGCAACCATTTTACCGATTTATTTCAACTATATTGCAGGAAAGCAGGGACTTTCGGATGTACAGTATCTGGCATACTGGGGATATGCAGTATCCATTGCAACCTTGCTTACGGCACTTGCAGGACCGGTATTTGGAACCGTTGCAGATACAAAAGGCTATAAAAAACCAGTTTTTACAATTGCACTTGGAATCGGGGCAATTGCTTCAGTTGCTCTGGGATTTGCGAAGTACTGGCTGGCCTTTCTGGTAGTTTTTGTCATTGCAAAGGTCGGATATTCCGTAACACTGGTATTTTATGATTCCATGCTTGTCGATGTGACATCGGAAGACCGGATGGATGAAGTCTCTTCCCAGGGGTATGCGTGGGGATATATCGGAAGCTGTGTACCGTTTGTAATCTGTCTTCTGGTTGTGTTAAATGCAGGGAAGATTGGGATTACAATGGAGATAGCAATGATGGTTTCCTTTGTGATCATCACGGTATGGTGGGTAATTATGACATTACCACTTCTGAAAACTTATCACCAGAAGTATTATGTAGAAAAGAAGCAGCATGCTTTTTCAGAAAGCTTCAAAAGAATCGGCATTACTCTGAAAAATGTAAAGAAGGAGAAGAAGGTTTTTCTGTTTCTTCTGGCGTTTTTCTTTTATATTGACGGGGTTTATACGATTATTGATATGGCAACTGCATATGGATCAGCACTTGGACTTAGCAGTACAGGACTTCTTCTTGCATTGTTGCTTACGCAGATCGTAGCTTTCCCATTTGCGATTATTTTCGGAAGACTTGCGAAGAAATATTCTGCAGAAAAGCTGATCACAGTATGCATCGTGGCATACCTTGGAGTGGCAATTTTTGCGATTTTTCTGCATTACCAGTGGCAGTTCTGGGTTCTTGCTGTCTGGGTAGGCATGTTCCAGGGAGGTGTGCAGGCGCTTTCAAGATCTTACTTTACGAAAATTATACCGGCGAACCAGTCAGGTGAATTTTTCGGCTTAATGGATATTTGCGGAAAAGGCGCGTCCTTTATGGGAACAACGATCGTGAGCCTGATCTCGCAGCTTACCGGCAATATCAATATTGGTGTGGGGATGATCGCTGTCTTGTTCGTGATCGGAATTATTTTATTCCGGAGAGCGGCAGCGCTAGAATAAAAATAAAGGATACAATAGATTTATGATGACAGAGCTTGAAAAATATTATAACAAATTCAACGAAGAGAAGCGGCTTAAGAGCCGCCACGGACAGGTAGAATTTATCACCTCAATGAAGTACATTCACAAATATCTTCCTAAGCGGGAGCATGGACAGGTAAAGATTCTGGATGTAGGAGCCGGAACCGGGCGCTACAGTGTTGCGCTTGCCGAAGAAGGGTACGATGTGACGGCGGTAGAGTTGGTAAAATACAATCTGGGAATTCTGAAAAAGAAGAACAGCTCTGTGAAAGCATATCAGGGAAATGCACTGAAGCTGTCACGTTTTCCAGATAAGGAATTTGACCTGATCATCCTGTTTGGGCCGATGTATCATCTTTATACAAAGGAAGATAAGGTGAAGGCGCTGATGGAGGCGAAGCGTGTTCTGAAGGATGAGGGCACGATCCTGGTGGCTTATACAATGAATGAGTACAGTGTTCTGGTGTATGGATTCCGGGAGAACCATATTCAGGAGTGCCTGGAAAATGGCAAGCTGGATGCGAATTACAGGGTATGTCCTTCACCGGAAGATTTGTATGATTATGTGCGCCTGGAAGATATTGACAGCTACAATGAAGCAGCAGAAATGGAACGGATCCAGATTATTTCGGCGGATGGACCATCCGATTATATGCGTCAGGTGTTAAATACGATGGATGAAAAGACCTTCCAGACGTTTATTGACTATCATCTGACTACGTGTGAACGCCCGGAACTGGTTGGTGCGGGATCACATACGGTAGATATTATAAGAAAGAAAAAAGATGGGGGAATAGAAAATGAAAGTAGCAGATATGCATTGTGATACGATTTTAGCGATTCAGAGAGGAAAGGAACAGGGAAAAGAGATTTCACTTCGTAAAAATAATTTAAATGTGGATCTTGAACGGATGAAAAAGGGGGATTATCTGATTCAGAATTTTGCCCTTTTTCTGGATCTGGAGGATCCGATACTTGCAGGAAGTCCATTCCGTTATGCAATGAAAATGGCGGATGTATTTTATCAGGAAATGGAGAAAAATAAAGACTGGATCCGACCGGTCACGAAGTATGAAGAGATTGAAGAAAACCGGAAAAATGGAAAGATGTCAGCGTTGCTGACATTGGAAGAAGGAGAAATCTGTGAGGGCGATCCTTCCCTTTTAAGAGACTTTTACCGGATGGGGGCAAGGATGATGACTCTGACCTGGAACTATCCGAATCAGCTTGGATATCCGGCAAAAGCGACTGGCGGAGAATTTGCCGGAAAAGCCTATTCAGAAGCCGGATATGGGCTTACAGCGCGTGGGATTGAGTTCCTGGAAGAGATGGAGAAACTGGGAATGATCATCGATGTGGCACATTTAAACGATGCAGGAATCCGGGATGTATTAAAGTTCACAAAGAAGCCTTTTGTAGCGAGCCATTCCAACGCGCGACATTTGTGCAGTCATCCGAGAAACCTGAATGATGAACTTCTGAAAGCGATCGGGGAAAGAGGCGGTGTGATCGGGCTGAATTATTATGCATATTTCCTGCGCGACTGGAAAGATGGAGAGACGGTTGTGAGCAGAGCGGAGGATATTGTGGCACATGCAAAATATATCCGTGATATGGCGGGAATAGAGGCTTTAGGACTTGGTTCAGACTTTGATGGTATGAATGGAGAACTGGAGATTGCATCCCCGGCAGATATGGAAAAGCTGGAAGAGGTATTTAAAAAGAATGGATTTGCAGAGAGCGAGATCGAGAAGATCTTCTATAAGAATGTAATGCGGATATATAGAGAAATGCTTGGGTAATTCCAGCAAAGCACATTTATAACATAGAAAACCCGGCTGTGGAGTGATCCACAAGCCGGGTTTTTTACTCTAGCATCTTTTGCAGCGATTACGCAACTGTTACATTAACAGCCTGAAGTCCGCGGTTTCCTTCTGTGATATCGAAAGTAACGTTCTGTCCTTCTTCAAGAGATTTGTATCCTTCTCCCGCGATTCCTGAAAAATGTACGAATACATCTTCTCCGGTGCTTTCGTTTGTGATGAATCCGTAGCCTTTCTGTGCGTTGAACCACTTAACTGTACCCTTGTTCATTAGTAGTACCTCCTAAAAAATTGATGATGCCGATAAAAATAAAAATCACATATTTTTGTAAGTCATCAGACAGATGTTAATGATTTACAAAAATATGTGAAATCTAAATCTTATCTAAAACACAATTTCAGAATATCACGTGGTAGGACAAATGTCAAATCAAAATAGGAAAAATAGGAAAAAATAAATGTCTTTTTATTGACAGGAAGAAAAAGGAATGCTATTATTTTTAACATATTTAAAGAGTGAAAATATTTGTACAAAGAGGTACTTTACTGCGGAGAAGAACGCAGAGAGTACCTCTTTTTTTGACTTGCAGGAGTGTTTTTTGTAAAACGAAAATACTTTGTGAGGTGCATTCTTTGATGTGAGTGTCAAAAGTATAAATGGGATGTCAGAAAGAGGTAGTGCAAATGAAAAATCATGAACTGGATGCAGTGGATCGTACAATTTTGAATATTTTACAGAGAAATGCCAAATGCCCATTGAAAGAGATTGCAGCGATTTGGAAGGACAAAGACACTGATCGTATTTTCAACTCCGATTGAACACAGAGGAATCAACGCAGATATAGAAGAAACACTGGAGTGAGAAATATAATTTTCCGTAAATCGAAAAAGACCCGGAAACAAAAGTTTTCGAGTCTTTTTCTTCTTTAAGGGCTATATAAACAAGCAGTTTGAAATAGTCATTTTGATTATTCAGCAGCGATAGCAACTTCTGGAGCAATTGTTTCAGTAACTTTTTCAGATGCTTTGATATCTGCAGGTGTTTTTGCAAAACCTTTAAATACGACTGAACCAACAAATCCAGCTAAAGATCCACCGATCGCAGCAAGTACGATTGCAGCTACAACCTTAAGCGGTGGGTTGAATCCGAATGGAGCTAAAAGCCCAGGAATCGGAGATGCTGTTCCAGGGGCGTTATTGATGATGCCGAGCATAGCTGCTGCAAGTCCGGCAAGTCCGCCGCCAAAGAAGTTTGATCCGTAAATCGGGATCGGATTCTGTGTAATAATATCAGCCTGTGTAAGAGGTTCAAGCATTACCGCGATAACATTACTGCGTTCGCCAAGTTTTAAACGGTCGAAAATGATACCGTTTGTGAAAGAACCACCAACACATGCAATTGCTGCAATACCCATTGCAAGTCCATCAAGTCCGAGCATAGCAGTCAGGGCCATAGAACTGAGTGGTGAGGTACAGATCATCTTCATAATACCACCGAGCAGGAATCCCATGATAATTGGAGACTGTTCAGCAGCGGCAGAAATCATACGTCCGATGTTGAGCAGTGTTGAATTAACGACCGGATCAACTGCGATGGCGATAATTCTTGCGAGCGGTGCGATTGCAAGAGCACCAACGATCAGATTCAGACCCTCTGGAAGTTTCTTTTCCAGGAACGGAGCTACAAAGCCTACAATATAACCTGCTACAAAACCAGGAAGGATTCCGTATCCTCCAACTGCGACACCTGCAACGACTGCAAGTACCGGATTACATCCCATACTGATCGGAACTAAAGTAGCTGCAGCGATTCCCCCGAAGCTGCCGGATACGGTTCCGAGTTCTGAGAAAAATGCAATTCCTAATAAATCACCTGTGATGTAATGGTGAACAGCTTCAACCAGGAACGAAGCAACAGCTGCATTAGCCATTCCAGACATTGCTTCTGATCCTTTTGGAAACTTCAGGCTGAATACAGAGAAACAGGCTAAAGTGAGAAGCAGTAAACCAATACCTTTTACGATTGTTAACATATGATATCCTCCTTAAAATTTATATTTATTCGCATCAGTTATCGTGATAACATAATAAAATGAAAGTTACAAAAAGATACAAAAAGTATCAAAATGAAATTTATTTTTGGAAAAAACTACAAATACGGGAAGGATTTATTGTATATAATGACGGTAACTATAAGTGATAATGAATTATAGGGAAAATATATAAATAAAAAAATTACGTAAAGAGATGAAATAAGAAGCAGGAGGGGACCTGAAAATCAGGCCCTCTCGGTGCATTCCTGAATCAGTGCATTCAGGAAATTTTTAATTTTCACATTGCCGTGCCGTACACTTTTTCCACGGATGAAATCCATTTCCCTTCGGACTTGTTCAAAGTTATACAGGGAGTTGGAGTAGGTTGTAAACGTGTCATTGGCGTAATCCTCAAGACCAAGGTTGGCAAGGTTGACCATTCCCATGTTGGCTGTCCGACGGATCCTTTGTTCCATGGATTTCGGATTGTCACTGAACCGGCTGCAAAGTTCGCTTAAAGTGACATTGTCAACTTTCTGGTTATGCTGGATCAGATAATCGACAAGGGAAATGATATCCTTGCTGCCACGTTCGCCGGTGATGCCAAGCTTTTGGAGAATTCCTTTTAACCGGATAATATAAGGTTTTTCAGCTGTATCATTTATAAATCCCTGTGGCTGTACAAAATTCTGCTGGGCTTGGAAAATCGTCTGTACCTGCTGCAATGTCCGGCGGGCGGTCAGGGATTCACTGACCTTCCGGAGGATGGATTCTACTTCGATACTGTTGATCGGCTTATGAATATAAAATTCAATGCCCGCAGAATAGGCGTCTGCGATCATATCTTTGGATGCAACCTGGGAAAGCATAATAAAAGTAAGATCCGGTGCATAAGAGCGGGCACGTTTTACGAAAGTGATTCCGTCTATTTCCGGCATCAGAAGATCAACAATTACGATGTCTGGATTTATAAGAGGAAGATCCGTGAGTGCATCCACACCGTTTTCTGCAGTTCCGGCAATCTCTCCAAGTCCCCGGTCCCGTATAATACGTTTTAATATATGCAGTACATTTTTATCATCATCAATGAGATAGAATTTCATTTATAAACCGCTCCATTTCTCTTTTGGTATAGTAAGTGTGAAAACTGTTTTTCCGGGAACGGAAGTTACCCGGATGGTTCCGCCTAGGCGGAATTCGATAAAATCCTTTACCAGGCTAAGGCCAAGTCCCCGATTGACTTCGCCGGTTTCGTAATTGATCTTTGTGGAAAAACCAGGTTCAAAAATTTGTTCCATATCCTCCGGATCGATTCCGGGCCCATGATCTTCAACTTCAATAACATAAGAAGAATCCGTGGAGGATTGACGGACAGAAAGCTCGACCAGATTTCCGTTTGTTGCTTCAATTGCATTGTTGAAAAGATTGCGGAAGATTGAGAGCAGAAGATAATGGTTCTGTGTATAAAGATTTTCTTCCAGCTGTATATTAAAAGAAAGTCGTTTCCCTTTTGGAAGGGATGCATCCAGGCTGCTTTTCAGAATGGTGAGGATATCATCCAGGCTCATTCCGTCATTTTCAGAATTTACTTTCATTGAAGAGGAAAGTCCTCTTACGATCAAATTGTAGTCTTTTTTGATCTCGTGGACATCCCGTGCGATCTGAAGTGCAGTGCGGGTGAGGGATTCGTCTATATTCCGTTCACTCATATCGTGGTAAAGGCGGTATGCGGTGCTCATGGTGTCCTCTATCATATGTGTGCCTTTCTGCATCAGAACAACTTCGCCGTTAAGCTCAGAGATCAAAAGAAGAAGATTCTGGTATCTCCGTGCATGTTCAGCACTCAGAAGACTGAACTTGTAATGGCTGAGACAGAACAGGAGAAGACCTGCAAGTGCAGTACGCAGAAGCGCAACCAGAAGGACACCTGCCTGGGACTGAAAAGAAAAAGCGTCCATACCCATACGGGACAGCAGTTCTGTTATATTTGCCAGATAGTCAAAAAGAAACATCCAGGGTAGGGAATACGTCGAAAGTTCATAGTCATTTTTACGGCAGTAGAGGAAAAAAAGGATTCCGTAGACCAGATAGAAAAACATTTCCGGAAAATAGCTCTGTGGATTCCAACTGCCAAAGCGAAGCCAGTGCATCAGTGTACGGGAAAAGAAAACACAGAGGGCACTTATCACTGTGACCGGAAGAACCGGATATTTCCCAAAAAGGATCAGAGACATGAAAATGCCAAAAATTCCGATGGAAACACGAAAATCGCTTTCGAAAAGTGAGATGCTGATCTGTGCGCCAATGATAACAGCAGCGCTGACCAGCAAAATGCGGGTATAACGTGAAAAACTTTTAGTCCACATAAGAAAGCCTCCTTTATTCAGATCATCTGTCTTACAGTCTACAGTCCGGTTAATAATTCAACAAGAAATACGCCGGCACATGAAAAAAGGGAAACACAGATCAGACTTTTTCTGTTCCATGCAAGAATCAGTGCAATCGCAAAACCAATGGCGGCAGACCAGATATTGGCGGTGGCTGTCAGAATGGCCGGAAAGGTCATAACAGCCAGAGTTACATAAGGTACATAATATAAAAAAGATTTTATAAAAGTATTTTTGATCTCTTTTTGGATCAGCGTCAGTGGCAGCATACGGATCAGATAGGTGACGGCTGCCATGACGAAGATATACATATATAGATTATGCTTCAACGGAAGAATCCTCCTTATCTTCTGGATTTGTTTCTTCTTTTACAGGGAAGAAATACGCTGCGATTCCGGCAATCAGAATCGTAAGGATAATGATTCTGAAGCCAGAAGAAATCTGGCATAGCACAGGAGCCTTTGTGAAAAGGAAGCTTGTTGCCATGGAAATCACGACAATGGTTCCGATGATCCTGTTATCACGTGCCGGAGGAATAATGATTGCGATAAACATTCCATACAATGCAACGCTCAGTGCGCTGACGATCCGGTCAGGCAGGATACTTCCTGATACTACTCCGAGGAAAGTGCCAAGTGTCCAGCCAGGTGCGGCAAGTGCCATCACACCGTAAGAATACCATGGAGTAATCCTTCCGGGGCGGGATATGGATACGCCGAAGACTTCATCCGTTACACCGTATGCGATAAGAAAACGGTGGAAAGAAGGATAGTGGTTATCAATTTTCTGTGAAAGGGCACAGGACATCAGCGAATATCTGAGATTGATGATGAGCTGGGTGAATGCCATTTCAAAATAGGATGCGGATGCCGTAATCAATGACAGACCAGCAAATTGCCCGGCGCTGGTCAGGTTTGTAAGGGAAAGCAAAACGGCTTTCCAAGTGGAAAGTCCTGCATTTTTTGCCATGATACCAAAGGTAAATGATACTGCAATATAGCCGAGACAGATGGGAATGCCATCCTGTATCCCGGCTGCAAAATCCATTTTTCTGTTTCTACTCATGAAGTAAAACCTCTCTTTTGTAAATAATCCCCAAATTTGAATTGTTATTTTACTAACATTTTACCATGGAACGGTGGTCTTGAAAATGATGTTTTAAAAGAACTTGAAAAAAAATTTACAGAAAGACTGGAAATATAGTGGTATTATGAGTTATAATAAATAGTGATAAATAAATGTGCAAACATAAGTACAAGTTATAAAAGGAGATTGAAGCATGGAAATGTTATCTATTGAAAAAGAACTGCAGAGCAATTCTTATCCTGGAAGAGGGATCATCATCGGAAAGTCTGCCGACGGAAGCAAAGCGGTCACAGCTTATTTTATCATGGGAAGAAGTGAGAACAGCCGTAATCGTGTCTTTGTAGAAGAAGGAGAAGGAATCCGCACACAGGCATTTGACGAGTCAAAGCTGACAGACCCAAGCTTAATTATCTACGCACCGGTGCGTGTACTCGGCAATAAGACGATCGTTACAAACGGAGATCAGACTGATACAATTTATGAAGGTATGGACAGACAGATGACGTTTGAACAGTCCCTTCGAAGCCGTGAATTTGAACCGGATGGACCAAACTACACACCTCGTATTTCCGGTATCATGCACATTGAGAACGGAAAATATAACTATGCAATGTCCATTTTGAAGAGCAATAACGGAAATCCGGATGCATGCAACCGTTACACCTTTGCATATGAGAATCCGGTAGCCGGAGAAGGACATTTTATCCACACATACAAGTGTGATGGAAATCCGCTTCCGAGTTTTGAAGGAGAACCAAAGCTTGTTGCAATTCCGGATGATATGGACACATTTGCAGACACACTCTGGAACAGTCTGAATGCAGATAATAAAGTATCTCTGTTTGTAAGATATATTGATATTGAGACAGGAACATACGAAAGCAAGATCATCAATAAGAATAAATAGTATACAAAGGTGAAGAAGGAGCAGGAATCATGAATGAATTAGAACTCAAATATGGATGTAACCCAAATCAGAAGCCGTCACGTATCTATATGAAAGACGGAAGTGATCTCCCGATCAAAGTTCTGATGGGCCGTCCGGGATATATCAACTTTCTGGATGCATTTAACGGATGGCAGCTGGTATCGGAATTAAAAAAAGCAACCGGACTTCCGGCAGCAACTTCCTTTAAGCATGTGTCACCGGCAGGTGCTGCAGTCGGACTTCCACTGGATGAAACTCTTGCAAAAATTTACTGGGTAGATGACCTTGGAGAACTTTCTCCGCTTGCAAGTGCTTATGCACGTGCAAGAGGCGCAGACCGTATGTCTTCATTCGGTGATTTTATTGCGCTTTCTGATGTCTGCGATGTTGATACGGCAAGACTGATCAAGAGAGAAGTGTCGGATGGAGTGATCGCACCTGGATATGAACCGGAAGCACTGGAGATTCTTGCACAGAAAAAGAAAGGTAATTACAATGTGATCCAGATCGATCCGAATTATGTTCCGGCACCTACAGAACACAAGGATGTTTTTGGTATTACCTTTGAGCAGGGAAGAAATGAACTGAAGATCGATGATGATTTCTTCTCAAATATAGTGACTGAGAACAAAGAAATTCCGGATCACGCAAAGAGAGATCTTGCAATTTCCATGATTACTTTAAAATATACACAGTCAAATTCTGTATGCTATGTAAAAGACGGACAGGCAATCGGAATCGGAGCCGGACAGCAGTCCCGTATCCACTGTACCCGTCTTGCAGGACAGAAGGCAGATAACTGGTGGCTGAGACAGTGCCCGAAAGTACTTGCTCTTCCATTTAAAGAAGGAATCAAGCGTGCAGACCGAGATAATGCAATTGATCTGTATATTGGTGAAGAATATATGGACGTACTGGCTGACGGAACCTGGGAAAATATTTTCACTGAAAAACCGGAAGTATTTACCAGAGAAGAAAAGAGAGCATGGCTTGATAAGCTGACGGGTGTGGCACTTGGATCAGACGCATTCTTTCCGTTTGGAGATAACATCGAACGTGCACATAAGAGCGGTGTTACATATATTGCAGAACCGGGTGGATCAATCCGTGATGACAATGTAATCGATACCTGCAACAAATACAACATGGCGATGGCATTTACCGGAATCCGTTTATTCCATCACTAAGATAATAAAAAAGCAAAGTTCCTGCAGAGGTAGAAGATCTACCTTTGCGGGAATTTTTTATTTCCTAGGAAATTCCGAAAGAACTTCCTAGGAAACAAAAGGCACTGCGTGCCGGAGATGCGCACTCGCACGAATCTATTGAAAAATAAAAAGATATGCGACAAATGTGGAAAAATGTCGTTAAAAAATAAACAGAACCGGTAATCTGAAGATTTATTATTCGGAAGGAAATCACATAATATATATAACAGCCAGCAGGAGGAGGCGAATCTATGGGTATTCTTGAAATTCTTTTAATTTCAATCGGGCTTTCGTTTGACGTATTTGTCGTACATATCTGTGTCGGAGCAGGATTTTCAAGAAAGCACGGAAAAGACATACTCTTATCCAGTCTGCTTTTTGGAGGGGCACAACTCCTTGCATTGATCCTGGGAAATGTTGTTGCAGATATTCTGAAGCCGGACAGGAAGATGAATGAAACGATTTCAACAGCGGCAAGCGGTTGGGAAATTTTGTCGGTGCTGATATTTATCGGACTTGGTATCTATATGATCTGTAAAGCAAGAAATAATAAACAGATCTTTGAGCGTAGAAACGATGAGATAAATTGGAAACGGCTTAGAAAACTGGCAGTACTTACCAGCGTAGATGCGCTTTTTGCCGGAATGGGAATTGGTTTTTGGAGTGTAGAGATTCTGGAACAGGGGATGGTACTGCTTCCGGTTACGATCATTCAGTGTTTTCTTGGCGTGGAGGTTGGATACAGACTGGGCTGTGAATATAACCGCAGAGCTTATTGGATTGGCGGGATGCTGTTCCTGATCGCAGGAGCAGATATGGCGGTTACACATTTTCTATTTTAGATAGCAGGAGGAAAAGAGTATGGGCGAACTGACACATAAGGCAGCAAGGGCAGCCTTTGGTGGAGCAATTGATTTTGCAATGCGAAAAATGGATAAAGACAGAGAAAAAGGTCTGCTTGATATTGTGGATCTGACTGAGCGTTTCATGGGAGATAATTTTCAGAAAAGTGCCTATGAGGGTGCAAGAAAACTGATACAGGATCCAGATTCCAAATGGATGCGTTATCTGAACCGTGCACTGGACGAGATCGAACCGCATGTTGTGAAACAGACCGCATTAAACCTTGGATTTGAAGCAGCATTTCACGGAACAAAAATGATCCGCAGCATGAGAGAGGTACATCAGTGTAATATTCCATGGCTGATCCTGATGGATCCGACAAGTGCATGTAATCTTCATTGTACCGGATGCTGGGCGGCAGAATATGGGCATAAACTGAATCTTACATATGAAGAGATGGACAGCATCATTACGCAAGGAAAAGAACTTGGAATTTATTTCTATATGTATACAGGCGGGGAGCCGTTAGTAAGAAAAAAAGATATTATCAGACTTTGTGAAAAGCATTATGACTGCGAATTCCATGCATTTACAAATGGAACACTGGTAGATGATGAATTTTGCGAAGAGATGAGAAGAGTCGGCAACCTGTCCCTTTCAATTAGTCTGGAAGGATTTGAAGAGGTCAATGACATGCGCCGTGGAGAGGGTGTATTCAACAAGGTTATGGCAACCATGGATCGGTTAAAGAAATATGGACTGATCTTTGGTACGTCTATCTGTTATACCAGAAAGAACATTGAAACGGTTACATCGGATGAATTCCTGGATATGATCATTGGAAAGGGATGTCGTTTCACCTGGTATTTTCATTATATGCCGGTTGGAAATGATGCAGCACCGGATCTGCTGCCGACAAAAGAACAGAGAGAATATATGTATCACCGGGTAAGAGAGATCCGCAGTATGACAGGCGGAAAGCCAATTTATGCGATGGATTTCCAGAATGATGGAGAGTTTGTCGGAGGATGTATCGCAGGAGGAAGAAATTATTGCCATATCAATGCAAATGGAGATGTAGAACCATGTGTATTTATTCATTACTCTTCTGCAAATATCCGGGAAGTTACGCTCCTGGAAGCTCTCAAACAGCCACTCTTTATGGCATACAGAGACCGGCAGCCATTTAATGATAATCATCTGCGGCCATGTCCGATGCTTGAGAATCCGGAAATCCTTCAGGAGATGATAAAGGAGACTGGTGCAAAATCAACAGATCTGCAGTCACCGGAGAGTGCAGAGCATTTATGCAGCAAATGTGAAGCATATGCCTGTGAATGGAAAGAAACGGCAGACAGACTTTGGAAAGAGCATCCGCATCAGCAGAAAGGTTACACAAACTATAAAAAACGCACAGAAAACTAAAAGAAAATCGGTTTGAAAAAGCGTTTCGGTTGTGATAGAATGTTCGTCAAGAGAAATGGGCAGGAAAAAGAGGACGATACATGGAGAGAAAAAGAGAATTGACAAAGAACCTGCTTGCAGAGAGCTTCAAGGAGCTTCTAATCAAAGGATCTTTTGATAAGATAACAATTAAGATGATCACAGATCAGGCGGGAGTTATCAGACCGACATTTTATAATTACTTTCAGGATAAATATGAAGTGATGGAGTGGCTTCTGGAGACAGAGGTATTCCGACATGCCCGTGAGATGATGGAAGACGGGATGGAAAAAGAAGCGATCTATCTGCTGTTCCGGAAGATGGAAAAAGACCGGATCTATTATCTGAAAGCGTTTGAAGTTACCGGTCAGAATGGATTTGAAGAGATTCTTGAAAAAAAAATTCGCCAGCTGATTGAAGAACTGGTAAGCAGGCATAAGATCAAGATCGAAAAGCTTCAGGGTATCAAAGATAAAAAGATCTTTCTGGAGTTTCATACGATTACCGTTGTAAACGGGCTTAAATACTGGCTGACCAGCCGGGAGATTCACCTGACAGCGGATGAAGCGATGGAGTATTATCTGTTTCTGATGTCGCATCCTATTTTGGAGCTACTTGAAAAGTAAAGAACAAAATATAAATTTGAGAAGAATCTGGGATATTCCGGGTTCTTCTTTTTGTTTTACTGTCAGAAAATAAAAAATGTTATTTAAATTGCTTGACGGATTTCTATTACAGAGTTATTATGAACATATGAACAGTTGCTCATATGTTCAGTGAGAAAAATATTTTTCAGGAGGAAAAAGAGATGAAGAAAAAATTTAAAATGGTAGACCTTGATTGCGCAAACTGTGCAGCAAAAATGGAAGATGCAATCAAAAAAATTGATGGTGTAAATGATGCAACGGTAAGTTTTATGATGCAGAAGCTTACGATCGATGCAGATGATGTAAGGTTTGATGAAATTATGCAGGAAGTCGTTGCTGTATGCAAGAAGGTAGAGCCGGATTGCCAGATTCAGCTGTAAAATCGGAAAGGTATGAAAGGGGAGAGTCTTCTATGATGAAAAAACAGAAAATAATGCTGTACCGTATTATCGCAGCGGCAGTTATTTATGTTCCTCTTTTTGTACTGGAACATATGGGAAAACTGGAATTTAAGTCCGAAATTCCGGTGCAGTTTTTGTTATTTATGATACCTTATCTGATCGTGGGATGGGACATCATTTACCGGGCTGTGCGCAATATCAGTCATGGTCAGGTATTTGATGAGAACTTTCTGATGTGTATAGCAACGTTTGGTGCACTTGGAGTAAAGGAATATTCGGAAGCGGTAGCGGTTATGTTGTTCTATCAGATCGGGGAGTTATTCCAGAGTTATGCAGTCAACCGTTCCCGCCAGTCAATCAGTGCAATGATGGATATCTGTCCGGAATATGCGAATATTGAAGAAGACGGAAAGCTCAAACAGGTTGATCCGGATGATGTAGAGATTGGTACAGAGATCGTCATCAAAGCAGGAGAGAGAGTTCCTCTCGATGGTGTGGTTGTATCGGGAACATCCTTTGTAGATACTTCTGCACTGACCGGAGAGTCGGTTCCGCGAGAAGTAACAGAAGGTTCCGAGATTATCAGCGGTTGTGTAAATGGAAGCGGACTTCTTAAGGTGCGCACAACGAAAGAGTTTGATGATTCTACAGTTGCGAAGATTCTGGAACTGGTTGAAAATGCCAGCAGCAAAAAGGCACATGTAGAGAACTTCATTACAAAGTTTGCAAAATACTATACGCCGATCGTGGTTTGTGCGGCAGTTGTACTTGCATTCCTTCCACCAATCATTCTTGGCGGTGGATTTGCAGAATGGATTCAGAGAGCATGTATTTTCCTTGTAATCTCCTGCCCATGTGCACTGGTGATCTCTGTTCCACTTGGTTTTTTTGGAGGAATCGGAGCAGCATCCAAACAGGGCGTTCTGGTAAAGGGAAGCAATTATCTGGAAGCACTCTCTGAGATGAAAACGATTGTATTTGATAAGACTGGTACACTGACAAAAGGTGAATTCGTTGTATCAGAAGTTATTCCGAACGGATGGGAAAAAGAAGGACTTCTTGAAGTGGCAGCCCTTGCGGAAGGCTATTCCGATCATCCAATCTCAGCAGCACTCAAGAAAGCGTACGAAGAAGCGGAGCTTGGTGAGTTGTCTATGGACAGGGTGGAACAGGCTGAAGAAATCGCCGGCCACGGAATCAAGGCAAAGATCGACGGAAGAGTTGTCTATGCCGGAAATGCAAAGCTGATGGAAGAAAAAGGCGTGGAATATGAGCCATGCACAGTCCCTGGTACGGTCGTATATCTGGCGGCTGAAAAAGAATTCCTCGGGACCATCGTAATTTCTGATACGGTCAAACCGGAAGCCAAACGTGCGATCGCGCAGCTCAAACAAAGCGGTGTCAAAAAGACAGTTATGCTTACCGGTGACAGAAAAGATGTCGGTGAAGCAGTAGCAGAAAGCCTTGGAATCGATGAAGTCTACACAGATCTCCTTCCGGGGGATAAGGTAGATAAGGTTGAAGCACTTCTCGGAGAACTCAGTGAGAAAGAAAAGCTTGGTTTTGTTGGTGATGGTATCAATGATGCACCGGTACTCTCCAGAGCTGATATCGGAATCGCAATGGGAAGCATGGGATCCGATGCAGCAATCGAAGCCGCAGATGTTGTTCTGATGGATGATAATATCCTTAAGATATCCTCCATTATGAGAATTGCAGGAAAAACTCTCCAGATCGTACATCAGAATATCGTCTTTGCCCTCGGTGTCAAAGTTCTGGTCCTCATCCTGGGAGCCCTCGGCATGGCCAATATGTGGGAAGCCGTCTTTGCCGATGTAGGAGTATCCGTAATCGCAATCCTGAACTCCATGAGAACACTGAAAGTAAAATAGATGTCAAAAGCATAATGTAAAACAAGAAAGAATTATCCTTAACGTGATGGGGATAATTCTTTTTTGTTGCTTTGCCACACTAATTTATTCTACTTGCATTTTTGTCAGCGACAGTGTAAAATGACAAAACGGATTAGAATAGTGAAACCAAGAAGGGAGATACAAGATGGAACTGTTTATAGATATACTAAAAGATACAACAATTGACACTGTGAAACTGATACCTTTCCTTTTCCTGACATACCTTGCGATGGAATATCTGGAGAATAAAGCCGGTCAGAAGACGGTGCGGATGCTTCTTGGAGCAGGGAAAAAAGGACCTGTGATCGGTGGAATCCTTGGCGTTGTTCCGCAGTGCGGATTTTCGGCAGCAGCAGCAAATCTGTATTCCGGCGGAGTCATCACAGTTGGAACGATGATCGCTGTTTTTCTGTCTACATCAGATGAGATGCTTCCGATCCTGATCTCAGAGCAGGCGGATGTCCGTAAGATCATGGCAATTTTAATCGGAAAGATTATCGTTGGTATTGTTGCAGGGATTCTGGTTGATATCGGAGTGCGGGTGCTAGGCAAAGGATACCAGAGAGGACTGCACATTCATGATATCTGTGAGCATGACCACTGTCACTGTGAAGAAGGAAGCATTGTAAAATCAGCACTCATCCATTCGGTACAGATTCTGGTATTTATATATGTAATTTCTTTTGCGTTAAATGCAGTTGTGGAGTTGATTGGAATGGAACAGGTCATGAACGTGGTGACGCATTATCCAATTGCCGGAATTTTTCTGGCTGGTCTTGTCGGTCTGATTCCGAACTGCGCAGCTTCTATTACAATTACGAAATTTTATCTTGAGGGAGTCTTAAATGTCGGCAGTATGTTTGCCGGACTTTTGTCATGTGCCGGAATCGGACTGATCGTGCTTTTTAAGACGAACCATAGTTGGAAGAAGAATGTGATGATCGTCGCAACACTTTACGGAATCAGTGTAGTGTGCGGAATTATAGTGGAAATCTTGTTTGGAATGTAGTACAATATCCTTATATGGCGCAGAAGACTAAAAGGAACGAAAGAAGAGGATTTGAGATGGCTAAAAAAGGATTTATTGCAGAATTCAAAGAGTTTATTGCAAGGGGAAATGTAATGGATCTTGCAGTCGGCGTTATTATTGGTGGTGCATTCCAGTCGATTGTGAATTCTCTTGTAAATGATATGATCATGCCGGTGATCAGTCTTCTGACTGGTGGGGTCAATTTTTCCAACTGGGTGATCCGGATCGGATCTGGTGAGAATGACACGATCAAATATGGCAATTTTATTACCGCGGTGATCAACTTTCTTCTGATGGCACTTGTTATTTTTTGTTTTGTAAAAGTGATGAACAATCTTGCTTCAAGAACAGAAAAGCTGCTTAAGAAGGAGGAAGAAGCACCGGCTACGAAGATCTGCCCGTACTGCATGTCAGAAATCCCGATCGCGGCAACCAGATGTGCATACTGTACATCTGAGCTTCCGGCTGAGGATACGGACAAAGAAGAATAAAGAAAAGACAGGAATAATACGACAGAGAGGAACATAAAAACAATGGAGAAAATTATTTTAACAGGTGACAGACCAACCGGACGGCTTCATGTCGGACATTATGTTGGATCCTTAAAGCGGAGAGTAGAACTGCAGAATTCCGGAGAATACGACAAGATCTTTATCATGATCGCAGATGCACAGGCACTGACTGATAATGCAGATAACCCGGAAAAGGTACGTCAGAATATTATTGAGGTTGCACTGGATTATCTGTCATGCGGACTGGATCCGGAGAAATCCACGATTTTCATCCAGTCACAGGTACCGGAATTGACAGAACTTTCTTTTTATTATATGAATCTGGTTACGGTATCCCGTCTTCAGAGAAACCCAACGGTTAAATCGGAGATCCAGATGCGTAATTTTGAAGCAAGTATTCCGGTAGGATTCTTTACTTATCCGATCAGCCAGGCAGCAGATATCACAGCGTTTAAGGCAACGACTGTACCGGTAGGTGAGGATCAGCTTCCGATGATCGAACAGTGCCGTGAGATCGTACACAAATTCAACAGTGTATATGGAGAAGCATTGGTTATGCCGAAAGCGCTGATTCCGGAGAACGAAAGCTGTTGCCGTCTTCCTGGAACGGATGGAAAAGCAAAGATGAGTAAATCCCTTGGTAACTGTATTTATCTGTCTGATTCCGAGGAAGAAGTAAGACAGAAGATCATGGGAATGTATACAGATCCGAATCATTTGAAGGTATCTGATCCGGGACAGGTAGAAGGGAATTCCGTTTTCACTTATCTGGATGCATTCTGTACAGATGAACATTTTGAAAAATATCTGCCGGATTATAAGAATCTGGATGAATTGAAGGATCATTACAGACGTGGTGGACTTGGTGACGTTAAGGTTAAGAAGTTCCTGAATGCGGTTATGCAGGAAGAGCTTGCACCGATCCGTGCAAGAAGAAAAGAACTGGAGAAGAAGATTCCGGAGATCTACGAGATCCTTCATAAAGGAAGTATTGAAGCTGAAAAAGTGGCAGCACAGACTTTAAAAGAAGTAAAAGATGCGATGAAGATCAACTATTTTGAAGATCAGCAGCTGATCCAGGAACAGACAGTAAGATTTGCAGAATAAAGAAAGGCTTTAAGCCGGAGGAGAGATAATAATTATGGGTAAATATTTCGGAACAGATGGATTCCGTGGAGAAGCTAATGTAGTACTGACGGTAGAGCATGCGTTTAAGGTAGGACGTTATCTTGGCTGGTATTACGGACAGGAACACAAGGCAAGAATCGTGATTGGTAAAGATACCAGAAGAAGCAGCTATATGTTTGAATATGCACTGGCGGCAGGACTTACTGCGTCAGGAGCAGATGCATATCTTCTTCATGTGACGACGACTCCAAGCGTGTCTTACGTGGTAAGAACCGAAGATTTTGACTGCGGAATCATGATTTCTGCAAGCCATAACCCGTACTATGATAATGGAATCAAAGTGATCAACAGTAAAGGTCAGAAGCTGGAAGCAGAAGTAGAAGCCAAAGTGGAAGCTTATATTGATGGGGAATCCGGAGACATTCCGCTTGCTAAAAAAGAGGCGATCGGAAGAACCGTAGATTATGCAGCAGGAAGAAACCGTTATATCGGACATTTGATCAGTCTGGCAACCCGTTCTTTTAAAGAGGTGAAAGTCGGACTGGATTGTTCCAACGGAAGTTCTTCAAGTATTGCCAAAAGCGTATTTGATGCACTTGGAGCAAAAACTTATGTGATCAATAATGAGCCGGATGGAACCAATATCAACACAAATTGCGGTTCTACACATATTAACGTGCTCCAGGAATATGTAAAAGAAAATGGTCTGGATGTCGGATTTGCATACGATGGAGATGCGGACCGCTGCATCGCTGTTGATGAGAATGGAAATGTTGTTGACGGGGATCTGATCCTTTATGTGTGTGGCAAATATATGAAAGAACATGGTCAGTTAAAAGACGATACCATCGTTACTACTATCATGTCGAATCTTGGACTTTATAAAGCATGCGACAAGATTGGCATGAAGTACGAAAAGACACAGGTCGGCGACAAATATGTCTATGAGAACATGGTTAAGAATGGATTCATGCTGGGCGGTGAACAGTCCGGACATATTATTTTCAGTAAGCATGCGACGACAGGAGATGGTATTCTGACTTCTCTGATGCTGATGGAAGTTATCATGGAGACCAAACAGTCCCTCGGACAGCTGACAGAAGAAGTGAAGATCTATCCACAGCTTCTGAAAAATGTGCGTGTGGCAGATAAGAAGACAGCAAGGGAGAATCCGGAAGTGGTCAGAGCAGTCGATGCAGTTGCAGAAGCACTTGGAGATGACGGAAGAATCCTTGTCCGTGAAAGTGGAACGGAACCGGTAATCCGTGTCATGGTTGAAGCGGCGACGGACGAGCTTTGCGAAAAGTATGTGACTCAGGTAATCGATGTGATTGAAAAAGAAGGACTCATCGTAGAATAAAAAATCTGAAATAGAATCGTGCAGAAAAGGATAGCTTGCAGATGAAAGTCTGTGGGCCATCCTTTTTTAGTTTGCGAACCATAGTCTGGATGTTTGAAAAATATTATTTGAATAATAAAGAAAAATGTTCTTCCGGTATAGATTTTCTATATTTTGACATGCTATTAAAAAAACATGGAGGAAAAAGAAATGGAGGAAATGTTTTGTTTTCAATGTCAGCAGACCGCTCATAACACGGGCTGCGAAGGACATACAGGTGTATGTGGGAAAAAGTCGGATACAGCAAATCTTCAAGATGAACTGACTGGTGAACTGATCCGGCTGGCAAGGGCAGTTACAGAAAATGAAAGAAGCAGATCTTCGGATGAACTGATGTTAAAAGGTCTGTTTACCACGATTACAAATGTAAATTTCAACAGTGATACAGTGAAAAAACTGTCAGATGAGATCAGAGAAGAAGCAGAAAACAGAAAACCAGGAAAAGATGCTTATAATGTACAGAAGATCTGGGAGGCACCGGAAGATATCCGTTCGTTAAAGTCATTGATCTTGTTTGGCTTACGAGGGACTGCGGCATATGCTTATCATGCATGGGCACTGGGATATGTGGATGCGGAGATTATGAATTTCTTTTATAAGGGAATGAGGATTCTGGGAGAAGAAAAAAGGATGGAAGAACTGCTTCCGGTAGTCATAGAAACCGGTAAAATCAACCTGCGCTGCATGGAACTTCTGGATAAAGCAAACACGGAAAGCTATGGAGATCCAATTCCGACAGAAGTTCCGCTTACGATAGAAAAGGGACCGTTTATTGTAGTCAGTGGTCATGATCTGCATGATATGAAGCTGCTTCTGGAGCAGACAAAAGATAAAGGCATCAATATTTATACGCACAGTGAAATGCTTCCGGCACACGGATATCCAAAATTAAAGGAATATCCGCATTTGAAAGGTAATTTCGGAACGGCCTGGCAGAGTCAGCAATTTGAGTTCCATAATATTCCTGCGCCAATTTTATTTACGACAAATTGTCTGATGCCGGTCAGACAGAGCTATGCAGACCGGGTGTTTACAACTTCGGTGGTGTCTTATCCGGAGATGGTTCATATTGGTGCGGACAAAGATTTTACGCCGGTTATTGCAAAAGCATTGGAATGCGGTGGATATCCGGAAGATCATCCGATGACAGGGATTAATGGAGGAACAACCGTGATGACCGGATTTGCACACAACGCAGTTCTGGAAAATGCAGGAAAGATCGTGGATTTGGTAAAGCAGGGGAAAATCAGGCATTTCTTTCTGATCGGAGGCTGTGATGGCGCAGCACCGGGCCGGAGCTACTACACGGAATTTGCGAAAAAGACACCGATGGATACGATCATCCTGACGCTGGCATGTGGAAAATACAGATTGAATGATCTGAAGCTCGGAGAAATTGAGGGGATTCCAAGAATTTTAGATATGGGACAGTGTAATGATGCGTACAGTGCGATTAAAGTTGCAATTGCTCTTGCAGAAGCGTTTGGGTGTGAGGTAAATGAACTTCCACTGTCTATGATTCTGTCATGGTATGAACAGAAAGCGGTTGCGATTCTGCTGACACTTCTGGCGCTCGGAATCAAAAATATTTACCTGGGTCCGACGCTTCCGGCGTTTGTGTCACCGAATGTTCTGAATTACCTGGTACAAGAGTATCAGATTACCCCGATCAGTACAGTAGATGAGGATCTGAAGAAAATTTTAGGTTGAAGAGGTTTGAACGTGAGAAAAAGAAATCGGAAATAAGAAATGAAAAGCATTACTTCTGAAACGGAAAGCACAAAAAAGTGTGAGTAAGAAGAGGTAGTGCTTTTTTACATACTGTTTCCTTTACAAAAAGTGTCGTCTGTGCTAACATGAATATAACAATGGCGATGCCGGTACAATAGAAAAAGGAGTGCGTTTTATGCTGATTGAAATTGATTTTAACAGTGATGAGGCGATTTATATACAGCTCAGGAATCAGATCATTATGGGAATTGCCACTTCGACGATTCATGAAGGAGATACTTTGCCGTCTGTGAGACAGCTGGCAGATAATATCGGAATCAATATGCATACAGTGAATAAGGCATACAATGTCCTGCGGCAGGAAGGTTTCCTTCAGCTTGACAGACGAAGAGGTGCGGTGATCTGTATTGATGAAGATAAGCTGGAAGCTTTGCAGGATCTGAAAGAGCAGCTTCGGGTACTTCTGGCAAAAGGAAGTTGCAAAAACATTACGAAAGAAGAAGTTCATGAACTGGTAGACGAGATCTATGCAGATTATGAACAGAGATAGATTGAAAAAAGGAGACTAAAATTATATGGCAGAAAAGCAATATACAAGGCAGGCGCAGGAAGCGCTGAATATGGCACGGAAGATTGCAGCCGAACTGAAGCATCCATATGTTGGGACAGAACATCTTCTTTTCGGGCTTAAGAGGGTTTTTACCGGAGTTGCAGGGCAGGTGCTTGATAAGAATAAAGTCGATGAAGAACAGATGGAAAAAGCAATGGATATCCTTGTATCTGCTCCTGAGGCAGCTAAGAAGGAAAGAAAGCATCTGGAGTACAGTCCGAGACTTCGATATATTCTGGAAGAAAGCCAGAATGAGGCAGCGCAGCTTGCATCTGAAAAAGTCGGAACCGAACATCTTCTGCTTACAATGCTCAAAGATGGAGATTGTGTGGCTACCCGTATGTTGATGACCCTGAATGTAAATATTCAAAAACTTTTTCAGGATCTTCTGCTTGCGGCGGGAATTGATCCGAAAGAGTATATGGAAAATCAGAAGGATGGGGAAACTGTTGGCGGAATTATAGACCAGTACAGTACGGATCTGACACAGGAAGCAAGAGAAGGAAAGCTGGATCCGGTTATTGGACGTGAAAAAGAAATTGCACGTATCATGGAGATCCTGAGCAGACGGACCAAGAATAATCCGTGCCTTGTGGGAGAGCCGGGAGTCGGTAAGACAGCAATCGTGGAAGGACTTGCAAGACAGATCGCGGAAGGAATTGTTCCGGAAAGCATGAAAGATAAGCGGATCATGGTGCTGGATCTTCCGGGGATGATTGCAGGCTCCAAGTATCGTGGTGAATTTGAAGAGCGCATGAAAAAACTGATCCGTGAGGTAAAGACGGCGGGCAATATTATCCTTTTCTTAGATGAACTTCACACCATTATCGGTGCCGGTGGTGCAGAGGGTGCGATTGATGCATCCAATATTCTGAAACCATCTCTGGCAAGAGGGGAGATGCAACTGATCGGTGCGACAACTCTTACGGAATATCGCAAGTATATTGAGAAGGATGCGGCTCTGGAACGAAGATTCCAGCCGGTTACGGTTGAAGAACCGACAGAAGACGAGTGTATCCGGATCCTGGAAGGTCTGAAAGAAAAATATGAGGCTCATCATGATGTAGAGATCGAAGAGGACGCGTTGAAAGCGGCAGTACATATGTCATGCCGTTATATCAATGACCGTTTTCTTCCGGATAAGGCAATTGATGTGTTAGATGAAAGCTGTTCAAAAGTAAAACTCCGCGGATTTAAAGTGCCGGAGAATATTGTTGGGACAGAAATCCGTTGCGGAAAGCTGGAACAGGAAAAAGAAGCGGCGCTGAAAGCAGGAGATATTGAAAAGGCATCGGAGCTTCACAGAGAACAGAAGGAAGAAGAAAAGAAATTAGAGCAGGCGAAAAAGCGTTTCAATAAAAAGAATGAAAAGAAAAAGGTTCCGGTAACAGAAGAAGATGTTGCGGATGTAATTTCCATGTGGACACGGATCCCGGTAACAAGACTGAATGAATCTGAGAGCGAACGCCTGAAAAAGCTGGATAAGACACTGGAAAAGCGTGTGATCGGTCAGGAAGAGGCAATCCAGGCACTTTCCAAAGCAGTAAAACGAGGAAGAGTGGGATTAAAAGATCCGGCACGTCCGATCGGTTCATTCTTATTCCTCGGACCTACCGGTGTTGGAAAGACAGAGCTTTCCAAAGCTCTTGCAGAAGCACTTTTTGGAAATGAAGAAGACATGATCAGGGTAGATATGTCCGAATATATGGAGAAGCACAGTGTATCCAAGATGATCGGATCGCCTCCGGGTTATGTGGGACATGAGGATGGCGGACAGCTCAGCGAGAAAGTACGCAGAAATCAATATTCTGTCATTTTGTTTGATGAGATTGAGAAAGCACATCCGGATGTGTTTAATATTTTACTTCAGGTACTGGATGACGGGCATATTACAGATTCGCAGGGAAGAAAAGTAGATTTTCGCAATACGGTTATCATTATGACGTCCAATGCAGGTGCCAAGGCGATCATTGAACCGAAGAAGCTTGGATTTACCCAGCAGGAAGACCAGAAGGCGGATTACAAGCGTATGAAAGCAAATGTGATGGACGAAGTAAAGCAGTTATTCCGTCCCGAGTTCCTGAACCGTATTGATGAGATCATCGTGTTCCATCCGCTGAATGAGGACAATATGAAGAAGATCGTAGGGCTGATGTGTAAAGAAGTTGTGCAGAGAGCAAAAGAGCAGCTTGAAATTACACTGGTTGTGCGTGATTCTGTTAAGAAGCATATTGTTGAGACCGGAAGTGACAAGAAGTATGGTGCAAGACCGCTGAGAAGGGCGGTACAGAGCCAGCTGGAAGACAAACTTGCAGAAGCACTTCTGAATGGAGAGATCAAACGTGGAGACCATGTGGAAGCCGGTATTTCTAAAAAGGAAATAAAATTTACAGTCAGAGAGATAAACAACTAGCAAAAGAAGAAGTTTTATTATATAATAAGAAAAACGGTTCGGATGTGTGGAAAATTCACAGTCCGCAAGTCGAAAGAGAAAGACCATTAGGAGGATTTGAACAATGACAGTAGTCAAAGAGCTCATCAGAAGTGAATTAGACGGAACACTCAGTTTCGGTGATTACACTCTGGATACAAAGACAAAAAAGGATGGATTTGAATTTCAGGGAGATATATATAAAGTAAAGACATTCAAAGAGATTACAAAGCTTGAGAAGAATGGAATGTTCGTATATGAATCTGTTCCGGGAACTGCAGTAGAGCATTTTGAAGTATCAGAGGATGTGATCTCATTCAAAGTATCAGGGACAGGAGATGCACAGATCACATTGGAACTTGAACCGGATACCGATTATATCGTATATATGAATGATATGAATGTTGGTGATATGAAGACAAACTTAAGCGCAAAGCTCAGTGTAAGTGCAGAACTTGGAAAAGAAAGCGTTGAGATCAAGGTCGTAAGAAAGTAGGACAATGATTATAACAAGGGTTGTCTGAAGTACATAGGTATTTAAGAAAAGTAAAAGAGTCTGCTTCGGCAGGCTCTTTCTTTACCGAAAGTATATAAACTGGGAACAGGCAAGAGAAGCAGTTGGTAATTTTTTAAGATAGATAAGGAGCTGGAATATGGCGAAGGCAAAAAAGTCGGTTTTTTTCTGCCAGAATTGTGGGCATGAAGAATCAAAATGGCTGGGACAGTGCCCGATGTGCAAGGAATGGAACTCTTTCGTGGAAGAGCGTGTGACAACGTCGAAAACGGCAGCGGTTAAAGCGGCAAAAGAGATTCATATTGTACCATTGTCCGAAGTAAAGACAGAGAATGAAGAGCGTGTGACAACCGAGATTAAAGAACTGGACCGTGTACTGGGAGGCGGAATCGTACCGGGCTCCCTTATTTTAGTAGGTGGTGATCCGGGAATCGGTAAATCAACGCTGCTCCTGCAGGTGTGTCAGAAACTGGCAAAAAAAGAACGAAAGGTTTTGTATATATCAGGGGAAGAATCGCTTCGCCAGATCAAATTGCGTGCACAGAGGATGGGAGAATTTAATGATCATCTGCTTTTACTTTGTGAGACTAATCTGGAACTGATCCGTAATGTGATTGAAAAGGAAAAGCCAGATACCGTGATCATTGATTCGATTCAGACAATGTACAGTGAAGAAGTCGGTTCCGCACCGGGAAGTGTGTCGCAGGTCAGAGAGGCAACAAATACGCTGATGCAGCTTGCGAAAGGGCTTGGGATTTCGATTTTTATTGTCGGACATGTTACAAAAGAAGGAACTGTCGCCGGTCCAAGAGTATTGGAACATATGGTAGATACGGTTCTGTATTTTGAAGGAGACAGGCATGCATCTTACCGGATTCTTCGAGGAGTGAAAAATCGTTTTGGTTCGACGAATGAGATTGGTGTATTTGAAATGCGAAGAGATGGTCTTCGGGAGGTGGAAAATCCATCAGAATTTATGCTGAATGGGCGCCCGGAAAATGCATCTGGATCTGTTGTGGCATGTTCGATGGAAGGAACACGTCCGATCTTGCTGGAAATCCAGGCGCTGGTATGCGAAAGCAATTTTGGAATGCCAAGAAGAACAGCAGCAGGAACAGATTACAACAGGGTGAACCTTCTGATGGCGGTTTTGGAAAAAAGGATTGGATATCATCTTGGAAATTACGATGCCTATGTAAATATTGCCGGAGGTATCAAGATCAATGAACCGGCGATAGACCTTGGAATCGTGATGGCGATCGTATCAAGCTATAAGAACAGACCATTTGATGAACGGACAATTGTGTTTGGGGAAGTAGGATTAAGCGGAGAAGTCCGCGCGGTAAATATGCCGGAACAGCGGGTGGCAGAGGCGAAGAAGCTTGGATTTGAGACGTGTATTGTGCCAGAAGTATCTTTGGATAGCGTGAAGAGCATTGGTGGGATCAAAATCATTGGAGTGAAAAGCATTAACGAGGCAATCGGACTGATTGAGTAGGAGAACATCTAAAGAGGAAACAGGATAGATGTGATAATTTCTGTTCCCTCTTTTACATAGCAATGATGTTGGAGTCAAAAGGTATTTTGACCCCTTTGATACCAGATTGCTACGTGCTTTGCACTCTCGCAATCCTCAAAAACATTCGTAATCCGCTCATTTTTCTTTGAAAAATGGCTACTTACTCATGTTTTTGGCGGGTCAAGAGGTCAAAAATCCTCTTGCAAGCAAGCTTGCATCGGCTTTCTGACCTTTTGACCCTGGTATCATAGCAATTACGAAATTATAAAAGTTAAAGGTCTTTAAAGATTCCGATTCTGGCGAGTAAGGAAATAGCTTACTTAAACGGAGGACTGAACTGAGACACAAAAAATGTCAGAATATTCTGAATTGCGCAAAATATAAAAACAACATTGACAATTCAGGAAAGCCGTGGTAAGATAACATCGTTCGCTGGTCGAGACAGAGACTAAGGAGTGGCATGCAGAGGCAGAGCGGATGAAAAATAAAAAGTTTTGCATAAAAATTCGAGCATGAGTATGGGAATATTCAGACGAAAACTTTGAAAAAAGTAAATTGCAAAAAGAAATCAAAAAGCTGTTGACAAGCCTTGATGAATATGCTATTCTAAATAAGCTGTCGCGTGAGGAACTGCTTCACAACAGCAAAAAAGAAATAAAAAAGTTGTTGACAAACATGAAACACTTTGATATAATATAAAAGCTGTCGCATGAATAAAGAACATTGATAACTGAACAATAGACAACAAACCCTGAAAATTCTTACAAGAGATTTTTCAAGAACGGACATCGAAAGATGTCAAACCAGAACAGTAAACAGGAACAGAATTGCCAAGCGATTCTGACCCGGATACAAACATTTTTAACGAGAGTTTGATCCTGGCTCAGGATGAACGCTGGCGGCGTGCTTAACACATGCAAGTCGAACGAAGCACTTT